>NC_008209.1:351250-702500 GCF_000014045.1 Roseobacter denitrificans OCh 114
GAAGAGCAAAGGCTCTATGTCGACACCATCAAGAACTCTGGTGAGGCGCTGCTCGTCATCATCAATGACGTGCTGGACTATTCCAAGATCGAAGCGGAAAAACTCCAGTTGCACCCCGAACCTTTCAACCTTGAAAAATCCATTCACGAAGTGTTGCGCCTGTTGCAGTCAATCGCGCGCGACAAGGGTATTTTGCTGAGCGTTGATTACGCGCTGTTTTTGTCCTCTGACTTCATTGGCGATCCGGGCCGTTTGCGTCAGATCCTGACCAATCTGCTTGGCAATGCCGTAAAATTTACGACTGAAGGGTCCGTGACAGTGCGCGTCTCGGGCAAACCTGACGAAGCGACGGGCAAAGTGATCTTGCAAATCAGGGTCGAAGATACCGGCATCGGCATTCCAGAGGATATGATTGATCACGTCTTTGGCGAGTTCAATCAGGTTGAAAGCGAACGGAACCGCCAGTTTGACGGTACCGGTCTGGGTCTGGCGATCACCAAAAAGCTGATTAAGATGATGAATGGGCAGATTTGGCTCACTTCCGAAGAAGGCGTTGGCTCTTGCTTCGGGTTTGAGATTGCGCTCGAACCTACGGGCCCTGTCACACTGGCCCACCCGGCGCTCGACCCTGGATTGCGCCACGTCATGGTTGTTGATGATTTTCCGCTCAACCGCGACATACTTCAGCGACAACTGGAAGAGATTGGCCTAAAGGTGACGGCCTGCCAGGATGCAGCCACTGCGCTTGCCATGCTCGATAGCTCGGTTGATCTTGTGATGGTTGATCACATCATGGCCGACGTGAACGGCCTGCAGTTTGCGCAAACAGCGCGCAAGGCTGGTCATACGCAGCAGATCATTTTGCTCAGCAGTAACCACGGTTATGCCAGTAAGGACCCGCTGAGCGACAGTGTCGATATCATTGCGCAACGACCCTATCTGCGCAGTGACCTGTTTGGCTGGCTCGAAACGGTCAAGCCGGTGAGCAATAACAACGCAGCACCGGATAAGGCTGATGGTGCCGCATCACCAGCCGTCTTTTCACACCGCAAAACCGTCTCGCCGTCTGATGCACAACCCGTTGAGCCGACAGCACCCCGCAAGATGCGCATACTCGCCGCCGAGGATAACAAGACCAATCGGCTGGTCTTTGGCAAGATGATCAAAGCGCTTGATATCGAACTGCAATTTGCAAATGACGGTCAGGAAGCCGTCGATGCCTACCCGGAATTCCAGCCTGATCTGATTTTCATGGATATCTCAATGCCGCGTCTGGATGGCAAACAGGCGACCCGCGCGATCCGCGAAATTGAAAAAAGCACTAGTGCCCATGTGCCGATCATCGCTTTGACCGCCCACGCGATGAGCGGGGATGACAAGGATATTCTTGAGGCTGGCCTCGACCATTACATGACCAAGCCACTGCGCAAGAACGAAATCATCGGCAAAATCATGGACTTCCGGCCCAGCGATGCCGCGCACCCCTGCCCCGATGACATGGATCAGGAAGCGGGATAGGGCCGAATGAAAACGGGCTTGTCCGGCGTCGACAACTCCGGTTGATACGCATAGCCACCGGTGTCGAAACCGGTAAGTGCGTCCGGATCAGAAAGCCTGTTCTGGATCACAAAGCGGGCCATGGCGCCACGGGCCTTCTTGGCGAAGAAGCTGACGATCTTCGGCCCCTTGCCATCGTTTTTGTCTTCCATGAACGCCGGGGTAATCACCCGCAACTTCAGGGCCTTGGGCGCAACGGCGCCGAAATATTCCTGACTTGCACAATTGATCAGCACATCTGTCCCGACGCTTTGTGCCTGCGCGTTCAGCGCCTTTGAGAGATCATCGCGCCAATACTCATACAGGTTCGACCCGCGCCGCGTTTTCAGACGGCTGCCCATTTCAAGCCGGTACGGTTGAATGGCGTCCAGCGGGCGTAAAACCCCGTAAAGACCTGACAAAATCCGCAGATGATCCTGCGCCCATGCGCGTTCATTTTCATCTAGGCTGGTCGCTTCCAGACCCTGATATGTATCCCCGGCGAAAGCCAAAGCCGCCGGTCTCGTGGCCTCTGGCGCGGGGTCTTCTGCGAATGCATTGAACCGGTCACGGTTGAGACGCGCCAGATCATCGCTTAGCCCCATCAGTGATTTCAAACTCCCAAGGGTGAGATTGCGGGCAGTCTTTGACAGACGCACTGCGTCTTCCTGAAAATCAGGCTGCGTGACCGGAACATCCCGCTCCGCCCAGTCCAGCCGCTTTGCAGGTGAAATCACCACCAACATTTGTCATCCCCCGAAAAAGTCTCTGCTGTCGTATCTAGCCCGCCTCCCGCAGGACGTCCAGAAAGGCCGACCCAAAACGTGCCGCACGACGATCGCCCAGCAGATTTTCAACGGCTTTTTCATCGGCGTTGTGCATCTGCGCGAGTTTTGCCAGCTGCGAAGACGAACAACTCAGCGGCTTGTCCTGCCCCGCCTCACCACGGGCCAACACGGCCTGCACTTCGAGAAGGCGGTCGTAGACTGTGCCGGCGGTTTTGCCCGCCAGCTTCCGTCGGTTCGGGTGCATATGCTCCGCTTCGCCATTGATCACTTCGAGAAAGGCCGCGCCGTAACGTTCGAGCTTCTTGGCCCCCACCCCGCCGATACCTGCCAGATCATCAAGGGTCCGGGGCCGGTTTTCCGCCATTTCGATCAGGGTCCGGTCGGTAAAGATGATATATGCCGGCACCTTGGCATTCTCGGCGAAGGCGCGCCGCTTGGCCTTGAGCGCGGAAAGCAGTGGTGCGTCTTCTTCGCCAACCATGGATTTCACCGCAGGACGCCGCGTGCTTGCGTTGCGGATACTGTCGCGCCGCAATTCAATCGTCGCCTGATCGCGCAGGATCGGCAGCGCTGCATCCGTCATCTTCAACGCACCATGGCGCGCGGGGTCAGGGCGCACCAGATCATGCCCCATCATTTGCCGGAAAACGGCTTGCCACTGGCGTTTGTCATATTCCTTGCCGACACCGAAAGTGGGTAACTTGTCGTGGCCGCGTTGCATGATTTTGTCGGTGGAAATGCCCAACAGGATGTCGATCAGATGCCCCGCCCCGAACCATTCATCTGTGCGCAGGATGGCCGACAGCGCCTTGCGCACCGCGATGGTGCCATCAAATGTTTCGGGCGGCGCATCGCAGAGATCACATTTGCCGCAAGTGATATCGGTCTCACCAAAGTAGCCAAGGAGCGTCGCGCGGCGGCACTTCATCGCTTCGGCCAACCCCAGTAACGCGTTGAGCCGGGCATGATCAGCCGCGCGGCGTTCGGGGGGCGCCAGCCCTTCGTCGATCTGGTTACGCCGCAGGCGGATATCATCCGGACCAAAGAGGGTCAGCGTTTCCGCCGGTGCGCCATCGCGCCCGGCCCGGCCGATTTCCTGATAATAGGCCTCGATCGACTTTGGCAGGTCCGCATGCGCCACCCAGCGGATATCCGGTTTATCAATGCCCATGCCAAAAGCGACGGTTGCCACAACGATCAGCCCGTCCTCCTGTTGAAAGCGGCGCTCCGCGATCCGGCGATCCTCCGCCTCCATTCCGCCGTGATAGTGCAACGAGGTGCGCCCCGCTTCGCGCAGGGCCGCAGAGAGGCTTTCGGTTTTGGCACGCGTTCCGCAGTAGACGATGCCGGATTGCCCGGGACGTGCCGCCGCAAAATCCAAAATCTGCCGTCGGGGACCATCCTTGGCCGCAAAGGAAAGATGGATGTTCGGGCGATCAAACCCCCTGAGGAATATCTGTGGATCGGTGTCGTCAAAAAGTTTCCGAACGATTTCGGTGCGGGTGTCCGCATCTGCCGTGGCCGTAAATGCAGCCAATGGCACCCCCAACACACGCCGCAATTCACCAATGCGCAGGTAATCAGGCCGGAAATCATGGCCCCACTGACTTACGCAATGCGCTTCATCCACCGCGATGAGGGACACACCGATGCGCCGCAGCAGACCCAGCGCCGAGCCTGCCGCCAGACGCTCGGGCGCCATATACAACAGCTTGAGCCGCCCCTGATCCAACGCATCGAATACCGCGTCGGTTTCCTCGGGCGTATTGCCGGAGGTAAGCGCCCCGGCAGCGACACCGGCCTCCTGAAGGGCGCGCACCTGATCGCGCATCAGGGCGATGAGGGGTGAGATCACAACCGTCACGCCATCGCGCAAAATTGCAGGCAATTGAAAACAAAGCGATTTACCGCCACCCGTTGGCATGATCGCCAGCACGTTTTCGCCCGCAGTCACAGCATCGACAATTTCTTTTTGCCCGGGTCGAAATGCATCAAACCCAAAGACATCGCGAAGCATCTGGGGCGCGCCGGTCATGTCGGTCCTGTTCGTTAATTCCGCTTTGTGGCGCAGACTCCCACAGTCACGATTCGCGGACAAGGGCTATCCGGTGCATTTGTGAAAAATGCCCCGCCAGCCGACCGCTAAATGAAGAGCGCGTAGTTGTTCACAAGTACAATGCGCAGGATCGCAACGATCAACAGGACGGCCAGAGGTGCCAGATCAATCCCGCCCATTTGCGGTAAAACCCGGCGCACTGGGCCATAAATCGGTTCCAGCAAGCGGTTCAGCCCATACCATATTTGCGCAACCAGCGATTGCTGCGTGTTCAGCACCTGAAAATTGATCAGCCAGCTCATGATCACATGCGCGATGATAAAGAACCACACGACATTCAGCAGGAGCATCAGAATTTCAAAGATCGATTGCATCAAAATACCTTTCGTTGGGCCTTGTTCAGTTAAGCAAGCAGCATCCAAAGGGCAAGGCTGCGCCTGTCCTAGAGGGTGCGATTTAACAAAGCTTTACTTGCCTGACAGCGGCGGGCCTGTTCTACCTTAAGGAAACAAGGCAGAGCAGGCAGGCGGATGAGCTCGACGCGTCAACGCATTTGGGGTTGGTATTTCTTTGACTGGGCAAGCCAGCCCTACAACACCCTGTTGCTGACCTTCATTTTCGGCCCCTATTTCGCGCAGACGGCAACCGAAACATTGATCGCTGATGGCATGGCGGCAAACGCGGCACGTGCACAGGCGCAGGCCTATTGGGGCTATGGGCTGACGGCGGCAGGGATCGCAATCGCCGTGCTGGCGCCCCTTTTGGGTTCAATCGCGGATGGCAGCGGGCGACGCATGCCGTGGATTGTCCTGTTCAGCACGCTTTACGTGGTGGGCGCCGCGGGCCTGTGGTGGACAGCACCTGCCGATTTTTCGATACTCTGGGCGCTGTTCTTCTTCGGGATTGGCCTGATCGGCATGGAGTTTGCGACCATTTTCACGAACTCCTTCCTGCCGGAGCTGCACCCCAACAGCAATGAACGGGGGCGCATCTCCGGCTCCGGATGGGCGTTTGGCTACCTCGGCGGTGTGGTCGCGCTTGCCATCATGCTGGTGCTTTTTCAGGCCGGTGACACCGGACGCACGATTGCGGGCCTTTCGCCCTTGTTCGGTCTGGACCCGGACACAGGCGCAGACACGCGCATCGTCGGGCCGCTGACCGCTGCGTGGTTCATGGTTTTCATCATCCCTTTCTTTTTGCATTTCCGCGACATCGCCCCAAGGCATACGCCGCAAAACCATCTGCGCATCGGCCTGATCGGCTTGCGCGACACGCTTGTGAAACTCCCCCGAACGCCGTCCTTACTCGCCTATCTGGGATCGTCGATGTTTTATCGCGACGCCCTGAACGGCCTTTATACATTCGGCGGCATCTATGCGTTGGGCGTGCTCGGCTGGAGCATCATGGACATCGGCATTTTCGGCATTCTCGCCGCCATCAGCGGTGCGGTTTTCTGTTGGATCGGCGGGCATGCAGATCGCCGCATCGGCCCGATGCCGGTGATCATTTTCTGCTGTGTCACGCTGATTTTGACCTCGGGTCTCATTTTGTCACTGACGCCCCGGTCCATTCTGGGCATCGCACTGGCCGACGGCTCTGCCATCCCTGACGTTACATTCTACATCGCGGGCGCGCTCATCGGGGCGGCAGGCGGCGCGTTGCAGTCATCGTCCCGCACGATGATGACGCATCAGGCCAACCCGGACCGCATGACAGAAGGCTTCGGGCTTTATGCGCTCTCCGGCAAGGCGACATCATTTCTTGCACCGGCATCCATCGCAATCGTATCAGACCTCACCGGCAGCCAGCGTATGGGGATCACACCGATTGTTGTGCTTTTCATTCTGGGCCTGATCCTGCTCATATGGGTCAAACCCAAAGGGGACTACGCATGAAAACGTCACATTTCATCCTGATATCCGTGCTTGCAGTCGGCCTGATGGCCTGTTCCGAACAAAGCGCGCCACCTGCGCAGGTCGCGCCATTGCCGACGATCGGCACCTCCGGGCATAAAGACAGCCTGAAACCGGCAAAACAGCTTTTCGGGGCGAAATCAGCAGCCTCGCAAAGCCCGCCCGCTCCCTTCGGCAGCTATGCGAAAGGGTGCGTCGCAGGGGCCGCACAACTGCCTGAAACAGGCCCCACATGGCAGGCGATGCGGCTGTCGCGCAACCGCAACTGGGCACACCCCGAAACGGTGAGCTTTGTGAAAGACCTCAGCCGGATCGCAGCGCAGCAACCGGGATGGAATGGTCTCTATGTCGGGGATTTGAGCCAGCCGCGCGGGGGTCCGATGCTGTCGGGTCATGCCAGTCACCAGATCGGGCTGGACGCAGACATCTGGCTGCGCCCTGCCACAAACCTGTCGCTGAGCGTGGCGGAACGCGAAAACATCTCCTCCATTTCACTGCGGCGCAATGCCGGGGCCTTTGTCAACGACAACTGGACCCCTCAACATGCCGCGATTCTCAAGGCCGCCGCATCGGACCCGCGCGTCGCGCGCATCTTCATCTTTCCCGGCGCAAAGGTTCAGCTTTGCAACACAGCGACAGGTGACCGGTCATGGTTGCGCAAGATCAGACCGTGGTTCGGGCATCACTATCATTTCCATGTGCGCCTGTCCTGTCCGAGCGGATCGACCGGCTGTGTGGATCAAACCCCGCCACCCGCAGGGGACGGATGCGCGGATGCGCAGGCGTGGGTCAATAATATCCTGAACCCGCCCCCACCTGATCCCAATGCGAAACCTCGAAAGCCAAGGCCGCCCGTGCGCCTTGCTGATCTGCCTGCACAATGCGCCGACGTTTTACAATCGCAATAATCAGCGCCGTGGCCCTCGCGCCGTGGTTCTGGTTCAAGCCTGTCGCGCCGCCGGATCAACCCGCTCACCTGTTGGCAGTAACCGACATCCCCCGCGACGAGGACTGGATCGGCGGCCTGTCCGGCATTGATCTGACACCTGATGGCACGGAATTTGTCTTTGTCACGGACCGGGGGCATGTGGCGCGCGGTCAGCTCCTGCGCAGGGACGGGCAACTGACGGGAATCGAGATCGACACGAAACGCGTGTTGGTCGACCCGCGCGGCCGTGTCTGGGAAACACTGCAAACGGACGCGGAAGGGGTCGCATGGGCCGCGTCTGGTGCGATTTTCGTGTCCTTTGAGCACGCCCACCGCGTGCACGCCTACCCGACGCTGGACACGCCGGAGAAACTCCCAAGCTACACCCGTGCATGGGGCGCATTCAAACAAAACGGCGGGCTTGAAGCGCTCGCCATTCAGGACGGCGGATCGCTGTTCGCGATCCCCGAGCATGTCCATCCCGGCGCTTGGGCCGCACTGGTCTATCGCCGCAAACCGGGGGAGGCGTGGCAACAGGCCTTTACCCTTCCGGTCACCGACGAATTCTCCCCGGTTGGGGCCGATTTTGGCCCCGATGGACGGCTCTATGTGCTTGAGCGCGGCCTGTATCCCTTCGGCTTTTACAGCCGCGTGCGGGCGATGAGAGTGCAGGAAGACAGTGTGACGGATATCGAAACTGTTCTGCAAACCAAACTGGGGACGCATGGCAACCTCGAAGGCCTCGCAGTCTGGCGCGACGCTGCCGGGACGATCAGGCTGACCATGGTGTCTGACGATAATTTCTATCCCTTCATGCGCGGTGAAATTGTCGAATACGCTCTGACGCAAAGGGTTGCCACGCAGCCGCAATAGGCCTAAAGACGCGGCGTCGGCGATGGTTGCCGACCAAGTGCCGCACCCTTGCCAAAACGGATTATTCACATGACACGCGCTCACCTCCCCGGCATCATTGCCATGGCTGCAATCGTTGTTGCCTCCAATATTCTTGTCCAGTTCCTGTTCGGAAACTGGCTGACGTGGGGGGCCTTCACCTACCCGCTCGCCTTTCTCGTTACGGACATCATGAACCGCGTCTACGGTGCGCAGGCTGCCCGGCGCGTTGTGTTCACCGGCTTTATCGTCGGGATCATCTGTTCGCTGATCGGCACACAGATCATGGGCGAATATGGGCCGCTGGTTACGCTTCGGATCGCAATCGGGTCCGGCATCGCCTTCCTGACGGCGCAGTTGCTGGATGTGTCGATCTTTTCCGCACTTCGGGGAGGAACATGGTGGCGCGCGCCGCTGGCCTCTACGCTGATCGGCAGCACCGTCGATACTGCCTTATTTTTCAGCATCGCCTTTTCAGCAAGCCTCAGCTTCATCGAGCCTGCCAATGACGTATCCTGGGCGGGGGAGGTTCTGCCGATCCTTGGATTTGGCCCGCAGGCCCCGCTGTGGGTGTCGCTTGCGATTGCAGATTGGGGCGTCAAGCTGAGCCTTGCGCTGCTGGCGCTGGTGCCGTTCCGCCTGATCACCGGGCGGATGACCGCCGCGCAGTAACACATCTTTAACGAAAAAAAGCTTGGCAAATTTCTGAACCTATGCAACGATTCTGATATCAGAAACAGATAGGTAAAGGAGGTGATCCAGTGTCAAGAAAGGTATTGGAGAGAGGTGTCGGAACAGCTTTGGAGGTCGCCTGCTAAGGCAGCCCTTACCGGGCAGACCACAGGGTGGACGTGATCGTCTAACCGATCCCACCTCCGCAACCATTCGATTGGGCCGCACTGTAAATGTGCGGCCCTTTTTGATAGGCGTGGCCGCGCGAACACCTGAGCGGAAACCCATCCGCCCATTCAGTCAGCGTTTGAGGGCGGTTTGCCCGAGGTCATCATGAGAATAAGCGACAACATCACCATCGAGGATTGGGAACTGACCGAGAGCTTCATGCGCTCCTCCGGTCCCGGCGGGCAGAACGTCAACAAGGTTTCATCCGCCGTTGAACTGCGGTTTGAGGCCGCGCGTTCACCAAATTTGCCCGCACCGGTCAAAACCCGCCTGAAACGGCTGGCCGGGCGGCGCTGGACAACCGATGGCGCGCTGGTTCTGCAATGCGAGGAAACCCGCAGTCAGGCGCGCAATCGGGAAATTATCCGCGAGCGCCTGGCAGAGCTTATCCGCAAGGCGCTGGTGGCCCCCAAACGGCGGATCGCAACGCGCCCCACGCTGGGGTCTAAAAAGCGGCGGCTCAAGGCCAAGAAGCAACGCGGCGAGGTCAAATCCCTGCGCGGTCGGGTGGATCCGGAATAATGCCGGCAGTACGCGCAACATCCTTGCGAGAGGTCCAAGGGCGCGCCGCAGGGCAACCGGTCAAGATCTGCCAATGGAAACTGGTGCTGATGCGATCACGACATGTGCCGCAGCCTTGTGCGATACGATTTACAGGGCTAACACGCAGCACAAGGAAACGCCGAACAGGCTTTGGCGACGTCTTGCAGAAGAATATAGGAAACCCATGACCCACAACGTGTATAAGAACGATCTGCCTGATGGGCTTGACCTCGGCCCGATGGTGGCAATTGATTGCGAGACGATGGGCCTGCACCCGCATCGCGACCGTCTGTGCGTCGTGCAGCTTTCGGGCGGGGACGGCAAGGCGCATCTGATCCAGATCGCAAAGGGCCAGACCGAGGCGCCGAACCTGTGCAAGCTGCTCGAAGATCCCAAGGTGCTCAAGCTGTTTCATTTCGGGCGTTTTGACATCGCGGCCATGCTCAATGCTTTTGGCGCAACGGCGGCGCCGGTATATTGCACGAAAATCGCCAGCCGTTTGGTACGCACCTATACGGACCGCCACGGTCTGGCCAAACTGCTGCAAGAACTCTTGGCGATCGACATTTCGAAACAGCAACAATCCAGCGACTGGGGTGCGGAGACGCTCACAGACGCGCAGATTGAATATGCCGCATCGGATGTTCTCTATCTGCACCAATTACGCGAGGCCCTGAACAAGATGCTGGAACGGGAGGGCCGCATGGAAACAGCGCAGGCCTGTTTTGACTTTCTGCCGATGCGCGCGAAACTGGACTTGATGGGGTGGCCTGACACGGACATTTTTGCGCACTCATGAGCGGGATATTTCAAGATACCGCGCGCCGTGTAATCCGGATCGAGATCGACGCCCTGCAACAGCTGGAGCAGAGCATCGACGACAGCTTTGCCAAGGCTGTTGAACTGATGATTGCCGCGACCGGGCGCATTATCGTCTGCGGCATGGGAAAATCGGGCCATATCGCGCGCAAGATCGCCGCGACCTTGGCCAGCACCGGCACACCTGCGCATTTCGTACACCCGGCCGAAGCCAGCCATGGCGATCTTGGGATGATGGGGGCCGGCGATGTGGTGATCGTCCTGTCCAACTCCGGCGAAACCCCGGAACTGGCCGATGTCATTGCATATACGCGCCGCTTTTCCATTCCGATGATCGGGGTGGCAAGCCGCCCTGAGTCCACGCTGCTGCGGCAGTCTGATGTGGCCCTGGTTCTGCCGCGCGCGCAGGAGGCCTGTGGCACGGGCATCGTTCCGACCTCATCGACAACCATGACGCTGGCGCTCGGCGATGCGCTGGCCGTCGCCTTGATGGAACACCGTAAATTCACGCCAGAACACTTCCGCGCGTTTCATCCTGGCGGAAAACTTGGCGCCCAGTTGAGCAAGGTCTCGGACCTCATGCACACGGGGCGCGCTGTCCCGGTCGTGCCGGGCGACGCCCCAATGTCCGAAGCACTGCGCGAAATCGGCCAGAAAGGATTTGGAGTCGTCGCGGTATCTGACCCGCAAGGGCTGTTGCAAGGGATCATCACAAACGGGGACATCAGCCGACATATGGACGGCTTGGCCTCCTTTGAGGCGCATAACGTCATGACACCATCACCCGTGACGATCCCGCCTGATGCCTTGGCCGAACAGGCAGTCGGCATCATGAATGACAAGAAGATCACCTGCCTGCTGGTCGTCGATCCGCAGGAACCCCGGAAACTGGTCGGGCTGATCCATATCCACGACTGCCTGCGTATTGGCCTGGGGTGATCTTGATGCATGCTGATCGCTACTCTCGAATGGTGGCATGGTTGAAGGTGACCCTGCCTCTCGTAGCGCTTGGTATGTTGTCGACGCTCTTTCTGATTTCGCGTGCGGTTGATCCGCCCAGCACGATTCCTTTTGCCGACAGCGAAGTGCAGGAACGCCTGACCAACCAGCAAGTCACAGGACCTTATTACACCAGCATGTCCGCGAATGGGGATCAGATCGCCGTGATTGCTGAAACCATGACCGGGCCAACGGGTGTCGGCGGAACAAACAAAGGCAAGAACGTCGATATCGAGATGAAGATGGCCAGCGGTACAAACATTACCGCCTATGGAAATGATGCCCTGCTTGACATTGCGAATGACCTGTCACGGCTGACCGGCGATGTCAGGATTACCACCTCCACCGGTTATGTACTGCTGTCCGATGAGTTGTTGATGCGCATGTCTGCCATGGATGTGACCTCACCCGGTGCGGTGTCTGCCACCACGCCTTTGGGGGATCTGCAGGCCGGCGCGATGCGCTTCTTTGTCCCGGAGGGAAAAGAAGATGGCCAATGGGTTTTTACAAACGGCGTAAAACTGGTACACACGCCGGATAAAACGAAAGAATAAGCTGTGACTGTTTTCAGAAATCTCATTTTATCCCTGCCGCTTGTTTTTGCGGCCACCGGTCTGTTGGCACAGGGCACGCAGGTGGCTTTTGGCACGATTCAGGACAACAGCGGACTGCCCGTTGAGGTCACCGCCGACAGTCTCGCTGTCGATCAGAACGCGGGAACGGCGCTGTTTACGGACAATGTGATCGTGATTCAGGGCGAAATGCGCTTGTCGGCCGACAATGTGCTGGTGGTCTATGACACGACGGCACAGGCCATTGACCGCATTGAGGCCACGGGCAATGTCGTGCTGATTTCCGGACAGGATGCCGCCGAATCCGAGCGGGCAGACTATAATGTCGATGACGGGACAATCGTGATGAGCGGCAGTGTTCTTGTCGCGCAGGGCCCCTCGGCAATCAGTGCTGACACAATGACTGTTCAGATATCCGACGGCACCGCGCAAATGTCAGGCCGGGTCAAAACCGTGCTGCAAACCGGTGATCAGTAGATGGCACGCCCCAGGCTGACAGTCGCAGAGGGCTCTGCCGGGTTACGGGTTGAGCATTTGCGCAAATCCTATCGCAAGAAAACTGTCATCCGCGATTTTTCGATGGAGTTAGACAGGGGCGAAGTCGTCGCTTTGCTGGGGCCGAACGGGTCGGGCAAGACAACGACCTTTTACGCCATTGCCGGGCTGGTGACGCCCGAGGGCGGCAGCGTGCAGATTGATGGGCAGGATGTGACGACCTTTCCCATGTATCGCCGTGCGCAACTGGGGATCGGATATCTGCCGCAGGAGATGAGCATCTTTCGCGGCCTTTCCGTACAGGATAACATCGCCGCGATCCTCGATATTACCGAACCGGACCGCCACAAGCGGCGCGAGCGGCTCGAAGAGTTGCTATCAGAGTTTTCGATCGAGCACCTGCGCCGCGCTCCCGCGCTTGCCCTGTCCGGCGGTGAGCGACGGCGTGTGGAAATCGCCCGATGCCTCGCGGCAAACCCACGGTATCTGCTGCTGGACGAACCCTTTGCGGGTGTCGATCCGATTTCGGTCGATGATATCCGCACCCTTGTGGCCGACCTCAAGAAACGCAGCATCGGCGTGCTGATCACCGACCACAACGTGCGGGAAACGCTGGAAATCGTGGATCGCGCCTATATTCTGCACGAAGGCAAGGTGCTGATGTCAGGCACGCCACAAGATGTCGTAGAGAACGAAAACGTGCGTCGGGTTTATCTGGGCGATAAATTCAGGATTTCCTGATATACCCTTTGTTAACCTTTACAATTTTTCCGCTTATGCGCGTTTCTTTTGTTTGACTCTTTCCCCAATAGTCGGGCTCAATGGAACCATGGCGAAGATCAGTCCTTGTGTTTCACCGTGTGCGACAGCTCGTCAGAGCACAGAAAACATCAACCTGAACGGTAGCCATTTTCCATAACCTGTCATCACTTAAGCACGTCGCGAAAGCGTGCGCTTTTGGCAGTGTCTGACTTAAAAGGAGAACCCATGCGGTATCAAATCAGCGGCAAACAGATCGATATTGGTGAAGCACTTCAGACCCACGTACGCGAGGAACTCAGCGAAGCGGTCAAGAAGTATGCCGAGCGCCCGACCGAGGCCGTTGTTGTTTTCTCCAAATCGGCCCATGAGTTTGTTTGCGAGGCAACGGTACATCTGTCGACCGGGCTGACGGCACAGGCCAAGGCGCATCAGACGGAGATATACGCAGCATTTGATGCCTGTCGCGAGAAAATGGAAAAGCAGCTGCGTCGCTACAAGCGTAGGTTGAAAGATCATCATAAAGATCGGGCCGAGCCTGTTGAAATCTACGGCGCGTCCTCATATATCCTCGCATCAGAAGTTGAGTCGGAGGATCAGGAGCCCGAAACGCTGCAACCGATCATTGTGGCTGAAATGGAGACGAAGATCCCCTCTCTTTCCGTGGGCGAGGCCGTCATGCAAATGGAGCTTCAAGGTGCTCCTGTTCTGGTGTTTCGCAACGAAGGCAAGGAAGGCGTGAATGTTGTATACCGTCGGGATGATGGGAACATCGGCTGGATCGATCCTAAGTAGAGTATAACGGCGCAGGCTGCGTCAAAAAAGTGCGAGCGATATGGAATTTTCTGAACTCCTGAAGCCGGAGGCCGTAAAGGTGCTGAACTCGGCCTCCAGCAAGAAACGCTTGATGCAAGACATCAGCGATCTTTCTGCACAAGTCTATGATTTGAACGCAGATGTGGTCCTTGATGCGATGCTGGCGCGCGAAGCGCTTGGGCCGACGGGTGTGGGGCATGGCATCGCCTTGCCGCATGCCCGGTTGAGCGATCTTGACTCCGTTCTGGGTGTTTTTGTTCTTCTCGACAAACCGATTGATTTCGGCTCCGTTGACCGCCAACCGGTTGATATCGCCTTTGCCCTTTTCGCGCCCGAGGATGCAGGTGTCGATCACCTCAAGGCGCTGGCGCTGGTCTCGCGCACCCTGCGTGATGCGTCCGTGTGTGCGAAACTGCGGGCCAACCGCAACCCGGCCACACTCTATACAATTCTGACATCGGCAGAAGCAGAACAAGCCGCCTGACCGGTGAAAACTGGTCAGGCGGCTGCAACGTCTGGTGATGTTTCGGTCGCTTTACTGTGCGGCTTTGCTCATGCTGACGATTTCGTGGATATATCTCGAAAGATCATCCCGCAGGTCATCTCGCGCCAGCCCGAATGAAACCGTCGCCTGCAGGAAGCCCGACTTTGAGCCGCAATCAAACCTCTGGCCCTGAAAGCGATACCCATAGACCCCATGGTCTTTTTCGATCTCGGTTGCGATGGCATCTGTCAGTTGCACCTCGCCTCCGGCACCTTTTTTCATGTCGTTGAGGTTCGACAAGACGGACGGGGCAAGAATGTAACGGCCAATGACCGCAAGGTTTGACGGTGCTTTACCCTCTGGTGGTTTTTCAACCATCCCTTTGACGCGCACCATCGACCCCATATCCGTTTCGATGTCCAACATGCCGTAAGAAGACGCCTTTTCCGGTGGCACTTCCATCGCGGCCACCATATTGCCGCCCGTTTCCTCGTATGCCTCAACCATTTGCTGCAGACACGGTTTGTCCCCTGCAATGACATCATCCGGCAGGATCACCGCAAAAGGTTCGTCCGCGATCAGACGGCGCGCGCACCAAACGGCGTGACCCAGCCCCAGCGCTTTGTGTTGGCGGATATAGGCGATTGCGCCGCTTTCCATATTGGTGTTTTCGAGCATTTCCAGCAGCTTTGTCTTGCCCTTGTCACGCAAGGATTGCTCAAGCTGCGGGGCATGATCGAAGTAGTCTTCGAGCGCACCTTTGCCGCGCGAGGTTACAAAGATGAACTCCTTGATCCCGGCGGCGCGCGCTTCATCAATGGCGTATTGAATGAGCGGTCGGTCCACCAGCGTCATGATTTCCTTCGGGACGGATTTTGTTGCTGGTAAAAACCGCGTCCCCATACCTGCGACAGGAAAAATAGCCTTCGTTACTTTGCGCGTCATCTCGCCACCCTCGTTTGCCATATTCGTTCTTTCTTACCAGTTTTCATCCTAGCCGAAGGGCCGTGCAGGATGTCTGTTTACCGTTCCGCTGATCCACTCTTACAGTACCTTTTAGGTTGAAACACGCAGATTACAGGCATCGCGTGGGCTTTACCCTAGGTTATCCGCTTCCAAATGACCACCGCTCAGAGACAAGAGGGTAAACACTCCGAATCATTCCAACCCCATCGCTGCCATCATTGCCTCAAGGCGCGGCACGTCCTCAGGGTTGTTGAGTTCCCAGAATTGCCGGCCCTTTGCCTCAACCTCGACGCATAAAACCGACCTGCCGTTTTCCATGAACCGAAGCTGCTCAAGCCCTTCCAGCTGTTCCAGCGGGCCGACCTGCCAGCCCGGATAGGCCGCAAGGGCCGCAGGGCGGTACGCATAGACGCCCACATGATGGAAAACCGGCGTTTGCGCATCTTCGGAATAGTCTCGGGACGTGAAGGGGATAACCTCCTTGGAAAAGTAGAGCGCATGGTTGTCTTGCGCAAAAACCGCCGTGGTGCCACCGACCCGGCCTGCCTTGCGGTCGTTCAAAAGTCCCTGCAGCGTTTCACCATCACATCGCAACACGGGCGTCGCGATTTCGGCCGTGGGCGCGTTCAAAAGACCTGCGACCAGATCCTCGATAAACCACGCGGGGGTAAGCGGCGCATCCCCTTGCAGATTGACGACGATGTCATATCCCCCGCCCAGCGCTGCGTGCACTTCGGCACATCTTTCGGTGCCATTGGCGCAGTAAGGCGACGTCATCACGACCTCTGCCCCGAAAGCCTGCGCCGCGTCCTGAATACGGGTATCATCCGTGGCCACCACAACGCGGTCGATGCCCGACACCTCCATGGCTGCGCGCCAGCTGCGTTCAATCAGACTGAGCGTTTGACCGGAAGCGCCACGCAAACCGACCAGCGGCTTGCCGGGATACCGCGACGAGGCATAGCGCGCTGGGATTGCGATCAGGACAGACATCAGGCTTTGGTCAACTCGACACCGGGCGCATAGGCAATGAAGAACGGGTTCGCATACCCGGATTTGCCATAGCGCAGCGGTGACAGATCGTCGAACCGCACAACATGCCCACCTGCACCTGCAAGCACCGCATGACCCGCAGCGGTATCCCATTCCATCGTGCGACCCAGACGGGGATACAAATCTGCCTCGCCCGTCGCAACGAGACAGAACTTCAGTGAACTCCCCGCACTTTTCATATCACGCACGGCGTATTTGTTGATGTAGTCATCCGTCGCCTGATCCCGATGGGATTTTGATGCAACGACCATCAAGGCGGCATTGTCCGGGGCCGAAACGGACATCGCCTTGGTCTCGCCAACGGTTTCAGGCGCAAAACTTCCCGTTTCCTCGACAGACTGGCCACTTGCATCCGTAAAGAACATCCGTTGACGGGCGGGGGCGTAGACCACGCCGCGTGTCGGCACGCCATCCTCGACCAGCGCGATGTTGACGGTGAAATCGCCGCGGCGCTGGATGAATTCCTTGGTGCCATCCAGCGGGTCCACGATCAGGAATGTATCACCCGTCTGACTGTGGGATGCCGCCTGTTCCTCGGTGATCAGCAAAACGTCCGGGAAGGCTGCGCGGAGTCCCGCCGATATGATGGCATCGGCGGCCTCATCGGCGGCTGTAACGGGGCTTTGGTCTGATTTGGTCTGCACATCAAAGTCATCTGACTCGTAAATTTCCATGATCTTTGCGCCCGCCTCAATGGAAAGACGTCGCATAACCTGTGTCAGCTTATTGTAATCAAACATGAATTTACCTTTTCGCGGCCCTGGCGTGTAACTTTATGCCGCCCCTTATGCGGCGAGTGTTGCGGAACAGCAAGAATTCCATGACACGGCGGCGCGATTGTAAGGGTCAACCGCTCATGTTGCACAGTTTGCACTCACGAAAAGGCGGTTGGAGCTCGGCACCGACGATGGCCGATCTGATCTGCCGTGCGGTCAGTGCGCAAGAGCCACAGCAGCGCAACCGCTGCGCTTGCGATGGACATTCTGAAAACTCTTCTGCCTGTTCTGATGTTTTCGGTGGTTGGCCCAAACGGTCCGATGATCTGTGGTAATCGTGCTGCACCGCCACAAAGGGGTCACGTCACAACGCGCAGCGTCAAATTCAACCGCCCGCCGTTTTCAAGAAGCGTGGAGGAGCCAAAGCGAATCCGGTCAACCCCGTGATAGGCCAGCCGCGCCGCACCGCCCATAACAACGACATCGCCCGATTGCAGCCAGACAGATTGCGTTTTGCTGCCCCGTTCGCTGTGGCCCATTCGAAACAGCCCATCGTCCCCCAGTGAAATCGACAGCACCGGCCATTCAAGGCTGCCTTCGTCCTTGTCTTGATGCAGCCCCATGCGCGCGCCTTCACCATAGAAGTTCACAAGGCAGCATTCCGGATCACGCGCGGATCCGCTCAGGTCTTTCCACACCCGCAACACCGATTCCGGGATCGCGGGCCAGTCCTGCCCGCCCGGATGCGTCCTTGCATGGCGATAGCCCTGCCGATCCGTGACCCACCCATAGGCCCCCGCCGCTGTCATGCGCACTGACATTTTGTTTCCACGGGGGGTTATCGGCTGCACCAGCGGCGCGGATCGGACGATGTCGCGCACATCATCCAGAACACGCTGTTGCGCGGCCAGATCAAGGTAACCTTTGTAAATATCAAAGCCCAAAACACTCAAATGCATGGCGCAATTCACCTAAGTTGCCGCAATCGGAAAAATTACACGTAGAATCCGCCTGCATAAAGAAGTGAAAGGTTGCAGCATAGGAACCCCCTCCTTATATACGCTGCGAACCACATGAAGCGTAGCGCTTTGATGTGATCAAATATGGGGCAGCGGCGCCATAACGGGCCAACGCTCCGTGTCTTCGCCTTAAGAAAAAGGGATCAAAAAATGTCAAAAGTTATCGGTATCGACCTCGGAACCACAAACAGTTGCATCGCCATCATGGATGGATCGCAGCCCCGTGTCGTCGAAAACGCGGAAGGGGCGCGCACTACGCCCTCCATCGTTGCCTTCACGGATGATGAGCGTCTGGTGGGACAGCCTGCGAAACGGCAGGCCGTGACCAACCCGGACAACACAATTTTCGGTGTCAAGCGCCTGATCGGTCGTCGCAATGACGACGCGGCCCTCGCCAAGGATAAGAAGAACCTGCCCTTTGCCGTGATTGACGGTGGCAATGGTGATGCATGGGTCGAAGCCAAGGGCGAGAAATATTCACCCAGCCAGATTTCAGCCTTTATCCTCGGCAAGATGAAAGAAACCGCCGAGAGCTATCTTGGCGAAGACGTCACGCAAGCGGTCATCACGGTGCCTGCCTATTTCAATGACGCACAACGTCAGGCCACCAAGGACGCCGGCAAAATCGCCGGTCTCGAAGTGTTGCGGATCATCAACGAGCCGACGGCGGCTGCGCTGGCCTACGGTCTGGACAAAGAGCAGACACAAACCATCGCGGTTTATGACCTTGGCGGCGGTACATTCGACGTCACCATTCTGGAAATCGACGACGGTCTGTTCGAGGTGAAGTCAACCAACGGCGACACGTTCCTTGGCGGTGAAGACTTTGACATGCGGATCGTGAATTACCTCGCGGATACGTTCAAGAAAGAGCATTCGGTCGACCTGACGCAGGACAAAATGGCGTTGCAGCGCCTGAAAGAGGCGGCAGAGAAGGCCAAGATCGAACTGTCTTCTTCCAGCCAGACAGAAATCAACCAGCCGTTCATCTCGATGGGTTCAAACGGGCAGCCGCTGCACATGGTGATGAAGCTGACCCGCTCCAAGCTGGAAAGCCTGGTCGGTGATCTGATCAAAGCGTCGCTCAAGCCGTGCAAAGACGCGCTGAAGGATGCGGGCCTGTCCGCCTCCGACATCGACGAGATTGTTCTGGTCGGTGGTATGACTCGGATGCCAAAAGTGGTCGAGGAAGTCACAAAGTTCTTCGGCAAGGAGCCGCATAAAGGCGTGAACCCGGATGAAGTCGTGGCCATGGGTGCCGCGATCCAGGCGGGTGTTCTGCAGGGCGACGTCAAGGATGTTGTGTTGCTTGATGTGACGCCACTGTCGCTTGGGATCGAAACGCTGGGCGGTGTTTTCACCCGCCTGATTGATCGCAACACGACCATCCCGACGAAGAAATCGCAGATCTTTTCCACAGCCGAGGACAATCAGAACGCGGTGACGATCCGCGTCTTCCAGGGTGAGCGTGAAATGGCTGCGGACAATAAAATCCTCGGCGCGTTCAATCTGGAAAACATCCCTCCGGCCCCACGCGGCATGCCGCAGATCGAAGTAACCTTCGACATTGACGCCAACGGCATCGTTTCGGTTGGCGCGATGGACAAGGGCACCGGTAAGGAACAGAAGATCACGATCCAGGCGTCTGGCGGTCTGTCCGATGAGGACATCGAAAAGATGGTCAAGGATGCCGAGGAAAACGCCGATGCGGACAAGGCGCGTCGCGAGTTGATCGAGGCGAAAAACCAGGCGGAAAGCCTCATCCACTCGACTGAGAAGTCCTTGGAAGAGCATTCCGACAAGGTTGATCCAACCACGGTTGAAGCGATCGAATTGGCAATTGCCGCGCTGAAGGACGAGATGGAAAGCGAAAATGCCGACAAGATCAAGTCCGGCATCCAGAACGTCACCGAAGCGGCCATGAAACTGGGCGAGGCGATCTACAATGCCTCTCAGGAAGAAAACGACGACGTCGCCGAACCTGCCGACGGGCCACATGATGATCAGGATGACATCGTGGACGCCGAGTTCGAGGATCTCGACAACGACAAACGGGCCTAAGGCTCTGCGAAACCCGGAACCACTGAACGGGCCGGCCTTACGGGCCGGCCCGTCACGTTCCATCTAGGGGATATTTTCATGGCAAAACGTGATTATTACGAGGTGCTTGGCGTCTCCAAGGGCGCTTCGAGCGATGACATAAAAAAGGGGTATCGCCGCAAAGCCAAAGAGCTGCACCCTGACCGGAACAAGGATGATCCAAACGCAGAAGCCCAGTTCAAAGAAGCGAACGAAGCCTATGAAGTGTTGAAGGATGCCGACAAGAAGGCTGCATATGACCGCTATGGCCACGCAGCCTTTGAAGGCGGTATGGGCGGCGGCGGTGGCGGCCGCCCCGGTGGCGGTTTTGGCGGCGGTCAGGACTTTTCGTCGGCGTTTTCAGATGTGTTTGACGATCTGTTCGGAAACTTCGCGGGCGGTGGTCAACGCGGTGGTGGAAATCGAGCATCGCGCGGCTCCGATCTGCGCTACAACTTGCAGATCAACCTTGAAGACGCCTTTAGCGGCTTGCAGAAAACCATTAATGTCCCGACATCCATAGGGTGCAAAACCTGTAACGGTTCGGGCGCCGAGGGCGGTTCCGAGCCGAGCTCCTGCCCAACCTGCTCGGGCATGGGTAAGGTACGCGCACAGCAAGGTTTTTTCACAGTCGAACGCACCTGCCCGACATGTTCCGGCCTTGGCCAGATCATCAAGAATCCCTGCAAAAGCTGTCAGGGGGCGGGCCGTGTTGAAAAAGATCGCGCGCTATCCGTCAATATCCCGGCTGGGGTCGAGACAGGAACCCGCATCAGGCTCGCCGGTGAGGGTGAAGCGGGCATGCGCGGCGGCCCGTCGGGCGATCTTTACATTTTTATCGAAGTGGCAGAACATGAATTGTTTCAACGCGATGGGACAAACCTGTTTTGTCGCGTGCCTGTGTCCATGGCCAAGGCGGCGCTCGGTGGTTCGATAGAAGTGCCGACGATCGACGGTGGCCGCGGCCGCGTCCAGATCCCGTCCGGCAGCCAGTCAGGACGTCAGATGCGGTTGCGCGGCAAGGGCATGCCAGCCCTCAGAGGTGGGTCTTCGGGTGATATGTTCATAGAGCTCGCGGTTGAAACACCGGTCAACCTGACATCCCGCCAAAAGGAACTGTTGGCAGAATTCGATGAGTTATCCGAGAACAACAACCCGGAATCATCTAGCTTTTTCTCGTCTGTCAAAAGCTTTTGGGACAGCATGAAGGGCTAGGGTTAAAAGCCATATGATCTGGGCGGGCCAGTCAGGCCCGCCAGCAAAACCCCATCAGGCATGGCGGATATCGACAACGGTTACGGTCCCGTTTTGATGGAGGGCGGCATACGCCCCGTGCCCGATCTTAAGCTGCTGCCATCAGGGCCGCGCAACGGTTTTTCAGCGCCGAAGACAGCAGTCCTGCGTTACCTGATACCTGATGTTTCAGGTATTTCGTCAAACGCTCAAAGATGGGACCATTCCGTTCGATGGTTCAGATCAAACGGCCGTGACAGTGTTTGAACTTCTTGCCTGACTGACAGGGACAAGGCTCGTTACGTCCCGGGTTGCCCCAGGTAGATGGGTCATTTTCGTCAAAGGCTACAGCTGCGTCCGCCGGCCCGGCAACCGGTCCGGCTTGTGCGGATACGGTCGGGCCTGCTGCCGCCGCTTGGGCAGCCGCCTGCTGGGCGCGGATCTGTTCGATCATCGCCTGTTGTTCTTCCTCCGTCATCGGACGGATTTGCGAGAGCTTTTGCGTCACATCTTCGCGCAGGCTGTCCAGCATGGATTCAAACAGTTGGAACGATTCGTTCTTATACTCGTTGAGCGGATCGCGCTGTGCATACCCACGAAACCCGACGACCGAACGCAGATGCTCCAGCGTCAACAGGTGTTCACGCCATTTCGTATCAATCGCCTGCAACAAAAGCTGTTTTTCGATGTTGCGCATGTTTTCCGCACCGAATTGACCGGCTTTTTCGGTCATCAGCTTGTCGGTCGCCTCGACCAGACGTTCGCGGATGGCTTCGTCGTCGACGCCCTCTTCCTCGACCCAATCCATCACGGGCACGTCAATGCCCAGTTGCTCCTGAACCGCGGCATACAGGCCTTCTGCATCCCATTGATCGGCGTAGGTGTTCGGCGGCAGATATTGTTCGATGAAATCGTCGATGACCTGATGGCGCATATCCGTCGTGATCTCGGACAGGTCCTTGGCTTCCATGATCTCGCGACGCTGACCAAAGATCACCTTGCGCTGCTCATTCATGACGTCGTCGAACTTCAGCAACTGTTTGCGGATGTCAAAGTTGCGGCCTTCGACCTTTGACTGCGCGCGCTCAAGAGATTTGTTGACCCAAGGGTGCACAATCGCCTCACCCTCTTTGAGGCCAAGGGTCTTGAGGACTTTCTCCAACCGTTCCGACCCGAAGATACGCATCAGGTCATCTTCGAGGCTCAGAAAGAATGACGACCGCCCCGGGTCACCCTGACGACCGGACCGCCCGCGCAGCTGGTTGTCGATGCGCCGGCTTTCGTGGCGTTCCGAGGCCAGAACATAAAGACCGCCTGCCGCCAGCACCTTGGCCTTTTCATCTGCATGCTGCGCCTCGATGCTGGCGCGCAGGGCTTCAGGGTCCGCATCGGGGTCGGCGGTCAGGGCATTCATGACCTGCAAATCCACATTGCCGCCCAGCTGAATATCCGTCCCACGGCCCGCCATGTTTGTCGCAATCGTCACCGCGCCGTATTTACCTGCATCGGCCACAATCTGCGCTTCCTGCTCGTGCTGGCGCGCGTTCAGAACATTGTGGGTGATACCGGCTTGTTTGAGCATATTGCTCAACATCTCCGACTTTTCGATGGAGGTCGTACCGACCAGAACCGGCTGGCCTTTTGCGTTGCTTTCCTTGATCTTTTCCAGCATCGCCTCGTATTTCTCGCGCGCTGTGCGATAGACCTGATCGTCTTCGTCAACCCGCGCGATGGGCTTGTTCGTCGGCACCTCGACCACACCAAGACCATAGATTTCCATGAATTCTTCGGCTTCGGTCAGGGCCGTACCGGTCATGCCGGACAGCTTGTCATACAGGCGGAAATAATTCTGGAACGTAACGGAAGCCAGCGTGATGTTTTCCGGTTTGATGTCAACGCCTTCCTTGGCCTCGATGGCCTGGTGCAGACCATCGGACAGCCGACGACCGGGCATCATACGGCCCGTGAACTCATCAATCAGAACGACATTGTCGTCGCGCACGATGTAATCCTTGTCGCGCTGGAACAGTTTATGCGCGCGCAGACCCTGATTGACGTGGTGAACAACCGTTGTGCTTTCCGGATCATAGAGCGACTGGCCCTCTTCGAGGAGGCCCTGCGCGTGCAGGATTTCTTCGAGAAACTCATTGCCCTCATCCGTAAAGGTGACGTTGCGGGTTTTCTCATCCAACTCGAAATGATCGTCACGCACCTGAGGGATCACCGCGTCGACGGTCTTGTACATCTCGGACCGATCCTGAGAGGGACCGGAAATGATCAAAGGCGTGCGCGCTTCGTCGATCAGGATACTGTCGACTTCGTCCACAATGGCGAAGTTATGCTGTTTTTGATAAATCTGATCCAACTCGGATTTCATATTGTCGCGCAGATAGTCAAACCCAAGCTCGTTATTGGTCGCATAGGTGATATCGCTGGCATAGGCCTTGCGCTTTTCATCCTCGGGCATGTCGGAATAGGCCACGCCGGTGGTCAGACCCAAGGCACCAAAGACGCTGCCCATCCAAGCGGCGTCGCGTTTTGCCAGATATTCATTGACCGTCACGATGTGCACACCACGACCCGTCAGCCCGTTCAGGTAGGCGGCAAAGGTGGCGGTCAGCGTTTTACCCTCACCGGTTTTCTGCTCGGCGATATTGCCCTGATGCAGGAACACGGCCCCCATCAACTGCGTGTCAAAGGCACGCAGCCCCAGGGCACGGCGCGCCGCCTCGCGGCAGTTGGCAAAGGCTTCGGGCAACAACGCATCGAGGCTTTCCCCCTCCAGCGCACGTTTGCGGAACTCTTCGGTCTTTTCCTTGAGCCCCTCATCGCTGAGTTTTTCGAACTCAGGTTCAAGCGCATTGATCTGGGCAATGACAGGACGGGTCGCTTTGACTTTACGGTCGTTGGGCGAGCCAAAGATCTTTCTTGAAATAGTTCCGATGCCCAGCATGCGTTCTCCAGCCGAAGTAATACGGGCAGGTGCCGATCTGCTTGCTCGTCTGCGACGCAGCCCATAGAAAGTTATTGATCGCTACACTCTTGCAGCGCCACACGCGGGATGTAAGGGTCACGCCAAACCGTGTCAATGTCGCGCCCCGTCGCGACCCCCTCATAGGACGATTACATGCAAAAACATCTCAGAATTCTGGCTTTTTCCGCGTTGACGGCAGCGATTGCTGCCCCTGTGGTTGCACAGGATGACACCGCGCTGACGGCAGACACGGTCATCGCGACAGTGAATGGCGAGGACATCAAGCTGGGTCACATGATCGCAGCGCGCGCCACGTTGGGTGAACGCTATAATCAGATGCCCGCTGAGCAGCTGTGGAATGGAATTGTTGAACAACTGATTCAGCAGACCGCATTGGCACAGGGAATTGAAAGCCTGTCCGCCGGGGAGGCGATGGCGCTGGAAAATCAGGAACGCTCCCTGAAGGCCGCCAAGGCGATCGAAATAGGGCTGGAACAGGCCGTCACCGAAGAGGACATACAAGCGGCCTATGACGCAGAATTTGGCAACCTGGACCCCGAAGAAGAGTTCAACGCCTCCCATATTCTGGTCGCGACCGAAGAAGAAGCAATCGCAGTGAAAGAAGCGATTGATGGCGGTGCGAATTTCGCGGCAACCGCGCGGGAGAAATCAACCGGACCCTCCGGCCCGAATGGCGGCGAGTTGGGATGGTTCAGCACGGGCATGATGGTTCCGAGTTTCGAAGCCGCAACCATCGCACTGGAGGTCGGAGAGGTCTCTGATCCTGTTGAAACGCAATTCGGCTGGCATGTGATCACCCTTAACGACACGCGGCAAAAGAACATTCCGACGCTCGAAGAAGCACGGGAAGGCATAGAGGCTCGTCTCGCGCAGGATGCAGCACTTGGTATCATCCAAAACGCAGCTGCCGGAGCAGCGATTGAGGTGACGCCGTTTGAAAACGCAGATGAGCGGTTCGATCTGATCAACCGGTTCGACCTTTTGGAATAACGAAACATGGCTAAAATTACCGTTGTATCGCCACTGGCACCCAAGAGGTTTCCAGAGATGCCGGTCATTGACGGCGTTTCGTTTTCGACCGTTGCCGCCGGGATCAAATACGAGGGTCGCGCTGATGTGATGCTGGCCAGACTGGCACCCGGCACAACAGTCGCGGGTGTCTTTACCAAATCGGCCACCCGTTCGGCCCCTGTGCTTGACTGCCAGGAAAAGCTGGGAGGGCCAGCGAAGGACGGCGCGGCCATTCTCGTGAATTCGGGTAACTCCAATGCCTTCACGGGGCGCAACGGGCGCGACGCCGTGGCCCGGATCGTGGGCGCCGTGGCGCGGGCCTGCGACGTGCCAGAAACCCGCGTGTTCACATCATCGACCGGCGTGATCGGAGAACCGCTGCCGTTCGAACGCATTACCGAGCGCCTCGACACTCTGGCAGCAACACTCGATCCCAACGCCATTGAGGCCGCCGCCGCCGCCATCATGACAACGGATACCTTCACGAAAGGCGCGACGGCTTCTGTTGAAATCGACGGTAAAACAGTCTCTATCGCGGGGATTGCGAAAGGGTCGGGCATGATCGCGCCGGATATGGCGACCATGTTGGTCTATATCTTTACCGATGCCAGGATTGATCAAGGCACCCTGCAATCCCTCGTCGCGACACATAACGAAAAGACTTTCAACTGTATCACCGTAGACAGTGATACGTCGACATCGGACACGGTGCTGGTCTGCGCCACCGGCGCATCAGGGGTGGATGTGGGTGACAGCGCGCCCTTTGGCGATGCGCTGCACAAAGTGATGAAAGATCTCGCCCATCTCGTCGTCAAGGACGGGGAGGGCGCAACGAAATTTGTCGAGATAACCGTCACCGGGGCCGCGTCTGACAAGGACGCAAAGACGCATGCGCTGTCGGTTGCCAATTCGCCCTTGGTCAAGACCGCCATCGCCGGTGAAGACCCCAATTGGGGCCGCATCGTCATGGCAATCGGAAAATCCGGTGCCCCGGCGGACCGCGACGCGCTGTCGATCCGTTTCGGCGATGTGGAGGTCGCCCGAAAGGGCTGGGTGAACCCGGATTATGTCGAAGCGGAGGCGGCCGCGCATATGAAGGGACAGAATATCTGCATCCACGTCGATATCGGACTGGGGTCAGGTAAGGCGACCGTTTGGACATGTGATCTGACCCATGGGTACATTGAAATCAACGCGGACTATCGGTCCTGAGACTGCAAAGGGTACGAGATGAAAACGGTTCTGGTGTCTGCGGTCGCATTGATCGACATTGACGGGCGGATTTTGCTGGCGCAACGACCAGAGGGGAAAGCCATGGCGGGGCTCTGGGAGTTTCCCGGCGGCAAGGTCGAAGCGGGGGAAACACCGGAACACGCATTGATCCGGGAGTTGGAGGAAGAACTGGGCATCAACACATGGCAATCCTGTCTGGCCCCCTTAACCTTTGCCAGCCACAGTTATGATGATTTTCATTTGCTCATGCCGCTTTTTGCCTGCCGCAAATGGGAAGGCACGCCCATGTCCAAAGAGAATCAATCGTTGAAATGGGTGTTTGCAAGGGACCTGAAGAACTACCCGATGCCCGCCGCAGACATACCGCTCATTCCCGTTTTGCGCGATCTTCTTTAAGAATTCGGAAAAAAAGCGCCAATTTATTAAAATCTGTTAACACATTCGAAACAAATGTGTGACAAATTTTAATTACAACCTAGATTTGAATCGTGTCATTATCCTGGGGAGGAGAGACATGTTACGGACAATTATGCAAGGCAGTGCGATATCTGTGCAAGGAACCTACGTGCGGGCATTGCCTGATGGTAGGATTGTTGTGAGGGTAAACAACACCACCTACGCAGGCGTACCGGTCACAAAAGCCGCCTGATTAGGACCGAAGGGTAAGGAATAGAAACGAAAAGAGGCAGCATCATCGCTGCCTCTTTTTGTATTTTGCCATCGACAGGCTCAGGTCAGGGTTCGCGTAATCTCTTCACGCTCGAAGATTTCGATCACATCATCGGCCCGGATATCGTCATAATTCTCGAAGGCCATACCGCATTCCTGACCGGACTGAACCTCAGCCACCTCGTCCTTGAAGCGCTTGAGTGTCTTCAGCGTTCCTTCGTGGATCACCACGTTATCACGCAGCAAACGCACGCCTGCGGAACGGCGCGCAACACCTTCGGTCACCAGACAGCCCGCGACTTTGCCGACGCCGGTCACTTTGAACACCTCTTTGATGGTCGCGTAGCCGATGAAGTTTTCACGGATTTCCGCCGACAACAACCCGGATGCAGCCGCTTTCACATCATCGACCAGATCGTAGATGATCGAATAATAACGCAGCTCGACACCTTTCTGGTTCGCCGTGTTTCTGGCTGAGGCATTCGCCCGCACGTTAAAGCCCATGATTGGTGCGCCGGACGCTTCGGCCAAGCCCACATCGGTTTCGGTGATCGCACCAACGCCGGAATGAAGAACCCGGACACGCACTTCGTCGTTGCCAATTTTCTCCATCGCCTGAACGATTGCTTCGGCAGAACCTTGCACATCTGCCTTCACCAGAATCGGCAATTCGCTGACATCCTCATCCGCCTTGGCGTTGGCCATCAGCTGCTCAAGCGTCGTCGCCGCACCGGCAGCCGCACGTTTGTCTTTCGCGGCATTCGCGCGGTAGGACGCGATTTCGCGCGCCTGCGCTTCGGTTGATGTAACGTTCAACACGTCGCCAGCCTCTGGCGTGCCATTCAGGCCAAGCACCTCAACCGGGACCGACGGACCAGCCTCTTTGACACGTTCGCCCTGATCGTTGATCAGCGCACGCACCTTACCGTATTGCTCTCCGACGACAAAGATGTCGCCCTGGCGCAGTGTCCCGTTTTGAACCAGAACCGTCGCAACAGGCCCCCGACCAACGTCAAGCTGCGCTTCGATGACAGCACCTTGTGCCGCCCGATTTGGGTTGGCCTTGAGCTCAAGTATCTCTGCCTGAAGCGCGATCGCCTCCAGCAGGTCATCAAGACCTTGCCCGGTGATCGCCGAAACTTCGACATCCTGAACATCACCCGACATCTGCTCAACGATAACCTCATGTTGCAGCAGGTCCGTGCGTACTTTCGTCGGGTCCGCCGCCGGGCGGTCGATCTTGTTGATCGCGACGATCATCGGCACTTCCGCCGCCTTGGCGTGATTGATCGCTTCGATGGTTTGCGGCATCACCGCGTCATCGGCGGCGACAACAAGCACAACGATATCAGTAACTTGCGCGCCACGGGACCGCATCGACGTAAAGGCCGCGTGACCAGGCGTGTCGAGGAAGCTCAACAGTTGGCCACTGTCGGTCTTGACCTGATAGGCACCGATGTGCTGCGTGATCCCGCCAGCTTCGCCCGCCACAACCTTGGCTTTGCGAATGGCGTCCAGCAAAGAGGTTTTGCCGTGATCCACGTGACCCATAATGGTGACGACCGGCGGCCGTGTCTTGAGGTCCGCCTCATCATCCTCGACTTCCTTGATGACATCTTCGACGTCAGCATCCGAAACACGCACGATTCGATGGCCGAATTCCTGCACGATCAGTTCCGCAGTATCCGCGTCGATCGCTTGGTTCTGCGTCACCATCATGCCGTTGTTCATCAGCGCCTTGACGACTTCACCGACCTTTTCGGACATGCGGTTCGCCAGTTCAGAAACCACAATCGCCTCAGGCACCTGCACATCGCGCACGACCTTTTCACGCTCGACCTGACCGCCCATGGCTTTCTGGCGCGCGCGCTCCTGCTTGCGTTTCATGGCTGCCATCGAGCGTTGACGTCCGCCTTCGCCACCGGCAAGCGCTTGATTCAGCGTCAGTTTACCGGAGCGACGGCTGTCATCGTTGCCCTTGCCACCGCGTTTGTTGTCGCGGTCGCGGTCCTGTTGCTTACGCGGCGCCGGTTCGGGGGCTGCTTTGGCAGCCGGGCGTTGCACGACGGGTTCTGCAGCAGGCGCTGCGGCGGCTTTGGCGGCCGCCTCGGCCTCGTCCTTGCGACGCTTGTCTTCTTCTGCCTTGGCTTTCAGGCTTTCCTCGCGTTCACGCTCCGCGCGTTCGCGTTCTTCCTGTTCAGCACGGCGGCGCTCACGTTCTTCGGCACGCGCCTTTTCTTCGGCAATGCGCGCCGCTTCTTCTTCGGCCTCACGTGCTTTCGCTGCCTTGACCGCCTTCAGGCGACGTTCCATCTCCGCATCGGAAATACCCGCCGGCCTTCTGGACGGGTCCCCGATGGGGGCTTTGCCACCTGCCGACGTCGTCGCACCTGCTTTGGGCACCACAACGCGCTTGCGTTTGGTCTCTACCACGACGTTTTTCGTCCGCCCGTGGCTAAAGCTCTGCTTTACGTTGCCTGGACGCGGCGCACCGCCGCGAAGACCCAGAGTTTTTTTGCCGTCAGTATCGCTCATGTAGCTCGTCTATCCTTTCGGATGGCCCCTGCCATCCTCTTTTACGCGCACGCCTTTAAGTCGTTGGGCTTCCTCTACAACACGTTGCGTGAGTCCACCAGAGGCGAGCGCCCCATGTATCACAGTTTGGCGCCCAAATGCCAAACCCAATTCGTCTGCCGTCAACCAACCGATGTAGGATCCGTAATGCGGCGTGCTCAATTTCGATTTTCCACGGCCTGAGCCGTCAACTGCCTGAATCAGCACCTCTGCCTCTTCCATTTGCAGCCAGTTCTTTACCTTTTCGAACCCGGCAACGGCCCGGCCAGCCTTGCGTTGCAGCGAAATCAAATCGACAACTCGGCGGGCCAGTTGCGTTTCGACCTCGTTAACAAGTGTTTCTGGCACTTTAACCGATTGTTTCGCAGCACGCGAGAAGAGACCTTTGGCGATGGCCTTTTCCAACGCAGCCCGATCCGCGGAGACATAGATACCGCGCCCCGGCAATTTGCCAAGAATATCGGGCACGACATCCCCGTCGGGCCCGACCACGAAACGTACCAGCCCATACTTAGGCTGCACGTCGCCCGTGGCAATGCACTTGCGTTCAGGACCGTCACCGCGGTCTTTGGGAGCGCCACCACGACCCATCAGGTGCCACCGAGGCCTGAGATCAGACCTCGGCTTCCTCCGCTTCAGCGTCTTCGGCAACGTCTTCGTCGGGCTCAAGATCTGCCGGATCAACCCAACCCAACATGACACGGGCGGTCATGATCAGATCCTGCGCCTCTTCCAGCGTGACGTCGAAGGGTTCCAGCACGCCATCATCTTTCGAGCGTTCACCATCCACCGTGGTCCAGCCGCCTGCCAGTTCCCAGTCGGCACAGGTTGCAAAATCTTCAAGCGTTTTGACGTCATCTTTTGCCAGCGCTTCAATCATTTGTGGTGTCAGCCCTTCGAATTCAATCAGGCTGTCCTCGACACCGAGGGCGCGCGCGCTTTCAAGGGCTGCCTTGTTCTGTGCCTCAAGCACATCGCGGGCCCGCGCCTGAAGCTCATTCGCCGTATCCTCATCGACCCCGTCGATCACCAACAGCTCATCCACTTCGACATAGGCGACTTCTTCAAGGCTGGTGAAACCTTCGGACACGAGCAACTGGGCAAAGAATTCATCCAGATCCAGATTGTCGACAAAAAGCTTCGTACGCAGTTCAAATTCGGCCTGACGGCGCGCGCTTTCCTGCTCTTCGGTCATGATGTCGATGTCGAGACCAGTCAGTTGTGACGCCAGACGCACGTTCTGACCCCGGCGACCAATCGCAAGGCTCAACTGCTCTTCGGGGACGACGACTTCGATCTTGCCTGCTTCTTCGTCCAGAACAACTTTGGACACTTCGGCAGGTTGCAGCGCGTTCACAAGGAACGTCGGCTGATCTTCATTCCACGGAATGATGTCGATTTTCTCGCCCTGCAACTCGTTCACCACTGCCTGAACACGGCTGCCGCGCATACCGACACAGGCACCAACCGGGTCAATCGACCCATCATACGAAATCACCGCAATCTTTGCACGTGATCCGGGATCCCGCGCGACCGCCTTGATCTCGATGATACCATCGTAAATCTCAGGCACTTCCATCTTGAACAGCTCGGCCATGAATTCGGGCGCTGTGCGGGACAGGAAAATCTGCGGGCCGCGTTGCTCACGGCGCACGTCTTTTATGTAGACACGGATACGGTCGTTCGGGCGATAGGATTCGCGGCCAATCTTTTCGTTGCGGCGCAGAATCGCTTCGCCAGCCCCCACATCCACGATGACATTGCCGTATTCTTCGCGCTTGACCAGACCGTTGATGATCGTGCCCGCGCGGTCCTTGAACTCTTCGTACTGGCGGTCACGCTCGGCTTCGCGCACCTTTTGCAAGATCACCTGCTTGGCGGATTGCGCCGCGATTCGGCCCATCTCTACCGGGGGGACTTCTTCGATCAGTTGCTGGCCGACCTCAGGGTTTTCCATGTATTGTTTGGCTTGCTCAACGGTGAATTCCGCCTGATAGTTTTCCAGCAATTCGTCTTCGACCACCGTGCGCACGCGGGTGAACGTCGCCCGGCCCGTCTTGCGATCAATATGCACCCGGATGTCCATTTCCGCGCCGTAGCGAGACTTCGCCGCGCGGGCGAGCGATTCTTCCATCGCTTCTACGACCAGACCGGGGTCGATCATTTTCTCTCGTGCCACGGCCTCGGCCGTTTGCAACAGCTCAAGCTGGTTTGCGGATGTAATCGCCATTATTGGTCTCCCTCAGAAGGCGTATCGGTCTCTAGCTCCGTAGAAACCTCGTCGAAATTTGTCTCGTCAAGCGCACCGGCAGCCTTACGCTGGCGCAGCATTTCCTTGATCAGGTCGTCCGTGAGCACCAGTTTGGCATCACTCAACCAGTCGAACTTCAGGCCAATCGTGCCCTCTTCGATATTGATCAGGACCTCATCATCTTCAACACCGGCCAGCGCGCCTTTGAACCGTCGGCGGCCATCAACCATATCACCGGTTTCGATCTTGGCCTCATAGCCTTCGAACATCTCAAAATCCTTGAGACGTGTCAGCGGACGGTCGATGCCCGGGCTTGAAACCTCAAGCGTGTACTCATCAAGGATCGGGTCCTCGACATCCAGCACCGCACTCACCGCCTGGCTGATCTCGGCGCAGTCATCCACCTCGATCCCGCCATCCGGCCTATCCGCCATGATCTGCAAAATGGTCGACTTGCCCGACATCAGGCGGACGCGCACCAGTTCAAATCCCATGTCCTCGATCACCGGTGTGATGATCTCGGCCATGCGGCGGTCTATGGCAGCCTTGGCAATCAGGTCGTTGTTCATACGTCTTTCGTTTTGCTTCAAGCACAAAAAAACGGGCGCAGGGCCCGTTCAAAATTCCGGTTGGGCTTTCGGTTTGGACCCGAAAGCGCCGCTGTTGAACAGCATATAGACCCGGTATGCCGCTACTGCAACCCCTGATCGTCTCAGGCCATCCACCACCGCTCAGCGGCGCGCAGGTTATCCAGTGGCCAGCGCCTCCCGGTCTGGGCCGGCAAGGCAAGACCCTGCGACACAGCCGCCGTCATTGCGTGCGTTTCCGGCAACAGCGTGATGCCCGACAGGTCCGCCAGATCAGCCGTATCCGACAGTTCCGCTGCGTCCACGTAATTGTCCCTGAGCGCTTCGGCCCGCACAGCACTTGAGGACAGCGCCACCAGTTCCACCGTATCAAACCACCCGGCGCGCCCGTCTTTGTAGTGATGCGCAACCCGTGCACCCAGAAAATGCCGACCGGGCTGAAAGCGCTGCACCCTGTAAAGCCCCGTGCCGATGCCGTCTCTCATCGCCTCCGCGATATTGCGGGACGGGTACATCACCAACCGGGGGTCCGACAAACGATAGGGGAAGTCAGGGTCGCCTCTGTGCAGTTCAACCAGAACACGCCGCGCATCAAGCACGGCAACCCGCGCCACATCGGCCAGCAACGTATCGCGGTGCAGATCAAAAGACGCCACCACATCCTGTGCCGCAAACCGCGTGCCGTCATGAAAATCGACATCGTCTCGCAGCGTGAGGGTCCAGACCTGCGCGCGCGCATCCCCTTCCCAAGCGGTCGACAACTCGCCATGAAGCGTGCCATCCGCGGCGACTTCGGTCAGCGTGTCGAAAACCGCACCGGCCATGGCCACCTGCATGAACAGGCCATGGTCTTGCCGGGCATCGAAACGATCCGTCCGGCTTGCCCCCGAGAGGGCCGCGCGCAACCGTCCCTTGCGCGACGGACTTGCCTGCACCGATACGCCCGTGGCCGCGAGCAAGGCCGCAGCGGCACCCGTGGCAAACAGCGCACGACGATCCATATGCGAGCGCCGCGTCATCGCCCGCCAATCCTGTCCATGGTGCGCACGAGTTCTGCACTGATTCCCGGTTCGGATAGGGCGTGCCCGGCATTGCGGACCATTTTCAACTCGCAATTCTCCCAGGCTTCCGCGAGGCGGTAGGCGCTGTCAGGGGGGCAGATCATGTCATAGCGCCCCTGCACAATGACACCGGGGATATGGGCGATCCGGCCCACATTCGCCAGAATCTGCCCGTCAAAATCCAGAAACCCGGCATTGGAGAAGTAATGATTCTCAAGCCGTGCAAAGGCCCGCGCATATTCACCGGGGGCGTCCCCGGATGTGCCCGAAGAGTGGATCGACGCCAGCGCATTTTCCCAGGACGACCAGGCCTTGGCAAAACGTGTCTCCTGCGGCATGTCACCGGAAAACAGGCGGCGGCGGTAGGCTTCGATCAGATCGCCCCGCTCGTCTTCGGGGATCGGCCCGGTAAACCGCGCCCAGACCTCTGGCCAGAACTTGCCCGCGCCACCACCATAGAACCAGTCAAGCTCGGCCTGCGTCATCAGGAACACACCGCGCAAGACCAGATGCCGCGTGCGGTCCGGGTGTGATTGCGCATAGATCAGCGAAAGTGTGGCCCCCCAACTGCCGCCGAATACGATCCAATCGTCGATATCCAACGTGCGCCGGATCAGTTCAATGTCATCCACAAGGTGCCATGTGGTGTTATGCGTCACGCTGGCGTGGGGTCGCGAGCGACCACAGCCACGTTGATCAAACAGGATCACACGGAAGACCGTAGGGTCGAAATACCGGCGCATGGCAGGGCTGCATCCACCGCCGGGGCCCCCATGCAACACGATCACGGGAATGCCTGCGGGGTTGCCACATTGTTCAACATAAATGCGATGCCCCTGACCAACATCCAGCATCCGCTGATCGAAGGGATCAACCGGAGGGTACAGGTATTGCACTGCGCGCTTTTGGTCCGAGAATTTATCCATTAGGGGCCTATATAGTACGGAAAGATACATGATCATATGGAGCCGAGAATGCAAGCGCCACAAACAACTGTTGATCCGTCCGAAATTGCCAAGTTCGAGGCGATGGCGGCTGAATGGTGGGACGAAAACGGGAAATTCAAACCGCTGCACATGCTGAACCCGTGTCGGCTGGATTACATCACCACGCAGATTGCAGGTGAATTTGACCGCGATCTGGCAAGCCCGGAACCGTTCAAAGGATTGCGTATTCTGGACATCGGCTGCGGGGGCGGGTTGCTGGCCGAACCCATGGCGCGGCTCGGAGCGGATGTCGTGGGCGCAGATGCGGCAGAGCGGAACATCCCCGTGGCGCGTGTACATGCCGAGCAATCGGGCCTGACCATAGATTATCGCCATACCACCGCCGAAGCGCTGGCCGCTGAGGGAGAGCAATTCGACGTGGTCCTCAACATGGAGGTGGTGGAGCATGTCGCCTCCCCCATCGACTACCTGATCGCCTGTCGTCAGTTGCTGAAACCCGGTGGATTGCAGGTCTGTTCGACCCTGAACCGCAACCCGAAATCCTATGTGATGGCCATCATCGGGGCAGAACATGTGATGCGCTGGCTGCCCAAAGGCACGCATGAGTGGTCCAAATTCATCACCCCGGATGAGCTTTACGATCTGCTGCGTCAATCGGGGATGGACCCGGTGGACCGCAAGGGATTCGTGTTCAACCCGATCTCATGGTCCTGGAAACTGTCGGGTCGGGATCTGAGCGTGAACTACGTCACGGCGAGCGTGAAGCCCGCCTAGAGCGTCTGACGCGATGCCTGAAATAACAACCGTTATGTCATGCGTTGAAACCCTTGAAGTCAGGCAGCGTTGCGTACTTCAGGTTTTCAGACGACGCTTTAGCCCTCATCCCCAAGGAGCATGCGCATTTCGCGCAGAATGGGTATCGCACCGCGTACCTGTTCTGCGCCCATCTTGTCGACCATCTGTGTAATCACGGGCGTGACCGTGCCGACGGCATAGTCGCGCGCCTGACGCCCTGCCGGGCTGATCGCGACGAGTTTGCGCCGCGCATCGTCCCAATCCGGGCGGATGTGGACATAGCCGGCCCATTCCAGCTTGCCCAAGGTGTTGGTCATCGCCCCGCGCGTCACATGCAACGTCTCGGCAAGTTGCGCCGGGGTGCGTTCATCCGCGATCCACGCCAGATGGTTCAACACCGAGAAATGCGAGATTTCCATACCCTTGGGCAGCACGCGGCTGAGACGGGCGCGCACAAGTTGGTCAGCCGCCATAACTTCGGTAAACAGAGCTATTGCAAGGGCGTTTTTGTCTTCATTCATTCATGGACCATCGAAAAGGCGCGCATTCGCAAGGCTTGGAATTCTCGCCCGCGCTGACCCTACTTGTTCCATATGCAGATCGGTCATGTAAACGCCCGGTTGCGTGCCTGCGTCCAATTGCACGTCTCCCCATGGGCCAACCACAAGGGAATGGCCATAGGTTGCCCGCGTCTTGTGATGCTTGCTCGCATGCGTGCCGGTTTGCGCAGGCGCAAGAACATAGCAGCCCGTCTCGATTGCGCGCGCGCGCAGCAATGCATGCCAATGCGCGGCACCCGTGACCGGGGAAAACGCCGCCGGAACGGTCAGGATGTCCGCACCCGCCCGCGCCAGCGCCATGTGCAACGCGGAAAAGCGCACGTCATAACAAACGGTCATGCCCACGGTGGCGAAATCCGTCTGCGCGGTGACGGCGCGCCCGCCGGGTCGATACCCCTCGGATTCGCGATAGGTTTCTTCGGGCGTGACCTGCACATCAAACATGTGGATTTTGTCATAGCGCGCTACGATATCCCCCTGCGGGTCGATCATGAACGACCGGTTGGCAAAGCGCCCATCCGCATCCTGCGTCTTTAATGCAAGCGAGCCGATTAGAATCCAGACGCCAAGGGTGCGCGCCTCATGTTGCAGCGCCTTCAGCGTGGGGTCGTCTTCTTCGTGTGACAGGACTTCACGCTGGTGGGATCGGCTGTTGGACAGGCAATTCGTCACCTCGGGCGTGAGGATGAATGTCGCGCCCTCTGCCGCGGCCTGACGCACATACCCCAGCGTGACCGGCAGGTTTTCTTCCGGATCATCGGTGACATTCAGCTGGATCAGTGCGGTTTTCATTACGCGGCCAGCAGTTGATCCAGCTTGCCCGCACGCTCAAGCGCGTAAAGATCATCGCACCCACCGACATGCACATCACCCACGAAAATCTGCGGAACCGTGCGGCTGCCTTTGGCGCGCTGTACCATTTCCGGCTTGCGATCCGGGTCGGCCAGAACATCCACTTCGGCAAAGTCGATTCCCTTTTGCGAGAGCAACCGTTTGGCCGCATGACAAAAGCCACACAAAGGGGAGGTATAGATTTCCACGTTTTTCATTCGACCGATCCTTGTTCAACACAGACGTTGAAGAGGCATTTAGGTATTCTTTGTCACGCGCGCTAGGGTCACAACGTAAACCGGCCCTGATCCCGCGGCCAGACAGGCATCGGTGGCCGACGACAAGGTGGCACCGGAGGTAAAAACATCATCCACCAGCAGAACAGGTCGGCCCGCCATCCGGTGGCGTCTTTTGGGGTGTGCGCGGATCGCGCCTTTGACAGAGGTGAACCGGACTTCCTTGGTCATTCCGTCCATCGGCTGCGTGCGCCGTTGTCGCTGCAAAAGATCCGGGCATACGGGCAACCCTGCGTGACGGGCCAAGGCCTGTGCCAAAAGCGCGGATTGGTTATACCTGCGTTTCAACAACCGCGTCCAATGCAGGGGAATCGGAGCGACCAGAACATTGTCCAACGGCAAGTCTTCGATGGCGCGCGACATCCAGAGCGCCGCAGGCTCGGCGATTTCCTGACGATCCCCGTGTTTTAGGGCAAGCACCAGACGCCGCGCGTTGTCTTTGTAAAGCAGCGCCGCACGCCCCTTGCTCCAAGAGCGCGGCGTGATCATGCAGTCATCGCACTTAAGACATTCGTTATGATTGTCGCCCGGCAAAGGTGCACCGCAACTGTCACAGATCGACCCCCCGATGAAGGGCGTATCCCGCCAGCAGCCGCCGCACAGACCGAAATCGCTTTCGACCTGTCCGCCGCATCCCAGACAGCGCGGAGGGTAGACGAGCGAAACTGCCGTTTGAAAACTGAGCTGCGACACCTTAATTGATCCTTTTATGATAAAAGACACAAAACTGACCGACACGCAGGCTCTTGAACGACACCGCGCACGCGCAGTGGCGGGAGAACTGTTCTTGCAAGAATCGGCAGCGGACGAAGTGCAGGATCGGCTGACCTTGGTTAATAGGGCGTTTACAGTCCCTGCCGTTGTCACGCCTTTTCCCGATCTCTGGCGCAAACATATGCCGGGTGCCCACATCGTTCGCGACGCAGAAACGCTGGATCTGGAGGTGGGCGCACATGACCTGGTGATCCATGCCATGTCGCTGCACTGGGCGAATGATCCGGTCGGTCAGTTGATCCAGTGTCGGCGCAGCATGAAGCCGGATGGCCTGATGATTGCGGCCACGCTGGGGGGGCAGACATTGCAGGAATTGCGCAACTGCCTTGGCGATGCAGAGATCGCACTCACCGGTGGTCTGTCCCCGCGCATCGCCCCGATGGGGGAAATCCGCGATCTCGGGGCGCTGTTGCAGCGGGCAGGCTTTGCGCTGCCGGTGGCGGACAGTGTGACGTTGCGGGCGCAATACCGCGACGCATTTCACCTCATGCGTGACCTGCGCAACATGGGTGAAACGAACGCGCTGGAACAAAGGCGGCGCGTGACCCCGCCGCGCGCACTTTTTGAACGGATGGCGGCAATTTACGCAGAAAACTATGCAACACAGGCAGATCAGGTTATTGCGACGTTTGAAATGGTGTTTCTGACCGGATGGGCGGCAAGCGACACGCAACAAAAGCCGCTTCGACCTGGTTCTGCAAAACAACGGCTCGCGGATGCCCTGCGTGTACCCGAGCAGCCGTTGCGTGATTGACCCGAGCCAAAAACCATCTATCTGACGGTCATGGCCTGTAGACAAGGAAAAGAACATGCTGGATAGCAGCTCCCACGCGAATGCAATGGCGCGGCCCACACATGCAGAGAGCGACCACCCGGAAGTCGCAAAACCCAAGGTCGGCATTCTGTTGGCAAACCTTGGGACGCCGGACAATTATGATTACTGGTCGATGCGCCGGTATCTGAACGAATTCCTGTCTGACCGCCGCGTGATCGACTACAGCCCGTGGATCTGGCAGCCGCTCTTGCAGCTCATCATCCTGTCAAAACGCCCCTTTTCCAGCGGTGCGGCCTATAAATCCATCTGGAACGAAGAGGACGGCGAAAGCCCGTTGATGACCATCACCAAGGCGCAGACCAAAAAGGTCAAAGAGGTCATGGCGCAGCGTCATGGGGACGAGGTCATGGTTGATTTCTGCATGCGCTACGGCAATCCGTCGACCCGGTCAAAAGTTGCGGCCATGACGGCCGCAGGATGTCGCAAGATATTGTTTTTCCCACTTTATCCCCATTATGCCGGGGCCACATCCGCCACGGCAAATGACGAATTTTTCCGCTCACTGACCTACGAGAAGTGGCAGCCGACCACCCGCACGGTGGACCCGTATTTCGATCGCCCCGACTATATCGAAGCGCTGGCGCAGTCGATTGAGCGGGCCTATGCGGGGATGGTCACCAAGCCGGATATTCTGGTGTGCTCGTACCATGGCGTGCCGATCCGCTATCTGATGGAGGGCGATCCCTATCATTGTCAGTGCCAGAAAACGACGCGCCTGCTGAAAGAGCGTTTGGGTTGGGCTGATACGGAAATCACCACCACATTCCAGTCCAAGTTCGGCCCCGAGGAATGGTTGCAGCCCTATACCGTAGAGGAAGTGGCAAGACTGGCAGAGGCTGGGAAAAAGAACATCGCCGTCTGCGCGCCTGCATTTTCGGCGGATTGCATCGAGACGCTGGAAGAGATCAACGAAGAGATCAAGGAAAGCTTTGAAGAGGCAGGCGGCGAGCAGTTCACCTATATTCCATGCCTCAACGATGATGACGCGCATATCGCGGCGCTGTGCAACACGATCGACGACAACCTGAAGGGTTGGGTTGACACGTAAGCTGGATCACCCCGGAAAATAAAAAAAGGCGGCGCTGAAAAGCACCGCCTCTTTTTAATGCTTGTATTCCTATCAGGAAACAGCTGCTGCAACGATAACCAGCAGGAGCAGTGGAAGCAGGATACCCGCGGAAGAACCTTGTGTTTCTTCTACGATGACCGGCGCTTCAACGATTGGCTCTTCCAAAGAACCAGCAAAAGCTGTCGATGCTGCTGCTGCGAAAGCGGCTGCGAGAACGAGTTTTTTCATGTATTAAACCTCCAGAAAAGGCATGCCACGCAAAGCGATAGCACAGGCCCAAGTATTACGTCGTGATTGACTGTAAAGCACCAAAGGTTTGTTTTTGCAAACCAGATTCCACTTTTCTAGCCGCAAACCGCCGAAATGTCGTCAAATTAGCAACACCTGTGTACCAACTTCGGACAGTTCATAAAGCTCGGCAATGTGTTCGTTGAAAAGCCCGATGCATCCGTTTGACGACTGACGACCGATTTTGCGTGTGTCATGCGTGCCGTGAATCCGGTAGTAGGTCCAGCTGAGGTAGAGCGCATGCGTGCCCATGGGGTTGTCAGGCCCGGGGCCGATGAATTCGGGCCAGTCGGGGTTGCGTTCCAGCATGGACGGCGTCGGACGCCAGCTTGGGCCTTCGACCTTGCGCACGATCTTGGTACGGCCGCGGCGAGTCAATTCTTCGGACAGGGGCACGCTTGAGGGGTAGAGTTTGTAGAAATCTCCGCCTTCCGCCCAATAGTGCAACGCGCGGCTGTCGATATCCACAAGGATGGCGCCCCTTCGCAGATCAGAGAAATAAGGTTGCCAGTCAAGGGTCCGGAAACTCGATATATTACGGCGCACGGTTTCCGTCAGGTCCCGCTCTCCTTGCGTGGTGCCCGCTGAATTGACTGACCCAAGGTCCTGCGCGATCGCCGGAGACGCGAGCAAGGCAGCACCGCCCGCGAGGAACGCCCGGCGTCCGGGGTTTTTGAAGTTCTGTTCAGACATTCGCTGTCTCCATAAATTCCGTGGTCTTTGTTGCGCGGCATAATATGGCCAGAATGCCTCAGTCGCAAATCAAACAGATGTCATCACACCAACCTGATGCGCGTGGGTTTGATATATCGCCGATTGCGCGATATGTGGCAACACGACCCTTTGAGGAGAACCGAATGATCCGTCTGATATCGCTGCTTGTTGCGTTAACCGTCGCTTTGGCGGCCTGTGCTCCGACATCATCGGGCACGCGGCTGGGCTCTGACGGCAAACCTTTGCCGCAGGTCTACCGAATCAAGGAGCGTGACACGGCGAATATTCAATTCCGGATGCTGGATGCGGTGAACGCCCTGCGCTCAGCCTCGGGTCAGGGCCCTGTGGCCCTTGATGCGCAATTGAATGCAGCGGCAGCGACCCATTCGCGCGATATGTCCGTGCAAAACAGACCCTGGCATTTTGGGTCGGACGGATCCTCCCCCATTGATCGCGTGCAGCGGGTGGGTTTTGCGGGCACGCTTGTGGGGGAAAACATCTCTGAAACCTATGAGACGGAGATCGAAACGCTCGGGGCATGGATGGAAAAGCCGGACACAAGGCGCGTGATCCTGTCCCCCGATGCGAATCGCCTCGGCTTTGCGTGGTTTCAGGAAGACAACGGCAAGATCTGGTGGACGCTGATTCTCGGAAAGGCATCCGGTGCGGGTGCCGGTCTGGGCAGCTGATCCCTCAGGCGTTCAGCTGGATCAGTGTATCATTCTGAACCATCGCATAGATTTCTTCGATTTCAGGATTCGTCACCGCGATGCATCCCCATGTCCAATCAGGTTCATCCTTTCTGAAGGGCGACTTCTGCCCATGGATGAAAATATCGCCGCCCGGTGATTTCCCGACCGCCTTGGCCGCCGCATAGTCGTTCACATTCGGGTAGGAAATGCCCAGCGACAAATGGAAATCACTGTTCGGGTTGCGCCGGTCGATGCGATACAGTCCCTCCGGCGTCTTGCCGTCCCCTTCGAACTGTTTGTGACCGACGGGCGCAAATCCCAGATGGATGTCATAGCTTCTGAGCGCGGTTTCATTGTGCAAAAGATGCATCCGCCGCGCCCCTTTGTTCACCACCACAAAGGTGACTTCCGGCCCGGAATAGCGTTTGAACTTTGACCCTGTCGCACAGGCCCCAAGGGACATCAACGCGGCTGTCCCCAACATTAACTCTCGTCGACGCATTTTCGCTGTCCTGTTTGTCGTTCTGACATTCTGCTCTTTTTTACACGTCTAGCATGGCCAAGACGTTAAGCAAGGTCACAAAAACGTCAGGACCGGGGCCTGTCTTTGAGTTTCTCTTCGATGGCAATCAGACGGGACAGAACCTCATCCCGGTAGGCGTCCGTTTGCTCGCCCGCCTCTTGTTGGTGCGCGTCCTGCATGGAATTCACGATCAAACCCACCAGCAGGTTCACAACCGCGAACGTGGTCATCATGATGAAGGGGATGAAAAACATCCATGCAAAGGGATAAACCTCCATCACCGGGCGCACGATTCCCATCGACCAGCTTTCCAGCGTCATGATCTGAAACAGCGTATATCCGCTTTGCGGCAGCGACCCGAACCATTGCGGGAAACTGGCCGCGAACAGTTTCGTTGAAATGACCGACCCGATGTAAAAGATGATCGCCATCAGAACGAAAACACTGCCCATGCCCGGCAGGGCCGTCACAAAACCCTCAACCACACGGCGCAGGCTGGGCGCGACGGAGATCACGCGCAGCACCCGCAGGATACGCAGGGCGCGCAGCACCGACATCGTTTGCGATCCCGGCACCAGCGCTGCACCAACAATCAGAACGTCAAAGATATTCCAGCCGCTTTTGAAAAACCGCCGCCCGCGTGCGACCAGTTTCAGGAAAATCTCAACCACGAAGAAGGTCAGACAGGCCTTGTCCAGCATGATGATCAGATCGCCCGCCTCGGCCATGATCTGCGGCGACGTCTCCATCCCCAGAAGAATGGCGTTGAAGATGATCACGGCAATCACAAGGTTCGTCACCCAGCGATTGTCCAGCCAGATATCAAGTTGCTCTCTTACACCCATCGGGCTCTCCTTTATGCGCTTACCGCATATGTGCAGCGGTAAAGCTCGCGGCAAGCTCTACATGCGCCGACCAGCGGAATTGATCCACCACCTGAACCCAATCCAGCACATAGCCGGCAGCACATAACACAGCCGCGTCGCGCGCGAATGTCACGGGGTTGCACGAAACATAGGCAAGGCGCGGCACGGCTGCCTCGGCCAGTTCAACGACCTGCGCCTCGGCCCCGGCGCGCGGTGGGTCCAGCACGACCGCATCCACCCTCGTCAACTCCATCGGCACGAGGGGGCGGCGAAACAAATCCCGTGTTTCGGTGGTGACGTTTTTCAATCCTTGTGCATGACGCCACCCCGCATCCAGCGCGGCCGTCATGTCACCGTCACCTTCAACCGCATGCACTTCGCAGCGACGCGCGAGCGGCAGTGCAAAGGTGCCGCATCCGGCAAACAGATCAACGATCCTGCCTGCATCCTGCGTGATGTCGCGCACGGCAGCCAAAAGGGCCGCCTCGCCGTGAGCGGTCGCCTGCAAAAACGCGCCGGGCGGTGGCGCGACATCTATGCCGTCAAATTCATACTGCGGTGGGGTGCGCATGGCGACGACTTCATCATCCCACGACAACCGGGCAATCACCTGCGCCTCACAGATCGCCGCAAGCCGCTGGCGCAGTGGCCCGTCCAGCGGTTTTCCTTTTGACGCGGCCACATCCAGCCCGGATTTGGTCAGCGTCACACTGACGGCCAATGCGGTTTTCCGAATGGCGCCCGCAAGCGCCAACTCCTCGGCGATGCGCGCGCCCTGCAAAACGGCCGGGTCCAGAATCTCGCAGCGTTCAACCGGGATGATCGTGTCAGAGGCACGCCCGTGAAACCCGACCAGCGCGCCCTTTTTCGTGCGACGCGCAGCAAAGCCAGCACGGCGGCGCGATTTCGCGGGCGATGTCCTGATCGGAAGAAAAACAGTCTCTATTCCGTGGTTGGCAAGCGCCTGACGGACGACATCGACCTTCCAATCCGCCACGAATGCATCATCCGCATGTTGCAACTGGCACCCACCGCAGGACTTGTAATGCGCACAAGGGGCAGAAACACGCCGATCCGACGGGCGGATCACTTTTACATCCTGCAGCACCTGCCCGGAAACACGTCCCTCGACCGTTTCACCGGGCAAGACGCGCGGCACATAGACCGGGCCATCGGCGATCCCATCCCCATGAAGCCCCAAGCGCGAAATCAGAAGTTCTGTCATGGCATCGCTTTACGTTTGATTTGGCGCCACGGCCAGCCCTACTCCGCCGCTTGCGTGCGAATAAACCCGCCAGACTGGCGTTCCCAATACTGCGCATAAAGACCCTGCTGTGCCAGCAATGCCTCGTGACGGCCATCTTCGACGATTTGGCCGTCTTTCATCACGATGATCCGATCCATCTCGGTCAGCGTGGACAGACGGTGCGCGATGGCAAGGACGGTTTTACCCTCCATCACCCGCTCCAGCGCGGATTGAATGGCGGCTTCGACCTCACTGTCGAGCGCGCTTGTCGCCTCATCCAGAACAAGGATAGGGGCATCCTTGAGAATGGCGCGCGCCAGAGCGATCCGCTGGCGTTGCCCGCCGGAGAGTTTCACGCCCCGTTCGCCCAGATGCGCGTCATAACCCGTGCGCCCGCGGTGATCCTCAAGGGTCTGGATAAATGCATCGGCTTCGGCCTTCTGTGCCGCCGCAATCACCTCTTCGCGTGTCGCATCGGGCCGCCCATAGAGGATATTATCCATGGCAGAGCGGTTGAACATGGCCGTTTCCTGCGTGACCATCCCGATATTCCTGCGCAGGCTTTCCTGTGTCACCTCCGTGACATCCGCGCCATCAATCGTAATCCTGCCTTTCTCAGCATCGTAAAGACGCAACAAAAGCGCCACCAGCGTGGATTTACCCACACCGGATGCACCGACGATGCCTATTTTCTCGCCGGGATGAATGGTCAGGTTGATCCCCTGAACGCCGCCCGTTTCGCGCCCATAGGCAAAGCCCACATCCTGCAGTTTGATCTGTCCTGCGGGTACATCCAGCGTTTTCGCGCTGGCATTATCCTCGATACGTTCGCGCGGCGTCAGCGTTTTGATCCCATCCTCGACCTCGCCGATGTTGGAATAGATCTGCATCAGTGTGAAACTGACCCAACCGGTCATCTGCGCAATCCGGATCGCGACAGCACCCGCTGCAACGATATCGCCCTGCGTCGCCTGCCCTGCCTGCCAGAGCAGGATCGTCCCGCCGATCAGCAACACGGGCAAAAGCCCGGCCAGGGACATCAGCGCCAAACGGAACCCCGCCGAGAGATAGCCGAAGGCAAGCGCGCGTTCACGAAAGGTCTGCATCGCGCCCAGTGCGGCCTTGTCTTCATACTCGGCATGGGCAAAAAGCTTGACCGTCTTGATATTGGTGATCGTATCGACGATCTGCCCGGACACCATGGCCCGCGCCCCGGCACGCCGCGCCGAACGCTCGCGAATACGGGGCAGGAACCAGTTGATCAGCGCGAAATACGCAACCAGCCAAACCGCAAAACAGAGCGCCACACGCCAGTCAATCGCAAACAGCAAGGCAACAGAACCGATCAGCGCCGCCAACGCAAAGGCCACGACGTTGATCAGTTCCGACACAACATCCGTAACCGCCCGCGCCGCCTGCATCTGTTTCTGCGCGATCCGCCCGGCAAAGTCATTGTCAAAAAACCCGACCGTCTGGCCCAACGTCCACCGATGCAAACGCGACAAAACCAGCGGGTTCACGTTCGGCATCACGATGATGGAGTTCGTGGCCGATGACAGGCCATACAACACCGGGCGGGCCAGCAGGAAAAAAGCCAAGGCGCCAATCACGACGGGCAGGTTGTCACCGGAAAAGAACGCATCAGGTGTCGAGGCTGCCGTGGCGTCGATCACCAAACCGAGGATCAGGGCCGTGCCCACCTCCATAGCGCCGGCAAGGGCCGAGAGCACCGTGGCCAGGCACAGGGCGGGCCATGATCCAGAGAGGCACCAAAGCATGAACGCGCCCAACGACTGCGGCGGGGATCCGTCTGCCCGGCGAAACGCGTCTATCCAGCCTCCAATGTTCATTGATTTTCCTCAACACTTAGAAATCCGCCCGACTGGCGCGCCCAGAAATCTGCATATAGCCCGCCTTTGGACAAAAGCGCGTCGTGGCTGCCATCTTCGACAATTCGCCCCTTATCCATCACCAAAATCCGGTCCATCTTGGCGATGGTGGACAGACGGTGCGCAATCGCAATGACGGTCTTGCCCTCCATCATCCCATAGAGCGTGTCCTGAATGGCCGCTTCGACCTCGCTGTCCAATGCGGAGGTCGCCTCATCCAACAGCAGGATCGGTGCATCTTTCAGAATGACCCGCGCCAGCGTGATACGCTGGCGTTGCCCCCCAGACAGTTTGACGCCCCGCTCACCGACATGCGCATCATACCCCCGCCGACCTTCGGGGTCCTCAAGGTCGAGGATAAACTCATGCGCCTGTGCCTGTTTGGCCGCCGCGATCATCTGTTCTTCGCTGGCCCCGGCCCTGCCGTACATCAGGTTGTCGCGCACGGAACGATGCAACAGCGAACTATCCTGCTGCACCATACCGATGGCCAGCCGCAGACTGTCCTGCCGGACCGTGCTGATGTCCTGCCCATCAATGGTGATCCTGCCTGCTTCGGCATCGTAAAACCGCAACAGCAATTTGACCAAAGTGGACTTCCCCGCACCTGAACGGCCAATCAGCCCGACTTTTTCACCACGGCGGATGGTCAGATCAATCCTGTCCAGACCGCCGCTGCTGCGCCCGTAGTGGTGGCTTAACCCTTCGATCGAAATCTCGCCCGAGGTCAGCCGCAATGGCTTGGCATCTGCTGCATCCGTCAGCGTCACAGGCTGCGCGATGGTCTGCATCCCTTCAGCGACAACACCCAATTCGCGGAAAAAACTGGTCAATGCCCACATGATCCAACCGGTCATGGCGTTCAGCCGAAGCGTCAGCGCCGTGGCCGCGGCAACCACACCGACGCTGGCCGTGCCCTGTACCCACAGCAACATCGCCCAACCGACGACGCCGATGATCAGCACACCATTCAGCATGACCAGAACCACATCCATCTTGGTGAAAACGCGCATCTCTTTCTGGAACGTGACGCGGGTCTCTTCGATCGCCTCGCGGGCATAGTTGATTTCGCGTTCGTGATGGGCGAACATCTTCACCGAATGGATGTTGGTATAGGCATCCACCAACCGCCCCGTCAGCTTGGAACGGGCGTTTGACGCAGCCTCGGACGCAGGACCGACGCGCAACACCGTCCAGCGCACCAATGCCGCGTAGAGAACGAACCACAACAACAGCGGGATCAACAGCCGCGGATCAGCGGTGCTGAGCAAGATGGCGGCACCCAGAAAATACGCCAGCGAAAACGATAGCGCATCAAAGATCTGAAACACCACCTCGCCTGCGGCGGACGGCGCCTGCATCATCCGGTTTGCAATCCGGCCCGCGAAATCATTTTCGAACCAGCCAACCGATTGCCGCAACACATGCCGGTGATTGCGCCACCGCATCAGGGAGCCGAAATTCGGCAGGATCGCATTGTTCAACACCAGAACGTCCAGCGCCTGTATCGCCGGACGAAGAAACAGGATGAACAAGGACACAAGGATCAATTCCGTCCCATGCCTCGCCCAGAAGACCGCCGGATCGCCTTCCATCAGGTCAACGACGCGGCCCATGTAATAGATCAGCCCGACCTCGATCCCGGCGACGATGATCGACATGAACCCCGCTACGATAAAGAGTTTGCGGAACTGCCCGGCGAAACTCCACAAAAAGGGCCAGAGTTTTGCGGGCGGCTGATCGGTTTCCACATAATCAGCATAGGGATCGATAAGGTTTTCGAAATAACGGAACATGGGCGGAGGCCTTGGGGTTTAGGTGCACGAAATGCCCGGACGCCGCTGCGGCAAATCCGGCAGGATAGGGTTATGACAAGCTCAGCTGTCCCAGATCCCGCGATACATTTCGTATTCCTCCGTTGTCGTGTGAGAGGCGTATCAGACAATCGGGGCGGTTGTCGAGTGCCTCACTCCAAAGCGAGCAACGCATCGCGCGTCAGCGAAAACCCCGATGCGATCCATTGCTGTTCGAGCAGGCGCACCCGGTCACCCAGCGCTTTGCCCTGATAGGTCGGCATCAGATCCGACGCCTTGATAGGAAATTCTGCCTGCGCGCCCTTGGAAATCTCATCCTGTGCCGAGGCTGGCACGGGCTGGCTGGCAAAAGCTGCGCGCAAGATCGCCGCACCGCGCGCAAGATCCGCGTTTTCACGATAGGTAATCTCGGCAAGCGACATGGGACCAAAGCCAAACACCTGCAGTTGTTTTAGTTTTCGCGCCTCTGCCCGGCTGAGCCGCAGAACGTCCTCTGCCATATCACCCCCCAAGGCAGAAAGCCGCAACACCGGATCAGGCCCATGACCCATTGAGCCTTCAAGATGGACAACAGGTGCCAAAAACCGGTCATCGCTGCCGGGCAAAACCCGTGCCAGACACCCGGTCTGCCGCATTGCTGCCACCGAAGGCGCCGGGTCGGGCGCGCGCAAGAGCTTCATCATTTCCGTGCCAATCCGTTCAGCCGAAAGCTGCGCCAATCCAGCGGTGTTTTGCGCAATCGCATCCAACGCATCCGGGTCGAACCCGGCAGCAGGGTCCGCATACCACGCATGAAATCTGAAAAACCGCAGAATTCTGAGATAGTCTTCACGGATCCGTTTTTGCGGGTCTTCGATAAATCTGACCCGCCGGTTCAGACAGTCCTGCACCCCGTTCAGCGGATCAACAAGCCGCCCGTCAGATGCTGCATAAAGCGCGTTCATCGTGAAATCGCGACGACGCGCGTCTTCCCGGATATCGGTTGAAAAGGACACGACAGCATGTCGCCCGTCGGTCGACGTGTCCCTGCGAAAGGTCGTGACCTCAAACCCTGTGCCGCCGCTGACCACGGTCACAGTTCCATGATCCAGGCCCGTGGGAACCGCCCTGAGCCCTGCCGCTTCGGCCAGACGCATCACGTTTTCGGGCGTCTGGTCGGTTGCAAGATCAACATCCGATCTCGCAATCCCCAAAAGCGCGTCGCGCACACAGCCGCCCACGAAATAAACCGCGCCGCCCGCACACGACAGGGCGTCGCAGACAGCCAGCGCATCCGCATCATGCAGCCACGCCGTGTCGGCCGGCAGGTTTATGACATCTGATCGCTCCATGCCCGCAACATACGCGCAGTTGCGCCCCAGATGTAATAGGGCCCGAACGGCACCGCGAAATAAGACCGCCGCTGGCCCCGCCACATCCGGCCCTCGATTGCGAAGTTGTCCTTGTTCAGCACATGGCTGAGCGGCACGGTGAAAACCTCGTCCACCTCACCCGGTTCGGGACGATATTCAAACGGCTTGCGCACATAACCGATCACCGGCGTCACCACGAAACCCGTAACTGTTTCATGCGCGGGCAATGTGCCCAGAATTTCGACATTTGACGCTTGCAGACCGATCTCTTCATGGGCTTCGCGCAACGCGGCGGCGGTCACGTCGCGATCCCCTTCATCCTGTTTACCACCCGGAAAGGCGATCTGGCCGGGGTGGTGCTTGAGCCCCGAAGACCGCTTCGTCAGGATCAGATGCAGACCTTTGCGGGCTTCGAAAACCGCCGCCAGTACGCCAGCGGGGCGCAGTTTACGCGCGGGCGGCAGTACAACATCCTTGTTCAGGTCAAAATCAGACGACGGTCTGCCCGGGCGCGTAAGAGCATGCCTGATTCGCGCCAGATCAGTCACCCGCCTGTTCACCTTCGGCTTCAAACCCGACCGTTTTCGGGTCAAGGTCGTAATGCGCGCCGCAAAACTGACAGTCCGCCGTCACCCGACCCTCATCCGTTGTCATCGTTTCAATGTCGCGCGCGGAATAGATGGACAGGCTTTGGCGTACGCGATCCTCGGAACAGGAACAGCCAAACCGCACCACTTGCGCGTCATAGACCCGTGGTACTTCTTCGTGAAACAACCGCAGCAGCAGATCACTCGGGCTGAGCTTCGGGCCGATCAGTTCCATTTCCTCGACCGTATCGAGCAGGATATTCACGCGGTTCCAGTTCTCTTTCTCATCCCCTTCCACAAGGTCAGAAGGTTGCAGCACATCTCCACTGCCATCGCCTTGCGCAACAAACGGCGACGCTTTGGGCATATGCTGTAGCATGATACCACCACCGCGCCAGTGTTCATCGACCTGCGGCTCCGTCGAGCGGCCAAAGCTGAGCGAAAAGCGCGTCGGCAACTGTTCAGACTGCGCGAAATAAGCCTCCGCACAAGCCGCGAGAGAGTCGCCCGCAATCGGCGTAATACCTTGATAAGGCTTCATTCCCTGACCCTGATCGATCATGATGGCGAAATATCCCTCACCGACCTGATCAAAGGGCGCGCCATCGGTCAGCCGGGTTTCATCATAGCTGGCATAGGCGCGGATACGCGCTGGGCCGCCGGTGTCTTCGGGTCCATAATAATCGGTCGTGATCATCCGGACGGGTCCTTTGGATTGCACCTGCAATTGCAGCTTCCAGCGGAGTTTGACCGTTTGCCCGATCAAAGCGGTCAGCAAGGCCATTTCCGCCACCAGCGCTTCGACATGCGCGGGGTAATTATGCTGCTTGAGAATGCCATCCAGCGCACCATCCAGACGGGCGACCCGTCCGCGGATATCGCTTGCATCAAGCTGGAAGGGCAGAACAGTGTCGTCCCACGCGATCTTATGTCCAAGTGTCATTGGGGTTTCCTTATGGCCAGGCGATTGGCATACCGCGTCCATATAAGGGCCTCAACCCTGATGAAAAGAGGAGAAGCCAGAATGATACCGCGGGTCGGCCATGCGCCGGAAGCAAAGCGTCGCTACACCGCGCGGCCTGGTGCCTATGCCATTCTACCCCATGAAGCGCGATTTTTGCTGACGCTGCAAGTCGCCGACAGGCTGGATGTCCAGCTGCCCGGTGGTGGTATTGATCCCGGTGAACAACCTTTGCAGGCCCTGCATCGCGAAGTGCTGGAGGAAATCGGCTGGCGCATTGCAAACCCTCGAAAGATGGGCGTTTTTCGCCGGTTCACCTATATGCCGGAATATGACCTCTGGGCTGAAAAAATCTGCCATATCTATGTTGCCAAACCCGTTTTGCAGATCGCCGATCCGATTGAAGAAGATCACGAAACGCTGCTGTTGCCGGCGGACCAAGCGATTGATGCCTTGGGCAACGACGGTGACAGGTTGTTTTTGTCGCGCTACATCTCGATGGGGTCAGGCTGAAACTCAAACAGGATTCCGGACACATCGTCGGGAAAATCCGAGGTTCCGGCAAATTCACCCAGCTTCCACATGAGCGTTTCAAACAAGGCGGGGCCTGTTACATGATGCAGGTCGCGCAGGAAGGTTTCGAGCCCCTCTTCACCCAACATCTCGCCCGCAGCGTTCGGGCATTCCGTCACGCCATCAGAAAAGATCATCAATCGGTCACCCGGTTCCAGCTTGGTTTCGAACTGTTCAAAGGTAACGCCCGACATCAAGCCAACCGGAAAACCGCCGGTGCCTTTCTGCGTAATTTCACCTGATTTCCGCTGAATGACAGGATGCGGGTGTCCAGCCTGCGCAATCAAAACCTCGCCCGTCCTGAGATTGATATCGGCCAGCATCAGCGTGAAATAATGCTCAGTTTCCATTTCATCGAGCACCATCTCGTTCAAAGTCTCGATGGCCTCGAACAAGGGGCGCGACCGGTAGGAGCCGTCCTCCCCCTTTTCCAGCGCGATGTTTTGATCCGGCGCACTGCCTGACAAATACCCGGCCAATCGCGCCGTCATCAGTGCCGAGCTGATTCCATGCCCTGAAACGTCCAGAGAATAGAGCCCCAGATGCCCGTCCCCGGCGGGGTAATGACCCACAAGATCACCGCCCACATGTCCGCTGGACCTGAGCAAAAGGGACAAATGGCTGTCCCCGATTTGCTTGAACCGTTCCGGAATAAGTGATTCCTGAAGTTTGTTCGCCTCAATCAAATCATTGTCCAGCGAATCATAAAGGCGTTGAAGCTCTTTCAACGTGTCGCCGATGACACGGTTCTTTTGTGTCAATTCCAGTTGCATTTTAAGAATGCGCTCCCCCGCGGTGATCCGCGCGCGCAGCTCATTCCCATTCACGGGTTTGGTCAGAAAGTCATCCGCGCCGGCGTCCAACCCTTCGGCAACGTCGTTCTTTTCACTTTTTGACGTGAGTAGAATGAAGTAGCCGTAGCTGTCAGAGGTCAACTCCCTGAATTCTTTGCAAAATTGAATGCCATCCATCATCGGCATCACCCAATCGCTGATGACCAGTTCAGGCCGTTGCGCGATACAGATATCCAATGCCTCCTCGCCTGAAGCCGCTTCGATCACCTCATACCCCCAGCGCACCAACGAACTGGACAGGATTTTCCGCTGCAGCCGACTGTCATCCACCACCAGAATGAGCCGTTTTTCAACGTCACCTTTTTGGGGCGTTCGGGAAGGAGCAGCGGAAGGCGAAGCGGACATTTGCACACCATTTCTTGGATTACCGCCCACAGTTATCCGCTGACCCTTAAGGTGGGGTGAATGCTAAAATTGGAGGCAAAACAGTCACCTTCTAAACGCGGATTTAGGATTTCTGCGTCATCAACCCGCAACCTTGATTAGGATGACACGATGATCGACTGGGACCGGGTTGCCGCATTGCGCGAAGAAGTGGGCGCGGAAGACTTCGATGAAGTTGTCGAACTCTTCCTGCAGGAAGTGGACGAGGAAATTGAAACTCTGGCGGCGCAGCCCGTTCAGGATGGACTGTCGGAAAAACTGCATTTCCTGAAAGGAAGCGCACTCAGCCTCGGGTTTCGCGCGTTTTCCGATCTGTGCCAAACCGGCGAAGCGGCGCTGGCGCAGGATCCCGCCGCCAGTGTTGATGTGGAGGAGTTGCAAAACAGCTATCAGTCTTCCCGCAGTTCGTTCCTAAACGACTTGCCCACTAAATTCGCGTGTTAAACGAGCCTGTAGAACCTTCGTGGCAGCGCATCACCATATTCCTTGATCGAGCGCGCGCGCAACTTTCGCATGCCCGACACCCAGCGGTCGTGGTCTTCCGCACGAGCCAGTGCATATGTGCGCACCTCTGGATGAGGCAATACAAGAAACTGCCGTGCCTTAACGGCATGCAGCACGCGATCCGCGACCTGATCCGCCGTCAGCAACGATTGCCCCTCGATATCCGCAGCCGTTAAACCAAGCAGAGGCGTCGCAACATACTGCGGGCAGACCAGTGATACCCCGATATTATCTTCAGCATGGGTGATTGCGATCGATTCCGCAAAGCTGACCGCTGCGTGTTTGCTTGCAGAGTATGCCGCGTCCCCGATCTGGTTCAACAGACCCGCCGCAGAGGCAACAGTCACAAGGTAGCCACCGCCCCGCGCAGCCATCAACGGGATGAGAACACGCGCGGCATAGACATGCGCCATCAGGTTCACAGACAAACACCGCGCCCAGTCATCACCGTCCCCCAAAGGCGGCCCAGCGCTCATGACACCTGCGTTGGACACAAAGATATCAATCGCCCCAACCTCACGTTCCACCTTTTGAATGGCGTCTCTCAGGTCCTGTTGAACGCTGACGTCACATTTTACATAAGCGGTGATACTTGCCCCGGACGCGGGCACATCGACGATGTCGAACACGCAAACCCGCGCGCCCAGCGCTTCAAACTGTCGGACCAGCGCGGCACCGATCCCGCTCAGGCCCCCGGTTACAACCACTGTTTGACCAGTAAACGCCATCACGCACCCTAGATCACGAACTGTGCAAGGGTCTCATCATTGGTAATGTCGGTATAGGTAAATCCGGCATCGTCAATGCGCTGAAACATATCAAAGAAATTATGCGGGTCATCCGTTTCGATACCGATCAGAACAGAGCCGAAATTGCGCGCGGATTTTTTCATATACTCAAAACGCGTAATGTTGTCTTGCGCGCCCAGCGTCTGCAAAAAATCCTTGAGCGCACCGGGACGTTGCGGCAAACGCAGTATGAAATACTTTTTCAAACCCGCGTAACGCTGCGCGCGCTCTTTCACTTCCGGCAAACGTTCGAAATCGAAATTGCCCCCGGAAGCGATACAGACAATCGTCTTGCCCTTGATCGCCTGCGGGATTTCCGCAAGCGCTTCGACCGCAAGCGCACCTGCCGGTTCCAGAACGATGCCTTCGATGTTCAGCATCTCGACAATCGTGCCGCAAATGCGATCTTCGGACAGGTCGATGATATCAGCCGGCGCAACGTCTTTGAGCCGCGCGAATGTGCGCGCGCCGATCTTGGCAACCGCAGCGCCGTCCACGAAACTGTTGATGGGCGACACGTCTACGGGTGCGCCCTCGCTTATCGCGGCGGCAAGGCTTTTGGCACCTGACGGTTCAACGAACGTATACTGCGTGTCATCGCGAAAATAGCTGCGCGTCCCGGCAGACAACCCGCCACCGCCCACGGGCAGAACGATACGATCCGGGGCATGGCCAAGTTGGTCGAGGATTTCCGCCGCGACCGAGGCCTGCCCCTCGATCACGTCTTCATCGTCGAAAGGCGACAGAAAATGCGCATGCGCCTCTGCGCAAAATGCCTGCGCCTGCGACAATGTCTGGTCGAAATAATCGCCCACCATCCGGACTTCGACAAACTCTCCGCCAAAGACCTTTGTCTTCATCACCTTTTGCGCGGGCGTGGTAACGGGCATGAAGACCACACCATGCACCCCGAAATGCTTGCACATGAAAGCGACGCCCTGCGCGTGATTGCCCGCGCTGGCGCAGACAAAAACATCACGCGCCGGAATCACCTTGCGCATCGCATTGAAAGCCCCGCGCAGCTTGTACGACCTGACCGGGCTGAGGTCCTCGCGCTTGAGCCAGATGTCAGCGTCATACTTCGCGCTCAGCAGATCATTGCGCATCAAGGGTGTCGCGGGAAAGACATCGCGCATGGCAAGGGTCGCAGCATCGGCGCTTTGGCGGAACGAAGGGGTCATCTTGGGCCTCTTTATGCAATCCACTGTCGATACGCCGCGCCCCCGCTCAGGTCAACGCAGGCTTCATTCTTGCCCGCGCCTTCAAAACCCGGTAGGCCGCGTGGCAAATCGAAAAGGAAGATCTTCATGTCCGCGCCAAAAAAAGTTGTGCTCGCCTATTCAGGTGGTCTTGATACCTCCATCATCCTCAAGTGGCTGCAAACGGAATACGGCTGCGAGGTCGTGACCTTCACCGCCGATCTGGGACAGGGTGAAGAGCTTGAACCCGCCCGCGCCAAGGCCGAGATGATGGGCGCCTCCGACATCTATATCGAAGACGTGCGCGAAGAATTCGTGCGCGATTTCGTCTTTCCGATGTTCCGCGCCAATGCGGTTTACGAGGGGCTGTACCTGCTGGGCACGTCGATCGCGCGCCCGCTTATTTCCAAACGTCTTGTTGAAATCGCCGAAGAGACCGGCGCGGATGCCATCGCCCATGGCGCAACCGGCAAGGGCAACGATCAGGTGCGGTTCGAACTGGCTGCATATGCGCTGAACCCGGACATCAAGGTCATCGCCCCCTGGCGCGAATGGGATCTGTCCAGCCGTACCAAACTGATTGACTTTGCAGAGAAAAATCAAATTCCAATTGCCAAGGACAAGCGTGGCGAGGCACCGTTTTCCGTCGATGCCAACCTGTTGCACACCTCCTCCGAAGGCAAGGTTCTCGAAAACCCGGCTGTGGATGCGCCAGACTATGTCTATCAGCGGACCGTCAACCCCGAGGACGCGCCTGACACGCCCGAGTATATCGAGATCGGTTTCGAGAAAGGCGACGCGGTCAGCATCAATGGTGAGGCGATGTCCCCCGCCACGATCCTGACCAAGCTGAATGAGATCGGCGGCAAACACGGCTGCGGGCGTCTCGACCTTGTTGAGGGGCGTTTTGTCGGGATGAAATCGCGCGGTATCTACGAAACACCCGGCGGCACGCTTTTGCTGGAGGCGCATCGCGGTATCGAATCGATCACGCTGGATCGCGGGGCCATGCATCTCAAGGATGAGTTGATGCCGCGCTATGCTGAGCTGATCTACAACGGTTTCTGGTTCAGCCCCGAACGCACCATGTTGCAAGCCGCGATTGACGCGAGCCAAACCCATGTGACCGGCACCGTGCGTCTCAAGCTGTACAAGGGTCTTGCGCGCACCGTTGGCCGCTGGTCTGATCATTCGCTCTATTCCGAGGCCCATGTGACCTTTGAAGAGGATGCGGGGGCCTATGATCAAACGGATGCCGCAGGCTTTATCCAGTTGAATGCCCTGCGTTTGAAGCTGCTTGCTGCGCGGGATCGTCGCCTCAAGAGCTAAGGCATCATGCGAAAAACGTGGATCACGTAACGCTGCCTGAAATCAAGGATTTCAACGCATTACGTGATACTCATTGTTTCAGTCGTTTCGTCAGACGCCACTATCCAGCGCGGCGGCGCGCATTTTCTCATAATGCGGCAGGGCCTGCTCCAGCATGTCACGGTGCCGCGGGTCTACGTCGGGCAACGGGCCTTCCGCCCCGGCGAACCCAGTGCTGCGATGCACCGCGCCATACCAATGCGCGGCCCAGATGCCATCCTCGGCGCGGGGTCCGGCAGGCCAGCGCAGCATCGCCGGGTCGAAGGGTAGATCAATGGCAGAACAGAGCCTGCGCAGGGCTTTTTCCGGGTTCTGACGAATATCAAAGCTGTCAATCACGACGCCCCCCAATTGATCATAAAGCGCGCTTTGCTGAACAAAACCGATCTGATCGAGGGTCAGGTCATCCCATTTCGCAGAGTAACTTGCGATGACCCGCGCAGGGTGACGGATCAGATGCACATTCACACATGCGTGCGCCCAATCCATGGGGAAACCGGCCACCATGTGATGCGGCATATGTTTCATGTAGAGATGCGGCGTGCTTTGCGGGGCCAGGCACTGGGTGGCAACCGCAGCCGGGTCATTTTCATGGGCGCGCAGAATGTCGTCGCGCATCGGGTGGTCAGTATGCGTCGCGGCCAGAAAGGGCGCATAAAACGGCTCGTCCATGATCGTGAAGTCAGACCGCGCGCCAAAGCTGTACATCATCGCCGTTGAAAGGTTTCTGGGCCCCGACCACATGGCAATCCGCATTACGGCACCAACCTTGCGTCGTGATTTGTTTCAAAACCCATGATGTAACCCTCCGGACGTGTTGCAAAGCACCGTAAAAATGCCGGTGCGGCGCTTCAAGATGTAAACTGTCATCACCACCGCGTGAAAGGGCATGAATGCCCATTGCGCGATGATCGCAATCCCGTCACCTTTGCTTTGAGGAGACATATGATGCTGAACATTTCATCCCTTAAAACCTATGCTTTGGCCGGTATGATTGCCCTCGGCCTGTGTGTGCACGGCACGCAGAGCCACGCGGCTGAGCTTGAGACGATCACCGTCGCCGGCGGGTGTTTCTGGTGTGTCGAATCGGATTTCGAACGCGTGACCGGCGTGACAGAAGCCGTATCGGGGTTCATGGGGGGGTCCGTTTCAAACCCCACCTACAAGGAAGTCACCAGCGGCGGCACCGGCCATTACGAGGCTGTGCAGATCACCTTCGACCCCGATGTGGTCAGCCGCGATACGCTTTACGCGATGTTCTTTCGGTCAGTTGACCCGACGGACGCAGGCGGGCAGTTTTGCGACCGGGGTGACAGCTACCGCACCGCGATATTTGCCGAAACACCTGCACAGGCCGCTGCGGCGAAGGCCGCCAAGGCAAATGCTGCCGCAGCCCTGGGCGTGCCGGTTGTGACGCCCGTGTTGGACGCCTCGACCTTTTATCCGGCAGAAGCCTATCATCAGGATTACTACAAAGGCACGCGGTTGGTGATCACCCGATTTGGCCCCAAACGACAGGCGTCTGCATACAAGGCCTATCGCGAAGCCTGCGGGCGTGACGCCCGCGTCAGGGAACTCTGGGGCGCGGCTGCTCCCTTTGCGGGCGGCTAACCTAAGCGCATGTCCTGAATTTCCTTTAGGTCGGGAATGACATCTGCCGTTCCAACCCGCGTCACCATCAACGCCGCCGCCCGCGTGGCAAGATCAATCGCCTGCGCCATCGGCATGCCACGATCCAGCCCCGCAATCAGATATCCAGTGAAGGTATCGCCCGCGCCGGTCGTATCAACGGGAGTGACATCCAACGCCGGAAACAGGCGAGGTTCGGCCCCACGCGACAGCCACTTGCAGCCCTGCGATCCAATGGTCACGATTATATCAGAAACCGGCAAATCGCCTATGTCAGAGCCTGTTTGTGCGCTCAGTTGCGCCGCTTCAACTGCGTTGAGCACGAGCAGGTCAAGATGTTCCATCACCGCAGTGACAGCCGCCGCATCAAACGGGGCTGCGGCGTAGATCACCCGCAGGCCCAATTTTCGCGCTGTCGCGGCGCCAAAAGCCTGACCGCTGGTTTCATTCTGGGTGACAAAACTGTCACCGGGCGAGGCTTCGGCCAAAGCCGCACCGATCATCGCATCCGTGATCGCGCGGTTTGCCCCGGCGAAGACCACGATGTCATTCTCGCCCGCCTCATCGACGCAAATGTTTGCGTGGCCCGTGGGTTCATCCACCCGTGCGATGTGGCGCGTATCAACGCCGTATTCCAACAACCGCTCCGACGCCCAGGCACCATCACCACCAACCGCACCGATATGGAACACGCGCGCCGCTGCGCGGGCAGCCGCCACGGACATATTCGCGCCCTTCCCGCCGAGGCCTTGGGAAAAACCGGTCGCGGCCAGCGTCTCACCCGGGCCGACCAGATGCGGTACGCGATACACGTTGTCGGCGTTGATCGACCCGAGGTTATAGATCGCCATCAGCCGACCTTGCAGGCCGCCAACACGGCCATGTTCAGGATGTCATTGGCCGTCGCCCCGGTCGAACAAATCTGAATTGAGCGATCCACACCGGACAGAATCGGCCCAATCACCGTCGCCCCTGCCATTTCCTGCATCAGTTTCACCGAAATGCTGGCAGAATGGCGCGCCGGCACGACAAGGATATTCGCAGGACCGGTCAGTCTGGAAAACGGATAGCTCGCCTGCACCGTTGTGTTCATAGCAACATCGACGGTCATCTCGCCTTCGTATTCGAAGGTGACACCGCGCGCGTCCAGAACCTTGGCCGCATCCGCCATTTTGGTCGCCCGCTCCGAAACCGGATAACCAAAGGTCGAGAAACTGACAAAGGCGACACGCGGCTCCAGCCCCATGTTCCGGGCAACGGTCGCTGCGCGTTCGGCGATATTGGCCAGATCTTCTTCGTCGGGCCATTCCTGCACCAGCGTGTCCGCGATGAAAACGATCCGCCCCTTGTGCAGAATTGCCGTGATCCCCGCAGCACCACTTTTGACATCCGCGTCAAAGACGTGGTTGATCCGGTCCATGATATGCGCCGATTTGCGCGTCGCGCCAGTGACAAGCCCATCGCCGTGACCATGCGCGAGCATCAGCGCGGAAAAGACATGCCGATCCCGCGCCGCCAGCCGGTGAATGTCCTGCGCGTCAAAGCCGCCCCGGTTCAGCCTGCTATAGAGAAAATCCTTGTAGGTATCGAGATGCGTCGTATTCGCGGCATTCACGATCTCAATCTCGCGCACCGCGTCGGGCATACCGGCCTGCTCCAGCTTGTCCTTCACATCTTCCTTGCGCCCCACGACCAACGCTTTGCCCAGACCGGAGCGTTGATACATCACCGCCGCGCGCAACACGCGCGCATCATCCCCTTCGGCAAAAATCATCCGAGCCTGATTTGCCCGCGCACGCGCATTGATGCCACGCAAGATACTCGCCGTCGGATCCATCCGGGTCTTGAGCGATAGTTCATAGGCTTCCATGTCGATGATCGGGCGGCGCGCGGCACCTGTATCCATACCCGCTTTGGCCACGGCGGGCGGCACACGGTGGATCAGACGCGGGTCAAACGGCGTCGGAATGATGTAATCCCGCCCGAAGGACAGGTTTTTGCCATAGGCCAGTGCGACCTCATCCGGCACATCCTCGCGCGCCAGCGCTGCAAGGGCGTGGGCGCAGGCAATCTTCATCTCGTCATTGATCGCGCGGGCATGAATGTCGAGCGCGCCGCGAAAGAGGTACGGAAACCCGAGAACATTGTTGACCTGATTGGGATAGTCACTGCGGCCCGTGGCAACGATGGCATCCGCGCGCACGGCATGCGCCTCTTCGGGCGTAATTTCCGGGTCGGGGTTGGCCATGGCAAAGATCACCGGGTCATCTGCCATGCTGGCAATCATCGCTTCGGTCACAGCCCCTTTGACAGACACACCAAGGAAGACATCCGCCCCCTTCATCGCGTCCTCTAAGGTGCGCGCCTCAGTGGCGACGGCATGGCCCGATTTCCACTGGTTCATGCCCTCCGCACGGCCCTGATAGATCACGCCCTTGGTGTCACACATGATGCAATTCTGGTGCCGCGCGCCCATCGCCTTGAGCAATTCAAGACAGGCGATCCCCGCAGCCCCGGCCCCGTTCAGGACAATGCGCACATCTTCGATCTTTTTGTCCGACAGGTGCAGCGCGTTGATCAGACCCGCAGCACAGATCACCGCAGTGCCGTGTTGGTCGTCATGAAAGACGGGGATGTCCATTTCGTCCTTGAGACGTTGTTCGATGATGAAACACTCAGGCGCCTTGATATCTTCGAGGTTGATGCCGCCAAAGGTCGGGCCCATCAGCTTGACCGCATTGATGAAGGCATCCGTGTCTTCGGTGTCCAACTCTATGTCGATGCTGTTCACATCCGCGAAGCGTTTGAACAAAACCGCCTTGCCTTCCATCACCGGTTTGGAGGCCAGCGCGCCAAGGTTCCCCAGACCCAAGACCGCTGTCCCGTTGGACACGACGGCCACAAGGTTGCCCTTGTTGGTGTAATCATAGGCGGTTTCGGGGTTTTGCGAAATCGCTTCACAAGGGACCGCGACGCCCGGCGAATAGGCAAGACTGAGGTCCCGCTGCGTCGTCATCGGTACGGTGGCCGTTACCTCGAACTTTCCGGGGGTCGGCTCCAGATGAAAGGCGAGCGCCTCTTCTGCCGTAACGCGGTTTTTTGTCATCGAATTTCGCCTTTATTGGTGATCTGAGCCATCAACCCATATCTTAGCCTGCCCAGCGCCTCAAGCAGGCTGCGTTTGTGCTTTTCCCCCCTGCCTGCGGTTTGTAAGGTCACGCCAAACGCGGGGGGCACTGCAATGACCGTCACGCCCATGATGGCGCAATATCTCGACCTGAAGGCAGAGTACGCAGATGCGCTGCTGTTTTACCGCATGGGCGATTTCTACGAGATGTTCTTTGAGGATGCCGTCGCCGCTGCCGAAGCGCTGGATATTGCGCTGACAAAACGGGGCAAACATGACGGTGCGGACATTCCCATGTGCGGCGTGCCGGTCCATTCAGCCGAAGGCTATCTGCTCACGCTGATCCGCAAAAGGTTTCGCGTCGCCGTCTGTGAGCAGATGGAAAGCCCGGCGGAGGCGAAAAAACGCGGTTCCAAATCCGTGGTAAAACGCGATGTGGTGCGGTTGGTAACGCCGGGAACCCTGACCGAAGAGACGTTGCTTGATGCGCGGCGCAACAACTATCTGACCAGTTTTGCCCAAGTTAGAGACGCAAAAGCCCTCGCCTGGACCGATATTTCCACCGGGGCCTTTCACGTCATGCCGCTGACAGCGCTCAAACTTGGGCCTGAACTGGCGCGCCTCGCACCTTCAGAATTGATCTGCTCGGAAAGCGCGGAGAATGACCTGCGCGAGGTTGCCGAAGACTTTGGCATTGCGCTGACCGGTCTCGCGCGCGCTGCATTTGACAGCACCTCGGCGGAGCAACGGATCTGCGATCTCTTCGGCGTGGAAACACTGGACTCATACGGCAGCTTCACCCGTGCCGAGGTCGCGGCGATGGGCGGGATTATCCAGTACCTCGACATCACGCAAAAGGGCAAACTGCCCCTGTTGCGCCCGCCTCAACGGGAAACCGAAAACCGAACCATTCAGATTGATGCCGCCACACGCCGCAACCTCGAATTGACGCAGGCACTGTCGGGGGGGCGCGCAGGCTCATTGCTGGCCGTGATTGACCGGACGATCACCGCTGCCGGTGGCCGTCTGATGTCTGCGCGCATTGCCAGCCCGTCCCGCGACCTTGAAACGATCACCAACCGCCTTGATGCAGTGTCCTTTGCGCAAGACCACCATGATCTGTGCGGCGCCCTGCGCGATCACCTGCGCAAGGTGCCGGACCTTGACCGCGCGCTGTCACGCCTGTCGCTGGATCGTGGCGGGCCAAGGGACATGGCCGCGATCCGCAACGGGTTGACGCAATCTGCGATCCTTTTTGAAACGCTTGGGTCTCATGAATTGCCACCGCTTCTGGCCGATGCGCTGAATGATCTGTCCCGACATGACAATCTGATCGACCGGCTTGATGCCACGCTGGTCGCGGAGCCGCCTTTGCTGGCGCGGGACGGCGGTTTCATCGCCACGGGGTTCGATGCAGAACTGGACGAAGCACGCAGCCTGCGCGACGAAGGGCGCAGCGTGATCGCGAGGATGCAGCAGGAATTTGCCGCACTGACAGGAATCACATCACTGAAAATAAAGCACAACAATGTGCTGGGCTATTTCATCGAAACGACGGCCACACATGCCGAAAAGATGCTGTCCCCGCCCATGTCGGAAACCTTCATCCACCGGCAGACAACCGCCAATCAGGTGCGGTTCACCACCGTTGAATTGTCCGAGCTTGAAACAAAGATCTTGAACGCTGGCGGGCGGGCGCTGGAAATCGAAAAGCGTCTCTATGAAACGCTGAAATCGGATATTCTGGCCTGTTCCGCCCGGATCGCGCAGACCGCATCCGCACTGGCGGAGCTTGATCTGACCACGGCCCTTGCGACCCTTGCCACGACAGACGGATGGGTACGGCCCAAGGTGGATGACAGCCGGGCTTTTGCCATTGAAAACGGACGTCACCCTGTCGTTGAAAACGCCTTGCGTCAACAATCCGGTGATCCTTTCATCGCCAATGATTGCGACCTTTCTGCCGAAGAAGACGCCGCACAGATTTACCTGCTGACCGGTCCGAACATGGCGGGTAAATCAACCTATCTGCGCCAGAACGCGATCATTGCGCTGCTGGCACAAATGGGCAGTTTCGTGCCTGCGTCCTGCGCGCATATCGGTCTGATCAGTCAGTTGTTCAGCCGCGTGGGTGCCTCGGATGATCTGGCGCGCGGGCGGTCAACCTTTATGGTGGAGATGGTCGAAACCGCCGCCATTCTGAATCAGGCGGACGATCGCGCGCTGGTGATCCTCGATGAAATCGGGCGCGGCACGGCCACATACGACGGGCTGTCCATCGCATGGGCGACGCTGGAGCATCTGCATGATGTGAACAAAAGCCGCGCGCTTTTTGCCACGCATTACCATGAGATGACGGCACTTGCGGGTAAGTTGCCCGGTGTTGAGAATGCAACCGTGACCGTAAAGGAGTGGGAGGGCGAAGTCATTTTCCTGCATGAGGTCAAGATGGGTGCCGCAGACCGGTCATATGGGGTGCAGGTAGCGCAGCTTGCCGGTCTGCCACCTGCGGTGATCTCGCGGGCGCGCGCCGTGCTCGATATGCTGGAAAAGGGTGAACGCGAGGGTGGCGCGACGCAGAAAACGCTGATTGATGACCTGCCGCTGTTTTCCGTGGCGCCCGCCCCGGCGCCTGCGCCTGCAAAAACCTCGGATGTTGAGGCGCGGCTGGCTGAAATCCACCCCGACGAATTGACACCGAAACAGGCGCTTGAGCTGCTTTATCAATTGAAAGAGGCGGCCAATCCCTGACCGCCTCACACAAAAAGATCGCCGAAAATCAGCTCGCCGGTGTTGAGGAAACGCCGACCTGCGCCGGGCGCAGCAAACGGTCGTGCAACATGAACCCTTCGGCCGAGACCTGAATGATGTCGCCTGCCTTGGTGCCGGGCAGTGGTGCTTCAAACATCGCCTGATGGTATTGCGGATCGAAACGATCCCCAACCTCGGGCGCGACGATTTCGATGCCGTGCTTTTTGAAGACGCTGAGCAATTCACGCATGGTCAGTTCGATGCCTTCGAGCAAGGCAGCGTTTTGTTCCCGCTGCTCATCGGTGACGGCCTCAAGCGCGCGTTTCATGTTATCATAGACCGGCAGCATATCGCGGGACAGCTTCGACCCGCCGTAGTTTTCAGCCTCCCGGCGGTCCCTTTCCGAACGCTTACGCGCGTTTTCAGCATCCGCGAGGGCCCGCATGAAACGGTCCTTCAGCTGGTCCCGCTCGGCGCGCAGCTGTTCCACTTCCAGCGCTTCTTCATCAATTTCTTCCATCTCTTCAGCAAAGGCGTCGGCCTCTGCCTCTTCGATGTCATCCAGAAATTCTTCGTTCTTAGGCTCTGCCATCTTAACCCTCTAGCTCCGATCAGCGATCAACTTACCAACCAGTTGCGCCGTATAGTTCACAATCGGAACGATACGACCGTAATTCAGTCTTGTCGGACCAATGACACCAACAGCACCAATGATCTTTCGATCAGCGTTCATATATGGGGAAACCACCAGAGAGGAACCCGAAAGTGAAAAAAGTTTGTTTTCAGAGCCAATAAAAATGCGCACACCCTCGCCTTCCTCGGTGCGCTCAAGGAATTCGGCGATATCGCGCTTGCGTTCGAGGTCATCAAAGAGCAGTCGGATTCGCTCGAAATCCTCTCCTTCGCCATCGCCGGTCAGCAAATTGGACCGACCCCGCACGATCAGACGCTCATTTTGATCGCCCTCGCGTTCCCAAACGGCCATACCGCTTTCCACAAGGGCCTGCGCCAGCGAATCGATTTCCTGTCGCCGGTTCCGTATTTCCTTTTGTATCGCGCCGTGCACTTCACTCAGCGTCTTGCCCTCGATCAGCGCGTTCAGGAAATTGGCTGCCTCGCGCATGGAGCTGGGCGTCTGACCCGCAGGCGGGGAAAACAGGCGGTTTTCGACGTGCCCATCTGCAAACACCAGAACCACCAGCGCCCGGTCCGGCGACAGCGAGACAAATTCGATATGCTTGATCGGCGCCTCGTGTTTGGGGGTCATCACCAATGATGCGCCCTGCGTCACGCCAGACAGCGCCGAGCCGACACGATCCAGAAGACCACTGACGTCTTCGGAATTGGAGGACAGGGTCGCGTCGATCTTCTCGCGGTCCATCTCATCCGGATCACCGATTTCCAACAGGCCATCGACAAACATCCGCAAGCCCATCTGCGTCGGTATTCGCCCTGCACTGATATGCGGGCTATCCAGCAATCCGAGGTATTCGAGATCCTGCATTGTATTGCGTATGGTGGCGGCACTGACCTTTTCGCTGAAGTCACGCGTCAGCGTGCGCGACCCCACCGGCGCACCGTCAGCCAGATACCCCTCAACCACCCGCCGAAAGACCTCGCGCGAGCGTTCGTTCATCTCTCCCAGAATGTTCGGCACATCATTCATATCGGTTTCCTATACCCCATATGATAAAAGCATAAACCACAGAGATTTCAATCGGGGTTGCATCCGGGTCGCCCGGCCCTGTATCGACATCAGGCACATATAAAGGAAATGAAATGCGTCCCTCCGGTCGAGAACTGAACGAAATGCGCCCTGTGTCCATCGAAACGGGTTTTACCAAGCATGCCGAAGGCTCGGCGCTGATCAAGATCGGGGATACTCACGTCTTGTGTACCGCCACGATTGAAGACCGGGTGCCGCCTTTCATCAAAGGGTCGGGATTGGGTTGGGTCACGGCGGAATATGGCATGCTGCCGCGTGCGACGAACACGCGGATGCGGCGCGAATCCACCGCAGGCAAGCAAGGCGGGCGTACCGTTGAAATCCAGCGTCTGATCGGGCGCAGCCTGCGCGCTGGCGTTGACCGTGTTGCCCTCGGCGAGCGACAGATCACCGTCGATTGCGATGTGTTGCAGGCGGATGGCGGCACGCGCTGCGCCTCGATCACGGGCGGTTGGGTGGCGCTGCGTCTGGCGGTGAACAAGCTGATGAAAGCAGGGGATGTGATCAGTGATCCGCTCGTTGATCCGGTGGCCGCGATCAGCTGTGGTATCTATGCAGGTCAGCCGGTCATGGATTTGGATTACCCTGAGGATTCCGAGGCGGGTGTTGACGGGAACTTCATCATGACGGGTTCAAAACAACTGATCGAAGTGCAGATGAGCGCCGAAGGCGCGACGTTTTCACGCGATCAGATGAACCAGTTGATGGATCTGGCCGAAAAGGGCGTGGGCGAATTGGTCGCCGCGCAAAAAGCGGCCACCGCATGACACGCAAGTTCGACGGCAAACGTATCCTGATTGCGACCCATAACGCGGGCAAGCTGGAAGAAATGCAGCAGCTTTTCGCGCCCTACGGTGTGGATGTGGTCGGCGCCGCAGAGATGGGTCTGGCCGAACCTGAAGAGACCGAAAGCACCTTCATCGGCAACGCACGCATCAAGGCGCGCGCTGCTGTTGAGGCGACAGGGCTGCCCGCCCTGGCGGACGATTCCGGCATCGAGGTGGAAGCGCTGAACAACGCCCCCGGTGTCTATACCGCTGATTGGGCGGAGACCCCGAACGGGCGCGATTTCGTCATGGCCATGACCAAGACCCATACCAAGCTGGAAGAGATCAACGCCCCCCACCCGCGCCGCGCCCGGTTCAGGGCGACGCTGGTGCTCGCATGGCCTGACGGTCATGACGAAGTGTTCGATGGGCGCGTCAACGGCACCCTTGTCTGGCCGATCCGGGGTAAAACGGGTCATGGCTATGATCCGATGTTCCAACCTGACGGTCATGACATGACCTTTGCCGAAATGGATCCGGCGGAAAAGAACCGGATCAGCCATCGCGCGGATGCGTTTCAAAAGCTGATCGCGGGTTGCTTTGGCTGAAGACTGGGAACACGGCGGCTTTGGCCTCTATATCCACTGGCCCTATTGCGAGGCCAAATGTCCGTATTGTGATTTCAACAGCCATGTGGTGCGCCGCATTGATCAAACCGCATGGCGTGACGCCTATCTGACAGAGTTGCGCCGTACAGCGCGTGAAACGCAAGGCCGCGTGTTGCGATCCGTCTTTTTTGGCGGCGGCACCCCCAGCTTGATGGATCCCGATACGGTTGCGGTTGTCATCAGCGAAGTGCGCAAGCTTTGGCCGGTTGCCAATGATCTGGAAATCACGCTGGAGGCGAACCCAAGTTCGGTCGAGGCCGGTCGCTTTGCCGCTTTCCGCCAGGGCGGTGTGACCCGCATTTCCATGGGCATTCAGGCGTTGAACGATGATGATCTGCGCCGTCTGGGCCGCATCCACACGGTCACAGAAGCGCAGACCGCCTTCGATATCGCGCGGTCGGAATTTGATCGTGTCAGCTTTGATTTGATCTATGCGCGGCAGGGCCAGAGCTTGCACGCATGGGAGCAGGAATTGAAACAAGCGCTGGAGATGGCGGTCGATCATCTGTCACTCTATCAACTGACCATCGAACAGGGTACGGCGTTCGGCGACCGCTACAACGCGGGTAAACTGCGCGGCCTGCCAGATGAAGACCTGAGCGCCGATCTTTACACGCTCACGCAGGACCTATGCGGTGCGGCCGGCATGCCCGGTTATGAGGTATCGAACCATGCGCGTGACGGGGCACACTCCCGGCATAACCTGATCTATTGGCGCTATGGCGATTACCTCGGCATCGGACCCGGCGCGCATGGTCGCCTGACCGTGAACGGGCAACGATACGCGACGGAATGCTATTCGAACCCGGCAAAATGGCTGGCCGCGGTAGGTGATGAGCATACAGAAAAACCGCGTGGGCCGCTTACTTACCAAGATCAGGCGAGCGAATTCCTGTTGATGGGATTGCGCCTGAAAGAAGGGATAGACACGCACCGTTACGAAACGCTCGCCGGTAAAGCGTTGGACTCCCATGCCGTATCAGAGCTGGCAGACCTTGGAATGGTCTCAACCACGGAAGATAGAATAACCGTTTCAGATCAAGGGTTTATCATATTAAATGCGGTCATCGCGCGCCTGCTGGAAACCTAGGCTCCACTCAAGATCCGGCACAGCTCATCCAGATCGTCGAGTGATTTGTAATGCAGCGTCATGTGCCCGCTTTCGTGACCGGGTTTGTGGGTCAGTTCGACTTTCATACCTAGGCTTGCAGACAAATCCCCCTCGAGCGCTTTGGTATCGGCATCTTTTTCAGCAGACGCGGGCTTCGCAGCAGGACGCGGCGCGTCATCAGAACTGGACCGCTCTTTCTTGACCAACGCTTCGGCGGCGCGCACCGACAGGCCCCCCTTGACGATCTGCTGCGCCAGTTTGAGCGGGTCCTGCGCAGGAATCAGCGCCCGCGCGTGACCCGCGCTCAACCCGCCTTCGCGCACCATCTGCAAAACCGGATCGGGTAGGGTCAGAAGCCTCAACAAATTGGCAATGTGGCTGCGGCTCTTACCCAAGGCCTCTGCCATCTTTTCCTGTGTGTGCCCGAAACGATCCATCAGTTGACGATAGCCTGCGGCCTCTTCAATGGGGTTCAGATCGGCGCGCTGGATATTCTCAATGATTGCGACTTCAAGAACCTCAACATCCGTGAACTCGCGTATCACAACGGGCAACTCGTGCAGCTGCGCCCGCTGCGCCGCACGCCACCGGCGCTCACCCGCCACGATTTCAAACTGATCAACACCCGTTTTTCTAACGATCAACGGTTGAATGACACCCTTTTCCTTGATGGAAGCTGTCAGGTCGTCAAGGTCACTGTCCGTAAACTGCTTTCTCGGCTGGTCCGGGTTTGGCGAAATCTGATCAATCGGGATTTTCTGGTTTGACATGGGCACGCCGGGTGCCGGTGGGCTCTCCGCCTCCGCAACATCCGACATCAGAGCCGACAAACCCCGTCCCAATCCGCGTTTCCGATCTGTCCCGACTGCCATAACTGCCCCCTAAGCCACTTTTACCCGATGTTTTTGTATCAGTTCTTTTGCCAAAGCACGATACGCCTGCGCGCCCTTGGACATCGTATCATAGGTAAGCACGGGCATTGCAAAAGACGGCGCTTCGCTCACACGAACATTGCGCGGTATCCGCGTGCTGAACACCATGTCGCCAAGATTGTCCCGGGCATCCTGTTCCACCTGCAAAGACAGGTTATTGCGCTTGTCATACATGGTCAGAAGAATACCCTCGATGCGCAGATCCTTATTGCCGGTCTGCCGCACTTCCCGGATCGTCAGCATCAGCTGCGACAAACCCTCAAGCGCAAAAAATTCGCTTTGCAAAGGCACCAGAACCGAATGCGCTGCGATCATGGCATTCACCGTGAGGAGGTTCAGCGACGGCGGGCAGTCAATCAGGACGTAATCCAGATTAAATCCATCCATCTCAATCTGTCGCAACGCATCGTGGAGCAGGAAACTCCGCTTTTCACTGGACATCAACTCCAGGTCAGCCGAACTCAGATCAACGGTGGCCGGCACGATCAGAAGATTTGGCGTAACTGTTTGTAGCACAACGTCTTTTATATCAACATCACCCAGTAGAATATCATAGGTGGTGTACTTTCGATCTTCGACTTCAATACCCAGGCCCGTTGACGCGTTGCCCTGCGGATCAAGGTCGACGACAAGAACGCGCCGCCCTGCCTCGGCCAGCGCCGCTGCGAGGTTAATCGTGGTTGTAGTTTTGCCGACGCCGCCTTTTTGGTTTGCTACCGCGATGATTTTTGGGCCGAATGGACGCGACAAATCAGACACGCTGTATTTCCTTTATTTCCAGAATAGCTGCTGCGGGACTGGTTTTACTTCTATGCGCCTTGAGATCGAAAGACCACGTTTCTTGTGCGCTTGACACTTCTTTTTCCCAGCTTTGCCCTTTCATGAATAGCGCTGTGCCTTGCGCTGAAAGGTGGCGCTGCGCAAAGGACAGTAACACGGATAAATCAGCAAGGGCGCGGGCCGAAACAACGTCCGCGCGCAGGGGCGCTACATCCTCGATCCGCTCGACAATGACACGTGCGTTCAATGACAATTCGCGGATGACCGTGCGCAGAAACGCCGCTTTCCTCTGATCACTTTCAACAAGGATAACTCTGCGATCCGGGTCGATGTTTTTGGCAAAGATGGCAACAACGATACCGGGCATGCCGCCGCCACTGCCCAGATCAACCCACGTCTTAGCCTTTGCGACACAATCAACAACTTGTGCGGAATCCCAGATGTGGCGGCTCCAGACATCTTCTATACTAGACTTGGAGATCAGATTTATCCGTGCGTTCCACTTCAGCAGCAAGTCGTGATACATCTGCAGAGCATGCATTGTTTCACGTGAAACAGTCGAAGCATCCATTTGTACACCCCTCAAGCAGACCGCTTTTTGGAGCTTTGCCGTAGCTTTGCAAGGATAAGGGTCAACGCTGCGGGGGTCATCCCGTCAATACGGCCGACTTGGGCAAGTGACGTTGGCCTCGTGCTATTCAGCTTTGACTTAAGTTCGTTCGACAAACCGCTCAGTTGGTCATAGTCGAAATCCGCGGGAATTTTATGCCCTTCGTCCTTCTTGAGCAGATCAACGTCCTTCTGCTGACGTTCGATGTAGGTCGCGTAGAGCGCCTCACGCTCCATCTGCTGTTGCGTTTCAACATCGATGCCGTCGAACACAGGGTCCAGCAAGGAAAGATCTTTGAACGAAGTATTCGGAAACGCCAGCAACTGCATAGCGGTTCTGCGCGACCCGTCATGGCTCACTGAAATCCCAGCTTCACCCGCCTGCTTGGGCGTATAGGACGACTCCGTCAAAAGACGTCGGGCGCGATCCAAGGCTTCGATTTTAACCTCAAAGGCCTGTTTTCGTTCGTCTGAAACACAGCCCAATGCCAATCCAATTGGGGTTAGACGCTGGTCAGCGTTATCGGCCCGCAAGGACAGTCGGAACTCAGCCCGCGACGTGAACATCCGGTAGGGTTCCATTACGCCACGAGTCGTCAGGTCGTCAATCATGACGCCAATATAGCTGTCAGACCTCGAGAAAGTAATTGGATCACTGCCGCGCGCCTCCAAAGACGCGTTCAATCCCGCCACAAGCCCTTGTGCGGCCGCCTCTTCATATCCGGTGGTCCCGTTAATCTGACCCGCCAGATACAAACCGGGTACTGACAAAACAGATAAGGACGAATCCAGCGCGCGCGGATCCACGTAGTCGTATTCAATCGCGTAACCCGGTTGTAAGATAATCGCTTTTTCTAGCCCCACAATGGAATGCACATACTCGGATTGTACATCTTGCGGAAGCGATGTTGATATCCCGTTTGGATATACTGCGTCGGTGTTTAACCCCTCTGGCTCCAGAAATATCTGATGCGACTCCTTATCTGCGAAGCGGATTATCTTGTCTTCGATGGAGGGACAATACCGCGGACCAACGCCGTCAATGTGACCGCCGTACATGGCGGACCGCGTGATGTTATCGCGGATTATGTCATGCGTCCTCACATTCGTATGCGTAATACCACAAGAAACCTGCCGCGCGCTTACACCCTTGGATAAAAACGAGAAAAGTGTCGGCTCATCATCACCAGGCTGTTCTTCCAAAACATCCCAATTGATTGATTTGCTGCTCAAACGGGGTGGCGTTCCAGTTTTCAAACGCCCCATGGGCAAACCAAAGCTGTCAATTCGATCCGCAAGACGCACAGATGCTTTGTCACCCATGCGCCCGCCGGATCGTGAAACATCACCGATATGTATAACGCCGCGCAAAAAGGTACCGGTGGTTAGAATGACAGTTTTCGCCAGTATCTCCGCATCATCCTGCAACACGACGCCGATAACACGCTCTCCATCCATAACAAAGTCGACGGCCTCACCAACGATAATATCCAGATTTTGTTGTTGATCGGTCGCCTCTAACATCCTGTTGTGGTAAATCGCACGGTCAGATTGCGCCCGGGGCCCTTGTACCGCGGGACCTTTGCGCCGGTTCAACAAACGAAACTGAATACCAGCCTGATCCGCCACACGGCCCATGACCCCATCCAAAGCGTCGATCTCGCGTACCAGGTGACCCTTGCCAAGACCGCCAATCGCCGGGTTACAGGACATCACCCCAATTCCGGACCTGGACATGGTAATCAGACCCGTCTGTGATCCCATGCGGGCGGCAGCATGCGCTGCTTCTGTCCCCGCATGCCCGCCACCAATGACCAAGACGTCAAAATGTTTCACGTGAAACACTCCATTATTTTCCAAGGCAAAAACTTGAAAAGATTTCATCCAGCAGATTTTCTGCATCAATACGACCAACAAGCGTTTCAAGCGCTCGAATCGCTGACCTGAGTTCCTGCGCGGTTATATCATAAAACTCCGGACCCCTGAGAAGAGCTTCAAATGAATTATCCAGATCTTCCAAAGCGCGCTGCATGGCGAGCCGATGTCGCTCGTGCGTTGCCAATCCCACAGCTGACACACGTTCTGAAAAAACAGATCTGATTTTTTCCAGCAACTCTGGAATGCCCTGCCCGGTCTTTCCTGAAATACCCGTCTGCGATCCCGGCGCAAGATCAACCTTTGGTGTTAACCGGATGTCGTCTTCAAGAGGTTCTATCAGCAGTCTTTCGTCCGGGCCGGACAAAAACACGCGCAAGTCTGCTTCCTGGGCCCGCTTTATCGCACGTTCAATGCCAATCGTTTCGATCTCATCAGCGCTCTGACGCAATCCTGCCGTATCAAGAAATGTCACAGGCAACCCACCCAGATCCATCCTGACTTCTATCACATCCCTCGTTGTGCCCGCGATTTCGGACGTAATTGCAGCGTCTCGACCAGCCAGTTTGTTTAACAGCGTAGACTTACCCGCATTTGGCGCTCCAACCAACGCAATTTCGAACCCCGACCGAATACGCTCCGCAACATGTGTTCCGGCAACCTCGGTTCGTACATCAGATGACACATCTTCCAACAGCGACGTAACTTCCGGTGTAACATCAACCGGTACGTCCTCATCCGCAAAATCTATCGTCGCCTCAATCAATGCCGCTGCACGGATCAGCTTTGATCGCCACACCTCAACTTTTTCGCCCAAGGCACCTGTCAGCACGCGCACAGCCTGCCTGCGTTGTGCCTCTGTCTCCGCATCAATCAGATCGGCCAGCCCCTCAACCTGCGACAGATCGAGCTTGCCGTTTTCCAGTGCACGCCGTGTGAACTCTCCAGCCTCTGCCAATCTGGCCACATCTTGATCCGACAACGCATCGAGGACGGTACGCACCACTGCAATGCTGCCGTGAACGTGAAATTCCACCACGTCTTCGCCGGTAAAGCTATGGGGCGCTTTGAACGCAAGCACGAGTGCCTGATCAATGACCGAACCATCTTGCGCCCTGAGCACCCGAACAGCGGATTTACGTGGATCTGGCAGAGACCCGCAGATCGTTTCTGCAACCGCCCAGGCGGCAGGCCCGGACAGGCGAATAACGGAGACACCCGCACGCCCCTGTGCAGATCCTAGTGCAAAGACTGTATCCATCGTTTAAACCATTGTATGAAAACAATAATTTAAGTGTTCATCGAATCGAAGAAGTCTGAATTCGTCTTTGTCTGTTTCAACTTCGAAATCAGGAACTCGATGGCGTCGGTCGTACCCATGGGGTTCAGGATACGACGCAGGACAAAGGTTTTTTGCAGGTCGATCTTGTCAACCAGCAAGTCTTCCTTGCGGGTACCGGATTTCAGAATATCCATGGCCGGGAATACGCGTTTGTCTGCAATCTTGCGATCCAGCACGATCTCAGAATTGCCCGTCCCTTTGAACTCTTCAAAAATGACTTCGTCCATACGGCTGCCCGTGTCAATCAGCGCGGTCGCGATGATCGTCAGCGAACCACCCTCTTCGATGTTGCGAGCCGCACCAAAGAAACGCTTGGGACGTTGCAAGGCATTGGCATCGACACCACCGGTCAGAACCTTACCCGAAGAAGGCACTACCGTGTTGAACGCTCTACCAAGTCTGGTAATCGAATCCAAAAGGATCACAACATCTCGTTTATGTTCCACAAGACGTTTGGCTTTTTCGATGACCATATCAGACACGGCGACATGTCGTGTGGCAGGTTCGTCAAAGGTGGAAGACACGACTTCACCCTTCACGGATCGCTGCATGTCGGTCACTTCTTCCGGGCGCTCGTCAATGAGCAACACGATCAGGTAACACTCCGGGTGGTTCCGCTCGATGGAATTTGCGATGTTTTGCAACAACACGGTCTTACCCGTGCGCGGTGGCGCTACGATCAATGACCGTTGCCCTTTCCCAATTGGTGCTACCAGATCAATGATCCGCGCCGAGCGGTCTTTTGTCGTGGGATCATCGGTTTCCATCGTCAGACGCTCATCCGGGTAGAGCGGCGTCAGGTTTTCAAAGGCCACCTTGTGGCGCGCCTTTTCAGGATCTTCAAAATTGATCTGCGTCACGCCCAGCAGCGCAAAATACCGCTCATTGTCGTCCGGTGCTTTGATCAACCCCTCGATCGTATCTCCTGTTCTCAGGGAATACTTGCGGATCATATCGGGCGAGACATAAATATCATCCGGTCCCGGAAGGTAATTCGCCTCTGGAGAGCGCAGAAAACCAAACCCGTCCTGAAGCACTTCGAGCACGCCATCGCCCGACACTTCCCAACCTTCATCCGCGCGTTCACGCAGAATCTGGAACATCATTTCGCCTTTACGCATGGTCGAGGCGTTCTCGATCTCCAGATCTTCTGCCATCGACAGCAAATCCTTGGGACTCTTCCGCTTGAGATCTGCCAGATTCAACGTTTCCGTCACCGTTTCGGTATCAGTGTCTTGGGATGTCATGAGAAACTCGCCTAAACCAGATGCGATACATCAGTTTTGTTATCAGTCAATTCTGTGGGTCTGCGCCAGTCCCGGACGGGACGGTTCTGATCACATAAGCCGCCGAAAGATCGGAGTCAATCAAATCAGAACTTCACCACGACCGAGATGACAATGATCACCATTAAAATTGTCGGAACTTCATTCATCATCCGGTACTGTTTGCCCGTCAGCTGGTTTTCACCGGCGGCAAAGACCTTGCGCTTCTTCGCAAGCCACATGTGAAACGCCGTCATCCCAAACACGCCGAGGAATTTCAACCAGGGCCAGATAGAAGACCAATCTACAATTCCGGGGGTCAGAACGAGACAAATCCCAAAAACCCATGTTGCGATCATCGCAGGGTTCATGATCACTCTGAGCAGTTTCAGCTCCATCGTTTGAAACAGGACATGCGTGTCGCCCGACTGTCCCACCTGTTCCGTGTGATAGACATAGAGCCGTGGCAGATAAAACAGACCCGCCATCCACGCAATCACCGACATGATATGAAACGATTTGATCCAAGGATAGCCAATGGCCAAAAGATCAGACATCACATGTTCCCCTTTCGATGCTTCCTTATAAATAAATAAGTAAAGATAGAAAGATGATGATTATGTAGGGTTGTCAGGTTCTGTGGATTATCACTTTGTTCCTTGTATTATCCACATCGCACAAGTTTTCACGTACGCTGTTATCAAGTTGTCTGTAAGATGAAAAACCATTATTTATTAGATAGTTATAAGTGTCTTATCTCAGCTGGTCGGGGATAATCCTGTGGATCAATCAGCCGAACAGATTTATACCGGCATAGACCTTATCCTTTTGCCCGGATGGACTGTTTCGCTGAGCGGGCATGAAACGATTGTGTTGTGAACCACCTTGAACCGCACCCGTGTTTTCCGCAGAAGTGTCCCTTAACCAATCCTTAACCTTGCCCCCAGGCTTATACACATGCCCCAACCGCTCATCCTCGCGTCGACCTCTGAAATCCGCGCGAAAATGCTCAGCAATGCAGGTGTGCCGCATACCACATCAGGCGCACGTATTGATGAAGAAATGGTAAAGGAAGCCCTGCTGGCAGAGCAGGCCTCCCCCAGAGACATCGCCGATACGCTCGCTGAAATGAAGGCGCGCAAGATCAGTGACAAAACCCCCGGCGCGATTGTTCTGGGCTGCGACCAGGTGTTGGATCACCGTGGGGTTCTACTCTCAAAACCTGTCGATTCGCATGACGCGCTGACCCAATTGCAAGCCCTGCGCAATGATCGCCACACGCTGTTGTCCGCTGCTGTCATCTGTGAAGATGGTAAACCAGTCTGGCGCCATGTCGGTGTTGTCAGATTGCGGATGCATGATGTTTCCGATGCCTATTTGCAGGACTATGTGGCACGCAACTGGGACTCTATTCGGCATGCTGTAGGTGCCTATAAACTGGAAGAGGAAGGTGTGCGGTTGTTTTCACGTATCGACGGCGATTATTTCACGGTACTGGGGTTGCCGCTGCTTGAACTGCTGTCTTACCTTGCCTTACGCGGAGACTTACCAAGATGAGCATGACAAAAATTCCGCTCGCGGGTGTCATGGGTGCGCCCATTGCGCACTCAAAGTCGCCGCAGCTTCACCGGCATTGGTTGGAAACCTATGGCATAAGCGGTTTCTACGTTCCGATGGAGGTGAAAGCGGCGGACGTTGAACATGTCTTGCGCACTTTGCCCAAAATGGGCTTTGTCGGATTGAATGTAACACTGCCGCATAAGGAAGCGGTGTTGAAACTCGCTGATCAAATCACAGACCGCGCCAGACTGATCGGTGCTGCGAACACGTTGACCTTTGGCAAGGACGGCGAAATCCATGCGGACAACACAGACGGCTACGGGTTTCTCGAAAATCTCAGATCAGGCGCAACTGATTGGACGCCCTCACAAGGCCCCGCGGTGGTGTTGGGTGCCGGTGGTGCCGCGCGTGCAGTGATCGTCGCCCTGCTGGATGCCGGTGTGCCGGAAATCATCCTGACCAACAGGACCCGCGCCCGATCAGATCAGTTGCAGTCGGATTTTGGCAATCGCGTGCGGGTGATGGACTGGACGCAGATCTCGGGCGTGCTTCACGAGGCGCAGCTTCTGGTCAACACAACGTCTTTGGGCATGGTCGGTAAACCGGAAATGGAAGCGTCGCTGGACGGGTTGCAGGCGCATACCACAGTCACCGACCTTGTGTATAACCCATTGAAAACACGTCTGCTTGAGGTAGCAGAGGAAAAAGGTTGCGTGACTGTCGACGGGCTGGGGATGCTGTTACATCAAGGCGTTCCGGGATTTGAGCGCTGGTTTGGTCGGCGACCGGATGTCACAGATGCCACGCGCGCAGCGGTGCTCGGGTGACGTTCAAACTCGGTCTCACAGGCTCCATCGGCATGGGTAAATCCACCACGGCACAGCTTTTTGTGGAACTTGGCTGCGCGCTTTGGGATGCGGATGCGGCTGTTCATCGGCTTTATGTCGAGGGCGGTGCAGCGGTTGCGCCCATCGGGGCGATTTATCCCACCGTGATTCATAAAAACAGCGTCTCACGGGATGCTCTGCGCGACTTGATTCAGAATGATCCCTCGGTCTTGCGCCGGATAGAAAAGATCGTACATCCGCTGGTCGGCGCGGACAGAACCGAGTTTCTGGACCAAACAAAAAGCGACATCACCGTGCTGGATATCCCGCTCCTGTTTGAAACCGGGGCGGACAGCGACATGGACGCCGTGGCCTGTGTCCGCACAACTGCAGAGGAACAGGAGAGACGCGTTCTGGCGCGCGGCAAGATGACAGCAAAGCAATTTCAACAGATCAGGCACAAACAGATGCCGAATGCGGAAAAATGTGCGCGGGCTGATTTCGTGATCGAAACGGATACGCTTGAACATGCACGTGCGCAGGTTCAGACTATTACGGAGCAGATACGGAGGGCGATTGCAGATGCGTGAAATTGTGTTGGACACGGAAACGACTGGTTTCGACCCTGAATCAGGCGACCGGATTGTCGAGATTGGCGCGGTGGAATTGATGGGCCATGTTGCGACGGGCAGAACCTATCACCAGTATATCAACCCCGAACGATCCATGCCGGAGGAAGCGTTTCAGGTGCACGGGCTGGGCGATGATTTTCTGCGCGACAAACCCAAATTTGCCGAGGTCGGACAGGCCTTTCTTGATTTTATCGGGGATGCCAAACTTGTTATCCATAATGCGGCTTTTGATATCAAGTTTCTCAATGCTGAATTGGGTTGGATAAACCTGCCGAAAATACCCTGGGAACAGGCGATTGATACGCTGGATATCGCGCGTAAACGTTTTCCGGGCTCGCCTGCCTCGCTGGACGCTTTATGCCGCCGCTTTGGCATTGATAATACGTCGCGGACGCTGCACGGTGCTTTGCTCGACAGTGAAATTCTGGCTGAGGTCTATCTTGAACTTATCGGGGGGCGACAGCCTGATTTCGGCCTGTCCAACATTCCGCAAAAATCCGCAGGTGATACATCTGTGGACTGGACGCCCCGACCGCGTCCCACGCCGCTACCTTCGCGAATAACCGAGGAAGAAGCCGCCGCCCATGCAGACTTTGTTGCGAAATTGGGCGACGACGCTGTTTGGTTGAAAACCTGAGATCAGGCGTCCATCTTGGGCGCTTCGCTTGATTGGCGGCGCGCCAGCTCATTGCGATAGAGCGACAGGAAGTCGATGTTTTCGAGGTTGAGCGGCGGAAAGCCACCGTCGCGCGTGATGTCGCTGACAATGCGACGCAGGAACGGGAAAATCATCCGCGGGCATTCGATCAGCAGGAAGGGGTGCAACTGCTCGTCCGGCACGTTGTCCACGTGGAAAATGCCGACATAGTCGAGTTCAAGAACAAACAGCGTTGCATCGCCATCCTTGACCTTGGATGTCACGTTCAGCTTGATCGCGGATTCGTACTGGTTATCTGCGGTGCGTTTCTTTGCATCCAGATTGACCTGCACCTGCACGTCAGGCTGGGCGTCCGACGGCGCTCCTTTTTGTGCCATGATGTTTTCAAACGACATATCGCGAATGAACTGACCAAGAACCCGCATCTGCGGGGCCTGTTGTTGTCCGTTCGCTTCTGTTTTTGCTTCTTCTTCTTCAGCCATTGCGCGCTCCTAAAATAAATTCTGGGGAGGCTTATCAGCTTGGCTTGTGGTTCTCAATGGTCGGTCCAACCTGAAGGGCGTTTGTTTTGGTCTGCTTCCGTCTTTACCTCGGTGTAATCGCCGTCAATTACATCATCCGGCTGACCGTGTCCCGGACGCCGGGGTCTGTGTGTATGGTTTGCGGCTTCAAAACTCGCAATGCTGACCCGGGCCTTGATCGCGCGAAACGCACTGGCGCGTACCGCAGGGATTAACAATAAAAATCCAATTGTATCTGTAAAAAATCCAGGCGTCAGCAACAACGCGCCGGAAAACAGAATCATCGCACCATGTGCCAAAGGCTCCGTCGGGTCCTGCATCTGGTTAAATGAGGATTTCACCTGCCCAAGCGCCAAAGCCCCTTGATTCCTGACCAGAAACGTCCCGAGCACCGCCGTGACGACCACTGTGGCCAATGTCCAGCCGAGGCCGATCGCGCCGCCGATCTGGATAAACAGCGCGATTTCCAGCAATGGTATCGCAAGGAACGCGATAAACAGCCACATTTTGGTACTCCCTTTCGTACTGCGGACAGTGGACTTGGACCACTCCTGCACCTACATAAGGCCTCTAGCACATTGTTTCCATCTTCGTCTGACACGAGGTCGTTATGAATTCTTCGCCTTTGATACAGCTTCTGGTTCTGGCCGGCATCGCTGTCTTTTTGATTTTCCGCCTGAAAAACGTGCTGGGAACCCGGGATGGATTCGAGCCGGGGCCCGCGCAGGCACCGACATCCGACCGCTCGCCGACCCGTGATTTCGAGGTGATCGAGGGCGGGCCGGATCTGGATATCACCGATCATGTCGACGAACACAGCGATGCCGCCGAAGCGCTGGCGAACATGAAGCGGCTGGAGCCGGGGTTCAATGTAACCGAATTCCTGGGCGGCGCACGCGGTGCGTACGAGATGATCGTGATGGGCTATGAAAACGGGGAACTGGCGGACATTCAACCTTTCCTCGCCGAGGATATTTACGAATCCTTCGTTGATGGCGTCGCTGCGCGCGAAGATCAGGGGCTGACCATTGAGGCGAATTTTATCGGTGTGCGTGAACTGAAGCTTATTGATGCGACCCTCGACCCTGACACAAACGAGGCTGAATTGACGATCCGTTTCACGGCTGAGCTGACCTCGGCTGTGCGCAACAGCGAAGGCGAAATCATCGAGGGCAGCCTCACAGACGTGAAACGCCAGAAGGACACATGGAGCTTTGCGCGCCCGATGGGGTCGGACGATCCTAATTGGATTCTTGTGTCAACAGACGGGTGAGGCGGCGCAGCCTTGCTGCGCGGATCAGTGCCGGACCCTGCTCATGGCGGGTCCGGTTTTGCGTTCAAAAGGTCAAAACCTGATGTTTGTTCTGCTGCCAACTCAACATGCATATGAGATGGCGCGAGGTCCTGCACAGTGACCCGGCGGCGCCTCAAACCTGATGAGGTCGAACTTTGGCAGAAAGTGACCGAGAATACGCAAGCGCTGCGCCAGACACAAACCTTTGACCCCGAAGCCTATGCGCCCCAGCATGTAAAACGCGATGTCCATCTGCCGGTCGAGATCAAGCTGGATGGGAAAACACCGCCAAAACCGGCCGCACGCAAGATCGAATACGACCTTGCGCCGTCCCTGCCGGATCGCCTGAACAAGGCACCGGTTCAGATGGATCGAAAGACCTTTGCCAAGATGAACCGGGGTAAATTGAAACCCGAAGGCCGCATCGATCTGCATGGGATGACGCTGGATCGTGCACATACGGCCTTGTCACGATTTATCCTGTCGTCTCACGGCGCGGGCAAGCGGTTGGTTCTGGTCATCACCGGCAAGGGTAAGAATCGCGACGAAGGGGGCCCGATCCCTGTGCGCCACGGTGTGCTACGCCATCAGGCCCCGCAATGGTTGGCGACGCCGCCGCTGTCGTCCGTGGTCATGCAGGTCAGTCAGGCGCATGTCAGCCACGGTGGTGGAGGGGCATATTACGTTTATCTGCGACGCGGGCGTTAACCGGGCAAATCGCGCTGGTACCGCAAGATTCCAAGACCGGCGAGGAGTGCGCCCGCGACATAAAACACGGCAATCGGGATCATCTGCTCGGGGAAATCCACACCCCAGTCAATGAAAGCCCCGGTGACACCCGGACCGATCGCTGAGCCAAAGACCATCAGCGCGGCACCAGCGGCCTTGATCGCGCCGAGGTGTTTCGTGCCATAAAACACGGCCCAGAATGCAGTTGTCGCCGTGCCCTGCATGCCCTGCCCCATGCCGAAAATCACCAGACCCACGCCGGCCATCCAGATCGTATCGGCAAAGGCCAGCACCGCGAAAGACAGCGCAAAGGGCAGCATCTGGAACGGCACCACCCATTTGACGCCGAAGCGATCCACTGCCCAGCCGGTGACGAAGGTAAAGGCAATGGTGGAAACCGTGTAGATCGGCATCAGGGCGACGAAGGACACAAGGCTCCACCCTTTGACCTCTGTCAGGTGGACTTGCTGGAAAAACAGCGCCGTGCCCCAGGCGGCGGGACCAAGAATGAGGGGGATCATCATGTAAAACAGCGGATGGCGCAGCAATTCGCCCCGCGTCCAATGCTTGCCCTGCATTCCGAGGCTTTGCGCCGTTTCGGCCATGGATTGCGGCGTGCGTTCCTGCCGCAGCAGCAGTTGCATTACCGGGATCAGGACAATGATGCAGACCGCAGCGAGCATCCAGAGGTTGCGCCAGTCAAACTGAAGCAACAAGGCCACGAAAATGATCGGTAAAACCGCCTGACCCACAGCGAACCCCATGGATGCCAGCGAAATCGCCCGCCCGCGCGCGGCCACGAACCAGCGCGACATGGCAACAGCGCCGAGTTGTGACATCATGCCCTGCCCCATCAACCGCAGGGCATAAACGACAATGACCAGCAAAAACCCGCTCGGCACAAAGGCCATCGCCATGCAGGCCAGAGCGAGCAAGACCATCACTCCAAAGGACAGGTGCCGCACGCGGAAACGATCGGTCAAGGCCCCGGCCCAGATAATGGTGATGGCAGAAAGCGTGGTGCCGACGGTATAGATCGCCCCCCAATCCCCGTCCGTCAGGGAAAAGCTGTCCTTGATCTCACCCGCAAAGAGCGAAATGAAATAGGTCTGCCCGAAGGAGGAGGTAAAGCACAGCAAGAACCCCGCCAGCAGGAACAGCCTGTTTTCAATGACAAAGCGAATATACCCCATGCGAGTGGTGTCGCAGGCAGGCGCGTCTTTGAAAAGCGCTAAAGGACGTAGCGGCTCACATCGGTCGATTTTGCCAGCGCGCCGAGGTTCTCATCCACAAAGGCGGCATCCACGATGATCTCTTCACCCGCACGGTCCGGCGCGGAAAACGACAGCTCTTCGAACACACGCTCCATCACCGTATAGAGTCTGCGCGCCCCGATGTTTTCGACGGATTGATTCACCTCAGCGGCGATCTTTGCCAGCGCCGCGATGCCGTCTTCGGTGAAGGACACGGTAACTTCCTCGGTGCCCATAAGGGCGGTGTATTGCAGCGTCAGCGCATTGTCGGTTTCCGTCAGGATGCGCACAAAATCCTCTTCGGTCAGGGCGCGCAGCTCCACCCGGATGGGCAGGCGGCCCTGAAGCTCCGGCAAAAGATCAGAGGGTTTCGCGATGTGGAACGCGCCGGAAGCAATAAACAGGATGTGGTCGGTCTTGATCGGCCCGTGTTTCGTGCTGACGGTGGTGCCTTCGATCAACGGCAACAGATCGCGCTGCACGCCCTCGCGGCTCACATCGCCGCCGCGTGTATCGGATTTTGCGCAAACCTTGTCGATTTCATCGAGAAACACGATGCCATTCTGTTCCACCGCCTCGATGGCGGCACGGTTTACCGTTTCATCATCCAGCAGTTTGTCCGCCTCTTCACCGATTAGAATGTCGTAGCTTTGGGAAACGGTCATCTTCTTGCGGGTCGTTCGTCCTCCGAGCGCTTTGCCAAAGATGTCACCAAGGTTCATCATCCCCATGTTTCCGCCGGGTTGGCCGGGAATGTCCATCATTGGAAAAGGGCTGGAGGTATCAGCGACATCAAGTTCAATGACGGTATCATCCAGATCGCCGGCTTTCAGTTTCTTACGGAACATCTCGCGGGTGCTTTCGCGGGCATCTTCGCCGGCAATGGCGGTAATCACCCGTTCTTCGGCCGCCTGATGCGCGTTGGCCTTCACGTCATCGCGCATGTGATCGCGCGTCATGCTGATCGCGTTATCCACCAGGTCACGGATGATCTGTTCAACGTCACGCCCGACATAGCCGACTTCGGTGAATTTGGTGGCTTCAACCTTCAGAAAGGGCGCGCGGGCCAGTTTCGCCAACCGTCGGCTGATTTCTGTTTTACCAACACCGGTCGGTCCGATCATGAGGATGTTTTTCGGATAAACCTCGTCCCGCAGGTCATCCGCCAGTTGCTTGCGCCGCCAGCGGTTGCGCAGGGCCACGGCAACAGCACGCTTGGCGTCATTCTGCCCGATGATAAAGCGGTCGAGTTCGGAAACGATTTCGCGGGGGGTAAGATCAGTCAAAAGTATATTCCAAGATGGTTGTTACAGGCCATGTAAGGATCAAGCGCGAAAACGGCAACCTTGTATGATCCATTTACACAGGTGGCCACCGTCATCCGCCCGCCGGTGGCAGCCGGTGGCGTGGGATGAAACCCGGCATGCGCTTCATGAGGAAGGCGCGAATACGCTCCCATCTGGCGCCGAGGAACACCAGAAAAACGCCAAGGCTGAACACGGTAAAGACCGCCTGCCGGCCGTCAAACACCGTGTTGCTGAGGATCACGATATACCCAATGGCAGCGATCAGAAACGATCGCCGGTCGATGATAATCGCGATCAGCGCGATGAGGGTCAGAACGAGGAGCAGCATCAGGTTGCTGCCGCCCGCGGTTTCGGTCAGAAGGCTCAGTGCGATTGTGTTGACCAAGGCGGGTGCGGCCACGACATGAAGCCAAAACCCGTTTGCAGACCGGCGCGTGACCCGATGTGGGTCGGACATGTCAAAGACCATGGCGATGACAAACACGATGAGGCCGAGGCCCAGCGTGATGAATGCAAAGGGCCCCCCAGCGGAGAGCAGGAACATGGAGCGCAGATCTTCGGGTGCGCCCGCACTGTTTCCGGCGATCAAAACAGAGACTAAAAAGGCGCAAAGTGCGATCACCGCCAGCGCAAAGGGGACGCGAAACCGGAACCAGAAGAGCAAGAGCGCCAGTGTGGAAAGCGCCAGTGGCAAGGGCAAGCTGCTGTAGTCTTCTTGCGCCAGCATGAACAATTCGCCGAAACCACTGATGAACCCGTAAAGCGCATTGCCGCCAAACATCAACGATAGTGCAATGGCAGGCGCCACCATGCGTCTGCGCCGGATGAAATATTCCGACAACAGCCAGATGACGACTGCGCCCAAGACACTTGTCACAATCATGTAGGTCTGAACGGAGGATATGTATTCCAGCGCCCCGAAACTGACGATGCCGATCCAGCCAAGCGCCAGAATGCCGAGGCCAATGACGATGAAAACCTCGTTGAACCCGCGAAAAAGCTCAAATGGCTCGTCGCCGGGGTCGAGGTTTTCGCGCGCACCACGTCTGCTGTCGGCCAGCGAGGTGAGCGATGCGGCCTGCGCCTCAGACAGGATACCCGCCCCGACGGCTGCACGGATATCGTCCTTGCCAATCATGCGCTGATTGTTTCGACCGTCAGGTTCCCGTTGGTATAAACGCAAATATCGGCGGCAATCGCCATGGCGTCGCGCGCCACTTCTTCGGCAGAACGGGGGCTGTCCATCATGCCGCGCGCGGCCGCGAGCGCATAGTTGCCGCCCGACCCAATGGCTGTCACATCGTGTTCGGGTTCCAGCACATCACCCGCCCCTGTGATGACAAAGATGTCTTTGCCATCCGACACGATCAACATCGCCTCAAGTTTTTGGAGGTATTTGTCGGTGCGCCAGTCCTTGGCCAGTTCCACACTGGCACGGGCCAATTGCCCGGGTGTCGCTTCGAGCTTGGCTTCCAGCCGTTCCAGCAAGGTAAAGGCGTCGGCGGTAGAGCCTGCAAACCCCGCGACAACGTCGAAGCCGCCGGGCGAGAGTCTGCGCACCTTGCGCGCGGTGCCTTTTATCACGGTTTGTCCTAGGGAGACCTGCCCGTCACCGGCAATGACGACCTCGCCACCCTTTTTTACACCGATGATCGTTGTCCCGTGCCAACCGGGAAATTCGTCTCGCGCCATCTTGGTCTCCTGCGTGGTCTTGCGATGTTATATGGCGCGCAGGTTTGAAATGCACAAGGGCAACAAAAAAGGCGCCCGAGACGGACGCCTGTTTCGGGTTTTTCGCTGCGGATCAGATGTTGTCTTCGATCCAGCCTTGCAGCGCGGCTTTGGGTTTTGCGCCCGCCATATTGGAAACGACCTGCCCGTCCTTGAAGATGAACAGTGCTGGAATACCACGCACGCCCATCTGTGCCGGGGAATTCGGGTTCTCGTCCACGTTCACTTTGACGATCTTCACCTTGCCGTCCATTTCGGCGGACAGCTCTTCCAGCGATGGGCCGATCTGTTTGCAGGGGCCACACCATTCAGCCCAGAAATCGACTACAACGGGGATGTCGGAATTTTTCACTTCGGCGTCGAACGTATCGTCCGTAACAGCAAGGGTGGCCATCGTCTTCTCCTCGACAGGCTGGGTTTGAGCGCTGAACCTAAGAAGGCGTAGCGCCGTCGTCAAGATATAGAGTGTTTTGTAACGCCTGCGTCACGATATCGTGCGGTAAATGCATCAATGTGCAATTGCGAGTCCACAGGATCGCCGTTTCGATCTTTCGATCCGGGTAAACCTGTTTCAACGCGTGGGTATAGGCGCCCATCTGCCGTAAAATCCCCTCGGGGCATGTGGCGGGTTGGGAGGGTACGGTCTGGTTTGTCTTGAAATCCACCGCCAGAACGGCCGTGTCAGAGACGACCAGCCGATCAATGATACCGTGCAGCCGCGCGCTGCCAAACTCGGCGGTCACCGCGACTTCGGCGAGGCTGTCCGGGGTGAAGAGATGCGCAAGGTTCGGGTCTTGCAACACGGTTTTGGCCTCACTGGCGGCGCGCAGCAGGTCCGGATCACCGTTGTCTGACAGAACGTCGACCAGCGCTGGCCAGTCACTGGGGTCAGCAGCGGACAGATGTTCCAGAAACAGATGCACGGATGTGCCATAGGCTTTTGCGGCCTCTTCATCCTGTCCGGCTTCACCGGGCAGCGCCTTGGCGCCACCCAGATCAGAGGGCGAGACCGTTTCGCGCAGGGGCGCGCGCGCCGGGGCCCGGGTGGTGAAACAGGGGTCAAGGGTAGCTTGCACCGTGGTATTCTGGTTCGCTTCGCTCAGCGGTAAAGCCTCCCAATCGCCTTTCTGATGCCGCTTGACCGCCAGTCCGTGCATGTCCACCAACCGTGCGCCCGCTGCATCAACGGCTGCATCCACCCGCTGATACCATGTGTCATTCTGCTTGGAGAGTTCGCCTGCAGCAGCCACGATCAGCCACTTTTCCGCCCGTGTCAGAGCCACATACAAAAGGCGAAGCCGTTCTGCCGCCTGTGCCGCTGCAATCTCGTCCAGAGCAGCGGCCATGGCGCCGGGCGTATCATTGGCGGGTGTTTTCCAGACCGGTTTATCGTCGAGGATGATTATATCATCGCGCACCGGATTGTTGCGTTTGCCGCTGTCCGGCAGGATCACGATGGGCGCTTCCAGACCTTTTGCACCATGCACGGTCATGACGCGGATCTGATTGGACGCGCTGTCGATCTGCCGTTTGATTTCGAGATCATCCGTTTCCATCCAGACCAGAAATCCGGTCAGGCTGGGCACCGCGTTTCGCTCATAGGCAAGGGCCTGTGACAGGAGCGCGTTGATCCCGTCTTCGGCTTCAACACCAAGGCGGGCCAGCAGGTTACGGCGACCGTTATGGCGGGTCAGGATACGTTCGATCAGATCATAGGGCCGCAGGAAATCCACATTCGCCCGCAGATCGCGCAGCACCTTGAGCGTTTCCGGATAGGCGTCGCTTCGCATGCGCAGGGCTTGCCAAAGGTGGTCGTGTTCCCTGTGGTGGGCAAGCTGAAAGAGTTCCTTTTCAGACCAGCCGAACAGGGGCGATCTGAGCGTGGAGGCCAGCGAAAGGCTGTCCTCGGGCACTGCCAGAAAAGACAGGAGCGCTGCCAGATCACGCACGGCAAGCTCTCCGCCGACCTTGAGCCGATCCGCCCCGGCGATGTCCAGATCCTTGTTCTTGCAGGCGCGGATAATCTCGGTGAACAGGACCGAGCGACGCTGCACGAGGATCAGAAAATCACCGGCCTGCACCGGGCGGCGGGTGATTTTACCATCAGAACGCTTTTCGTCCGGAATGGTATCATGTGCAATCATCGCCTTGATCTGCGTGGCGACGCGTTCGGCGAGAATGACGCTGTGATGATGCGCGGCCTTGCGATCAATCGGGTCATGCCATGCGCGGTCTTCCTCGCTGGGTTGCGGTTCGACGACGGGCCAGATGTCCACACGACCGGGCAGCGTTTGCTTAAACGCGATGTGCTGTTCATCCGTCGTGAAGCCTGCGTCCGTCAGACCGTCAAAGGTGCGGTCAACAACGCCGAGAATGGCGCTGGCAGACCGGAATGAAAACGCCAGCGTCTTGTTTTGAAACAGCTGTTCCGCCGCCTCGATCTTCGATGCGAATTCGGCTTGCATCCGGTCGAATTCGCGCGGGTCTGCGCCCTGAAACGAATAGATCGACTGCTTTTTGTCACCCACGACGAAAACCGTGCGCTGCACTTCCTGTCGTGCGCCCTCGCCGCTTGTGAATTCCGCCGCCAGTTTGCGGATGACGTCCCATTGCGCTGGGCTGGTGTCTTGCGCCTCATCCACCAGAATATGGTCAATCCCGCCATCGATGCGAAACAGGACCCATGCGGCCACATCTTCGTCGCTCAGCAAGGCACGCGCCCGGTCGATCAGATCGTCGAAATCCAGCCAGCCGCGCAGGGTCTTCTGCTCTTCATAAAGGGGGAGGAAAGACCCGGCGAAGCGATGCAAAGCATAGGTTTTTTGCGCCGCCAGCAATCCGACCCGCGCATCGCGCGCGGTTTCGACCCGGCACATGAAGTCATCAAGCGCGGGCATGGCATCAGACACAACATCCTGCGTCGGTTTGGTCGGCAGAGTACCGATTTTGGCACGAAAGGGCGGTTTTGCTTTCCGACCTGTCAGAAAGATTTCCTCCAACGCGGGCAAGGCCGAGAAGTTCAGGCCAGAGATCTTTTTCAGTTTCACCGCTGTTTTTGCATCATTTCCACCTTTGGCCTGCATAGGTGGGATGAGCGTATCAAAGAGTGCAGCTTCATCCCCCAGAAAAACCTGATCCTCGATGTGCTTCGCTGTCAGGTCAGCAGGTTGATCAAACAAGGCCAGGGACTCTTCCCACGAAAGCGGCGTGCGAAATCCGTCCTTATGTTGCACCACGGCCTTGGCGAGTTTGACGAAATTCTCACCGGTGTAATGCTGCGCAAGGTCCGCGATCACCGCAGCGTCAGGCCCCTCGGCCATGGTGTCGATAATCTCGGCCCGCAGCAGATCCGCCGCGCGTTCTTCGATCTCGGTGAATTGCGGGCTGACGCGTGCTTCAAGTGGAAAACGCCGTAACAGTGACGCACAAAACGAATGGATTGTCTGGATTTTCAACCCACCGGGCGTTTCAATGGCACGGGCAAACAGCGTGCGGGCCTTGCGCAGTTTTTCGGCATCCACCGCTGTTTCAACGCCGAGATCACGCAGCGCTTCGGCGAGCGCATCATCCTGCAACATCGCCCATTCGCCCAAGCGTTTGAACAGGCGGTTTTGCATCTCGGAAGCCGCCGCCTTTGTGTAGGTCAGACACAGGATATGTTCCGGTGCGACCTTGTCGAGCAACAGCCGCGCCACCCGGTCCGTCAGCACGCGGGTTTTGCCCGATCCGGCGTTCGCCGCGAGCCATGTGGAGGCATCGGGTCGCGCCGCATCAACCTGTGCCTGCGTCGCCGGGTGGCGCGGGGTCATGACAATTCCTCCGGTACAGGGTCTTGGGTGATGTCCCATTCGCCGTAGCGCGACAGTAAATCGTAATCGCTGCCGTATTGGTCCTTTTCCATCATACGGCGGGCTGTGAAACCCTGATCCATCTCTTTGTAGGCCAGCACCAGCATGCGCAACTCGGCCAGTATCTGCGCGGGTGGTTCGCTGTCCAAAGGCGCCGGAACTTCGACTGGATTCGACCCTAACCCGATGAAAGTCGCCTGTGCCACATGATGCGGCCCCAGTTTTTCAAACGCGCCCTGTTCGACCATCGCCGCCTCGATCAGCAATTGTTTGTCAAAGAGGGTCTGCTGTTTGACCGTGGGCGGCGATCCGGTTTTGTAGTCATAGATCAGCGCATCACCATCCTCAGTCTGGTCAATGCGGTCGGCGCGGGCGGTCAGCGTAAATTCGATGTCCGGCCAGACCATCTTGCCAAGGGCGTCATCCTCGAAAACAACGGGCGTGCCGATGTGCTGGCGCGCGCGTTCGTTCATAACAAACCACTCGGAAATGCGCGTCAGCCGGGCCAGCCACAAGGCGCGGGCGGCAGGCCAGGGCACATCACGGCTCAGCACGTCGCGCGCAATCTCGATCAGGTGATCCGCGTTCAATGTGGCCGGGTCGCGCAGGGTTTGGCGCACGAATTTCTCCATGACATCGTGCGAAACAGTGCCGCGCAGAAGCGCATCCGGATTTTGCACCAGCGGGCCGAGTTTGCGCAGCCTCAGGACGTGTTTGGCATAGATCGTGTAAGGATCGCGGATCAGATGTTTGATGTCCGTGACGGCCAGTCGTTTCGGGCGCGCCGCCAATGGCGGGCGCGGGGCAGGGCGTGCAGCGGGGGTCGCGGGTTCGACCTTTTCGAGTGCCACCGTTTGATCAAGCCAGTATTGACCGCGATCTTGCATCGCCTCCAGCAGCGCGGGGCCGTCCTGACCCTTCAGACCCGAAAGCAGGTTGCACAGCCGATTGACCCAGCGCGATGCGACCGTTTCCGCATCGTCAGAGCGGATCGAGCGCGTCAGCCAGACCTCGGGCGCGGCGATGGCTTGCTGATAATCATGCGCCGCGAGGCCAATCCGCCGTTCCGGCAAGAGTAGCCCGGCCTGATGGCGCAGGGCGCGGTTCAACCACGGGTCCGGGGCGGGTGCTTCGGGCCAGGTTCCATCGTTGAGACCGGCGAGAATAACCAGATCGGCGCCTTGCACGCGCGCCTCCAGCGTCCCCCAGATCATGATGTCGGGGTGCGGCGCGTCGCGGTCGCGCACTTCGCCCTCTGACAGCAGCGCGCCGACAAGGTTGGCATAATCCGATGCGGTCATCGGGCCACCGTGATGTGCCAGTTCCGCAAGGTTCGTCATCACCTTCAGCGCTTCCTGCCCGGCCTTTTGCTTCCAGAGCTCACCGGTATCCTGGCCATCAAGGCCGCAGGAAATCGCCTCGGCGAGCGCGATGTGGGTCTGTGCCCAATGGCTCAGCGGTTGCTCAGTGGTGGAATACATCGCGGCAAAGGTCTGCCCGACCCAAGCCCCCCAAGCATCGACCCCGCGTTGATGATCAGCGTTCGGTGAAATACCCGCAAGCGCCTGTCCGATGCTATCAGCGTCGGGATAAGGCAGCCCGTCACGTCTGATACGAAGTTCCAGCCGTTGCGTGTTCAGAATATGCGCCGCGCGGTTGGAGCCACTATGTGTCAGCGGGTGTTTCAGCAAGGTCAACAACGCTTCGGCATCAAGCCGGCGGTGAAACAGCGCCGCGACATGGCGCAGAAAGCGGCCGGGCGGGCTAAGGTGGAGCGGCGCACCCGCGGAATCGTCCGGCAGGATGTCGAACTGATCCAGCGCTGCGGTAATCTGGCGGGTCAGCATCCGATCCGGCGTGATAACGGCCGCCTTTTGCCCTTCCTCAACCGCCTTGCGCAGGCGCAGGGCAATGGCCAGTGCTTCACTGCGGGGGCTGGGGGCTTCGAGCAGAGTAATCTGGTCGGTCGCCTTGTTCAGGTCATGGAGTTTCGGCCCCTCGGTCAGCCATGCATCCGTCACCGGAGCCGGGCGCAACGAAAGAGACACCAGCGCATTGCGCGCAGGCGAAGGCGGCGGCGCGTCGTGCCATGGCGTGATATCCGAGCGCCCAACGCCGATATTCTGCATCAGTTTGTAAAACCGATATTGCGGATGGTCCTCTGACAAAAGCGCATCATCCAGGTGCAGCCACTGCTGGTGCGGCATGTCAAAATCAAACCCCGGCAAGATCAGCGCGCCCTGCGGCAGGCGGGCAATCGCTTCCATCAATAGCATCGTGGTGCCGCGTGATCCGGTGGAGCCTGCCAGAATGACGGGATGCCGGAGCGGTTCGACCGCCCAGCGTTCCGCGAGGGCGCAGACAAATTGCCGTTGCTGCGCTTCCTTGTCGGGGGTGGTTGTTGTCTGCGCCAGATAATCTTGCACGATGCGGATAAACGTCTGCGTGCGCTGCCAATGGCCCGATATATCAGAAACATCGAGGCTGTTGATCGTTTCAGCCGTGACGCCTTCGCCCTGCATTTCATCCATCAATGCCGCCAGACTGTCGGTCAGATCATAGAGCGATGCGCGCGGGGCGAGCCCCTTTTGCTGCTCAATCAGACGCGCGACGAGTGCGATCAATTCAAGCCGTCGTTGCAGGGGTTTGACGGCAGGCGGGACGGCAAGGCCGGGGGCCAGTCGATCCAGTTCTGTCACGAGGTGAATTTTGGGCAGCAAACGGGCAGGGCCAGCATCGAACAGACTGCGCAATCGCCGCTGCATGCGCGAGGTATTGACGATGAGCTGCACCCGCGCGAGGTCTTCCGGTGCGCCTTGGGCGACCCGGGCCAACAGCCCCTCGATCAGCCCTTTGGGGAAATCAACGCCCGGCGCCAGCCCGAAGACCCGTGGCGTGTCGCTATGTTCAAACATGCCTGTATCCCAGCAGCGCTTCGGCGTTCGTCACGCCCTGTGGATGACCCACATCACACCACAGACCCGCATATTCCATGGCATAGAGCCTGTTTTCGGCCATCAACATGTCCCACAGAATATTCAGGGAGAACGATGGGCGATCTATGTCCGCCAGCCGCTCAGTTTTGATAATCTGCGCGCCGCTGTAAATACTGCCGTCCCCACGTTCAATTCGACCGTTTGCCCCGATCAGGAAGTTGCCCGGCCCGTCATAGCCAACAGCGTTTTGCGGCGGGATACACATCAAAAGGCCGTCCATACGGTCAGGGTCCCATTCTTTTTGCAGTTGGTCCAGCGGATTGACGCCTTTCCAGATGGCATCGGTGTTCAGCGTCATGACCGGACCGGACCCGAGCAAGGGCAGTGCATTGCGCAGACCACCGCCGGTTTCGAGAATATCCGGCGTTTCGACGATCGTCTGAACATTTGTGCCGTGCAGATGTGCCTGAAGGATGTCTGCCTTGTAATGCAGATTTGCAACGACGCGTTCGGCGGGCAATTCGTCGGTCAGCGCGCGTGCGTGATCAATCAAAGGTCGGCCTGCGACCTCAACCATCGGTTTGGGGCGATCAGCGGTCAGATGCTTCATCCGGTTCCCGAAGCCTGCGGCGAAGAGCATTACCGACCAGCCCATTGACCGCTCTTTGATGTGAGTGTGGCGCAGATATCGCACGTCGGTTCGGGCAGGGAGGCCGTGATCAGTTCCGCCGCAGGTTCAAGCATCGGATGGTTGAGGTTGGTCATCAGGTGACCCCAAACGCGGGGGATGAAATCGACGTAGTGGCTTTTCGCATCCCGCATGCAAAGACGTGAAAACACACCCAGAATGCGCATGTTCCGTTGCAGGCCAAAGACGGCATATGCAGCGTCAAACGCCTGCGGGTCCAAGGCGTTCTGCGCGACAAAGCGTGCTTTCATATCCGTCTCAAGTTGTGGATCAACGTCGCGTCTTGCGTCCTGCAGGATCGACATCAGATCATAGCTGCGATGGCCCAGAACGGCATCCTGAAAATCAAGCAATCCAACCCGTGCTACACCGTTTCTCTCTGGCAGCCACAACAGGTTTTCAGCATGGTAATCCCGCTGGATCAGGACGGTCAGGTCGGTGTCATATTGCGCAAGAAGCGGCTCTAACATGGACATAAAGTGACGTTTTGCGTCATTGTCCACGGTGCCCGTGGCACCAAGCTGATACCAGTCAAAGGCCAGTGCAGCGAGTGGTAGGGTGACTGGGGACGCGTATGAACCGAGCTTTGGGGGCGCGTTTTGGTGCAGGTGTGTCAGCACGTCCACAGATGTTTCATACAGCAATTCTTCAAGGGCTGGGTTGTCGGCGATCTGATGTGTAAAGAGGGTATCGCCCAAATCCTCGATCAAGAGAAAACCCGCGTCGGAATCTTCATGCATAATCCGCGGCGCACTCAGGCCCAAAGTCCGCAGGTAGGTCGCGATCTGCACAAATGCGCTGACATTCGTATTGTTGGCCGGAGGCGCATCCATCAGGACGGATGTCTCGCCATTGGCGCGGGTCAACCTGTCGTATCTGCGGTTTGACGCATCACCGGCCAGAGGCGTGACAGTGGCATTCTGCCAGCCCGCCTGCGCGATAAACGCTTTGGCTTGTGCCGCGCGGGTCATAACGCGTTCCAGTCCTGCAGCGGGGCGTTCCATTTCGGATCCGTCCAACGCGCGGTCACGATGCGGCTGTCGTCGGTCGCGCCCTGTGTAAACCGGAGGAACAGCGCATCATTTGGCGTAAGCTGCCCGAGGCGGTCGGGCCATTCGATCAGGCAGATCGCGGTATCAAAGGCTTCGGAGAGGCCAAGCTCTTCGATCTCGTAAACAGATGAAAGACGATAGAGATCCGCATGCCAGAGCGATCCGGAGGACGTGTCATAGGTCTGCACGAGGGTAAAGGTCGGAGACGGTACGTCTTCGGGTTCGCGCAGCAGCGATTGGATCATGTGCCGGGCGAAATGGGTCTTTCCGGCGCCAACAGCCCCGTCGAGCAATAGGGTATCACCGGGGCGCAGCCGCACGCCCAACGCAACGGCAAGCTGCGCGGTTTCTTCGGCGGAACCGACGGTGACTGTGCGGGGAGTGCAAACCATACTGCATGCTTACCGCGCGGGGTGCGGGCTGCAAGCGGATTTGCAACGGGTCAGTCAGATTGCGTGTTTGACGGTTGTTTCAAAGCAGGCGCGCCAGCCTGTTCCAGAAGGGCAAAGCGGACCACAGTGGCCCCTGAGGAAATGCGTGAAACCGTGCATTTGACCTCTGCGCCGGAGTGGAGTCTTGCCGTCATGTCCCACGATGTTTTCTCGCCAAAATCGAGGACAAAATCAATCAACCCGTCCCAGAGTTTATTGGGTGCGCAGTCTTCCTGCCATGCCCGCACGGAGTCGTTGATGGTCACATCCGCAAAAGAATTGTCAGGATCAAGGCCCCACAGCTCGCGATAAGCAAGGTTGCAGAACGTCAGAACGCCGGTTGATGAAAAGACGACGAGCGCCTCGTCGAAGGTATCCATCAGGGATTGGCCAAGCTCAAGTTCGGCGCGGAAATTGCGCGTCACGGAGACTTCGGCGCTGATGTCCTCAATCAGGAACGCGATGGCGCCGTCCGGGTGCGGGCGGCCACTGACACGGTACGTCTGACCGGTTTCAAGTGTCCATGTTTCCTGATAGCGCCCATCCGTTGCGGCAGCGATCACATCGGTGATTTGTTGGCGCCATGAATGGTAGTTCTTGGGTTCCGGCATCCGCCTGTTTTCACGAATCCGGTCAAAGAAGGACATGAGTGTGGGGCGCCCGCTCAGGAAATCCGCTGGCAGTTCGGTGAGGTCGATCAGGGCAGGGTTAAAAAGCGCCAACTGCCCATTGCGATCAAAGATCGCCAGTCCGATGGACAATTGGGCAAAGGTTTTTGCCAGCGTCTGCACAAAATTGCGCTGGGCGGCTTCTGATTTGACCACGGCATTCACGTCAATCGCGTGAAAGATCATGATGTCACCGACACTGGCCACGGTTACGTCATACCAGTCAACATGCTCATTATCCGGCAACTGCGCCGAAACACGCTGTCGGCCTGACTTTTCATGGAAGCTGGGTGCGACGTCAAAGACCGGTTTGACAGGGTCCGGCTCCTTCTGGTGCAGCCTGTTGTAGAGCCCCGTGTAAGCCGCATTGTGCCAGGTTACCGACCCTTCGGAATCGACCTGCCAGATGGCGTGCGGTGTCGTGTCGCTGGCCCGGCGCAGATCTTCCAGTTCGTGCTGGAGGTTTTTGAAGCGCAGCGACTGCGCGGAGGTTTGCACCTCATTTTCAACCATGTTGATTCGCGTGAACGCACCTGCGCGCGTCACCTCAAGGATCGCTGCATCCTCGATATCGCGCGCCGGTACCGTCGTTTGACCGGATTGCGCCGCAAGGGGGCGTTCTGGCAGGTTTGGAAAGCGATTGACCAACCGTTCACGCATCCCGGTCCAATCGTCATGTCCTGGAATGAGTTTATACAGTTTCGCCGCAGTTTCAGAGGCGTGTTCGAGGTTTTCATCCTCAAAGAGAAACGAAACACGGTTTTCTGAGTCGCTGGGTTGCAGGCTGGTGCCAGGAGCGGCCTGTTGCTGTTTGCTGAGCATCCAATAGACGGCCACAAGCGTACTTGAAACAGCGGCCCCCGCAACTGCAGCAATGTCAACGACGTCCATAGTGATTAAGTCCCGTGCAAACCGATGCCACAGGCTTCCCACGGCTTGGTTAATTCACGGTTAATTCGCCGTCAGTTCACGGTGAATATCGCTGTCTATATCGTCGTTCTAAACGGCAAATCGTTGATTTTCACCGCTCGCCACAGGGCGATCACCCTCAACCGCATCAATCCGTCGCCTGAGCCATTTCACTTCGACAACAGCACCGATCCCGCTGCCTTGCGTGGATGATTCCTCGCGACCGTTGGCAAAGCTGAGTTCGGCGCCTGAGCGTTCAAGAAGCGTCTTGGCAATGAACAACCCCAATCCCATGCCCTCATAACCCGGACGTGCGCCTCTATCGGAGGCGGACCGGCGGCGTTTCATGAAAGGGTCGCCAATTCGGCCAAGCAAATGTGGTGGAAACCCGTTCCCGTCGTCCATGATCCGCAGCGAGATCGTGTCCGGTGTCCAACTCGCCTCCACCCAGATCTGCGCCTTTGCGAAATCCACTGCATTCTGGATCAGGTTGCGCACGCCATGAATGATTTCGGGCTTCCGCAGGATTGTGGGTTGCGTGATTTCCGGCCCGACTATCTGAAAGATGATCTCTTTCCCGCGGTCCATATGGGGTTCTGCGGCCTCTTCGAGGACCGCGCGCAAAGGGGCCTGATGCAGGTGCAAATCATCTTTGCCGGCGCGGCCCATGTCGCGCAAGATATCGCGACACCGATCCGCCTGTTCGCGGATCAACGCCGCATCCTCCTGCAAGTCCGCGCGGTCGGACAATTCGTCATATAATTCGCCACTCGCCAGTTTGATGGTCGCAAGCGGGGTGCCGAGTCATGCGCAGCGGCGGCGACAACACCGCCCAAATCCGTCAGCTTTTGTTCGCGCGACAGGGCCATCTGCGTGGCGGATAAGGCGTCAGACATTGAGTGAATTTCGGAGGTGATCCGTATGGAATAGGCACTGATAAAGACAATCGCGATGATCAGCGCGATCCAGTTGCCAAAGAGAAACACGTCAGGGATCGCAAGAATAAAGCCCTGTTCCGTGCGCAGCGGGAAATTGAACTGCGCCAGAAGGGAAACGAGAATGATGGCTGTCCCGCCCAGAAACACGGTTGAGCGCAATGTCAGAACAGCCGCCGAAATCGTGACGGGCCCAAGCATCAGCAGGGCGAACGGGTTGTGCAGACCGCCGGTGAGGAACAACAGAAAACTCAGTTGCAGCAGATCGAAAAGGACCGTCAGCATATTCTGGCTTTCCGTAAGGCGCTTGTTTTCCGGAAAGATGAAAGTGGCCACAAGATTTGCGATGGCAGAGGCCCCAATCGCCAGATAGCACAGGCCCAGTTCAAGCTGTAACCCGTACATCTTTTGCGCCACGGTGATGGCCGCGAGCTGCCCCGCGATGGCGAACCAGCGCAACAGGATCAGGGTCCGAAGTCTGATCCAGTTCGCGCGCCTGTCATCAGAAAAGGGCCTGAGGTTCAGATCTGCCAAAATATCACCGGTTGTTGAGTTGCACTGTCCTTCAAACACGGTAGGACTGACCCTATCTAGGATCAACCCTTGCCTTACGAAGGAGATGCTCATGAATACGCGTTTCATCGCTTTGATTTCTGTCGCTGGCGTGGTCGGCGTTCTGGGCGGCCTGTGGCTTGCAACCCAGTCGTCCAAAAGCGACGATCAGTTCGCGCAGTGCAGATCCAGCACCGTTGCAGGGGGCGCGGGTGCGTTGGGTGGGCCCTTTGAACTGGTCAATGCGCAGGGCGAAACTGTCACCGATGCGGATGTCATCACCGAGCCTTCGATTCTTTACTTCGGCTATACATTCTGCCCGGATGTCTGCCCTCTGGACGTGGCGCGCAATGCCGTGGCTGTCGAGGTTCTGGAAGAGAACGGCATGTCCGTGACGCCGGTATTCATCTCGATCGACCCCAAGCGGGACACGCCCGAAGTTGTTGGCGATTTCGCGGCCAACATGCATGAACGCATGATCGGTCTGACCGGGTCACCCGAGCAGGTCAAGGCGGCGAGCACCGCGTATCGCACGTATTACAAGGCGCATGAGGGGGACGAAGACTATTACCTCGTGGATCATTCGACCTTCAGCTATCTCGTATTGCCGGAACACGGTTTTGTTGAGTTCTTCCGCCGCGAAGTTGCACCGGAACAAATGGCCGAGACAGTGGCTTGTTTTGTCGAGAATGCCTGACCTGTCATAGCCTTATCGGTTAAACTTATTTGACCTGCGGCATTTTGGGCCACATATATGTCTGAACGGTCAATAAGTGTGCAGGAATGAGCGGATATGCCGGATACGAACCCGATTGAGTTAGGTGAGGACAAGAGCATCCTATTGCTGGATGATGACGAGCCTTTCCTGCGCCGTCTGGCAAAGGCCATGGAAAAGCGTGGCTTTCAGGTAGAGACAGCAGGTTCGGTTGCCGCCGGACGTGCCATCGCGACCGCGCGCCCCCCCGCGTTTGCGGTTGTTGATCTGCGGCTTGAGGATGGCAATGGCCTGGATGTCGTCGAAGTTCTGCGCGAAAAGCGCCCGGATACGCGGGTCGTCGTGTTGACGGGATATGGTGCGATTGCAACTGCCGTGGCGGCCGTAAAAATCGGTGCCGTGGATTATCTGTCTAAACCGGCGGATGCGACGGATATCGTGAATGCTCTGCTCGCGACGGGGGATGATCTGCCGCCGCCGCCTGAAAACCCGATGAGTGCGGATCGCGTGCGTTGGGAACACATCCAGCGGGTTTATGAACTGTGTGATCGTAATGTGAGTGAAACGGCGCGTCGGTTGAACATGCACCGCCGGACGCTGCAACGCATTCTGGCCAAGCGCAGCCCGCGCTGAGTTCTCGCGTCAGATCATAAAGCTTGCTGATCTTGCAGACGAAAGGTCGGCTTTGAAAACGCTGACCTGAGGCGCGGTGCGTGGCTACTGCGTGCCGGCTTGGCCCGTGAGGATCACGGCATGGCAGCCAGCAATTCGTTGTGACGCGCGGTAAAGGCGTCGCGCGTCTCAGCCGGGGGCCGCAGGGTAATTTCCAGCCCTTGCATGATCTTGTGATCCGGTGTGCCAAAGAACTTGCTGGCCTCGGTTTCTGAAAAACCGGCGATCTGCGTGGCTTCCATCCATGCGCTGATTTTATCGGCCTTCTTGATCTGACGCTTCACGGCGACAGGAATGGCAGCAGGTAGACCAAACCGCAGGTGGATGGCCGCCGTCAGTCGCTCATCCAGCGCCTCATACCCCGGCCCGACAGCGGCCTTTACCGGGGAGATCATATCGCCGATCACGTATTCCGGGGCGTCATGCAAAAGGGCTGCCAATCGCCATTTCGCGGGTGATTTATCAGCGATGCGGGTAAAAAGCGTCTCTACCAAAAGCGAATGTTCCGCAACTGAATAGGCATGCGCGCCACTGGTCTGGCCATTCCAGCGCGCCACAAAGGCAAGACCGCGCGCGATATCTTCAATTTCTACGTCAACCGGAGTCGGATCCAGCAAATCCAGCCTGCGCCCCGATAGCATTCGCTGCCAGGCCCGCTTCATCGGTGGACCGTCAATTCATTAGGAAATCTCGCGAGATAGTGCGCTATTTTCCGGGCTGTTATCAGATGTTTGATCAGCATTTTCGTCATTTTCATACTGTCCGGCGCGAGTCTTCTACCCCCCGTTTCCACTTGTCTGGAACCTGAAAAGTGTGTCCTGATGAAACGATCAAATGAGTCAGCAAAGCGCGGTTCGAACTGTCCGCTCTCGTCTTTCCATGGTTTCGCGGGCCCGATGAAATGTATGATGTTCGGATATGCGAAAACTGCAAAAAGCCGCGTGGACCACGAATATTGCCAGTTCCAGACGGGGCTTATTTCGGCCCAGTCGTTTTGCAGCACCGCATTGTAAAGGTTCTGATCATGCCGTTTCAAATCCCGACGGCGTGCGCGGCCAAATTCGACGCAACGTCGCATCAGCTCCTGTTCGGTATAGGCCTGCACATCCATTAGCATTACTCCTGCGTTGAAGTATGCAGATGGGGGTATCCCTTTGATCGTATTCCGCTTGTTTTGCCGTTTTGGTGTGCGCCATTGCACGTTGTCGCGAACCGATGCGATGCAATGCGGTGCTACATCAATATCAAAAAGCGCGTTGAAATCGCCACCTTGAACGAAAATATCCGAATCCAGATAGAGAATTTTGTCATATTCACCGGCAAAAGCGGTCGGCAAGGCGATGCGCAAATATACGTCATGCGTTTTGCCCTTATCCAAGCGCAGGCCTTCAAAGACGTCGCCGACATCTACGTGACAAAGCCGTATGCCCAATCCGGCAAGGCTGTCCGGAAGCACAACTGCCTGATGACCGTAACAGATACAGATGTCGAATTCCGGCTTTTCCACAAGCGATGCAATCTGCGCCGCGGCATGTGCCGCAAAAACAAGGTAATTCTGGTCGCAACAAAAGACGATTGCCCTTTTGTGGCGTGCCGGGCGCGATGCCGTCAACCTGACGTGAAATGACTCTGCGGGTGCTGTGGACATAGCCGGGCGTTTGCTCGTTGCGTTCTGTAAATGTGTCGCTGGCGGGGCTGTACTCAAGACACGCCCACTTCTAGAGAACTGAAAGATATTGTCCAGCACTCAACTTTTTGGAGTCACACATGCAGGGCAAACCCAATACGATTACGCTTGTAAAGAGGATGTGGACAATTGCTGGCATTCGTTCTGTTGCAGCGCCCTGCAACGGGTGGTAGAGCAGCGGCAAAGATCATTCAGAGCCTCGGAGTGCACGCGTGACCAAAGACTTCATCGTAAAAGATATTGCCCTTGCCGAGTTTGGCCGCAAAGAGCTTGATATTGCCGAAACCGAAATGCCGGGGCTGATGGCCTTGCGCGCGGAATATGGCGACAGCAAGCCGCTGGCCGGTGCGCGCATTGTCGGCTCGCTGCACATGACGATCCAGACGGCAGTTCTGATCGAAACGCTTGTTGCCTTGGGTGCCGATGTCCGCTGGGCGTCCTGCAATATCTTTTCGACGCAGGACCACGCGGCGGCGGCCATCGCGGCGGGCGGGACGCCTGTTTTCGCGATCAAGGGTCAGTCGCTGGAAGAGCATTGGGATTACCTCGACCGGTCGTTCATGTTTGAGGATGGTCCCAACCTTATCCTTGACGATGGCGGTGATGCGACCCTCTATGTTCTGCTTGGTGCCCGTGCCGAGGCGGGTGAAGAGATTATCCCCGTGCCCACATCCGAAGAGGAAGAGGCCATCAAGGCGCAGATCAAGAAGCGCATGGCGGCGTCTCCCGGTTGGTTCACGAAAGTGCGTGATCAGATCAAAGGTGTCAGCGAAGAGACGACAACTGGCGTTCACCGTCTCTATGACCTCGTCAAGCAGGGGCAATTGCCATTCCCTGCGATCAATGTGAATGATTCTGTCACCAAGTCGAAGTTTGACAACAAATACGGCTGCAAGGAATCGCTGGTGGATGGTATCCGCCGCGCCACGGATACGATGATGGCGGGCAAGGTTGCCGTGGTAATGGGCTACGGCGATGTGGGCAAAGGCTCCGCTGCCAGTCTGCGCGGTGCCGGTGCCCGCGTAAAAGTCACCGAAGTGGACCCGATTTGCGCGCTGCAAGCCGCCATGGACGGTTTCGAGGTTGTCCTGCTCGAAGATGTGGTGGGATCGGCGGATATCTTTATCACGACGACGGGCAACAAGGACGTGATCCGCATCGAGCATATGCGTGCGATGAAAGACATGGCGATCGTTGGCAACATTGGTCACTTTGACAATGAAATTCAGGTTGCTGCCCTCAAGAACCACAAGTGGACCAATATCAAAGAACAGGTAGACATGATCGAGATGCCGAATGGCAATCGTCTCATTCTGCTTTCTGAGGGGCGCTTGCTGAACCTCGGGAACGCGACCGGGCACCCGTCCTTCGTGATGTCCGCGTCCTTTACCAATCAGGTGCTGGCGCAGATCGAACTGTGGACCCGTGCGGATGCGTATGACAACGAGGTCTACATTCTGCCCAAACATCTGGATGAAAAGGTCGCACGTTTGCACCTTGACCGGATCGGTGTGAAACTGACCCCGCTTGACCCGGAGCAAGCGGCATATATCGGCGTGAAACCCGAAGGTCCCTTCAAGCCGGAACACTACCGGTACTGATTAAAAACCGGTATGCGACCAGATCGGGCGACGCTGTTTGCGTTGCCCGGAACGGCGCGCGGATACTCCATGGATCGGGAGATTCCGCCTATGGGGAAAACCGAAGTAAATTATCCCTTTTTTGACAGCCCATCAGGTCCTATGATTTTCCCACAGGTCGATGTTTGACGGCCTATGAACCAACGAGGGACATTTATTATGGGTAAGCGGGACGATCTGATCGCGCAGTATGCAGAAGATCTGAAGAACAAATGCGGGATGGAGCCTGATATGGACCTCCTCACAAAGGTAACCATCGGTTGCGGGCCTGCGATTTACAACGCAGATGCATCAACGGTGGCCAGCAGCCAGCCGTCAGAGCTTGAGACAGTGAAAGAGAAGTTTCTGATGAAGAAACTCGGTCTTGCCGATGGTCCCGAGTTGATGGAAGGCATCAACAAAGTCATTGAGACCTATGGGAAATCCGAGCGGAACAAATACCGAGCTGTGGTCTATTACATGTTGACCAAACATTTTGGCAAAGAGGCGGTCTACGCTTAGACCAAAGCCATGTCGGAGCACGTGAACGCCTCTTTGTTAAAGAGGCGTTTCTTTTTTATACAGCTTTTAAACTATTGAAGAATTGCAGTAATTTCTGCACTGGGGTATCTATAAAGCACCCGGCCAGTACGGCCAGGACCGATTTCAAACACGTGTGGTGGACTAGGGAGCACGTGGGGTGAAGAAGGGTTCTGGCTTATGCGCAGAACCCTTTTTTCGGTTGATGAACAGGTTTCAGGCAGGGCATTGTCGGAAACGATCTGATTTCCGCTCTGGCCTATTCGCTGGTGTGTGTCTGGTTGCACGCAGTACCGGGACCAGTTCCGGTTCTATGGCGTCCGACGAATTGCCGGAACCGTCGCACATCACATAACGCGCGGATATCTCCGGTTCTTGCCAGCGATGGGTGATGCAGCTTTTTCGCATAGCACTTTGTTCCTTATCAAAGCCCACCTCCAGCCTCGCCTGTTTTCCAGCTATTCTTCAGCTACTCCGGCCATTTCACAAATGATTGCCCATTCCTCCGGGCGAACGGGCTGGACGGACAGGCGGGACATCTTCAACAGCGCCATGTCGGCCAGCCTATCGTCTTGTTTTACGTCTTCCAGACTCACCGGCGTTTTCACCGCGCGCACGGCCTTGATGTCGACGCACTCCCAGCGGTCATCCTGCGTTGTGCTGTCCGGGTGTGCCTCTGCGATCACCTCGACAATGCCCACAATCGATTTTTCTTTCTGCGAATGATAAAAGAAACCCAGATCGCCAACCTTCATCTCGCGCATGAAATTGCGCGCCTGATAATTGCGCACGCCATCCCATTCTTCGCCGGCCTCACCCTTGGCCACCTGATCATCCCAACTCCATGCGGAGGGTTCGGATTTGAACAACCAATAGGCCATCAGCCAATCACCCGGTTCCAGGGGATCAGATCGACCGATGCAAACAGTCCGGCGGCACCGTAAGGATCACCTTGCGCCCAGGCTTTGGCCTCATCCATATCCGCGACATCCAGAATGATGAGGGAGCCGCACATCTCTCCGGCGTCATCCAGCAGGGGGCCAGCCTGTTGCACAGCCGTACTAGATTTGAGGTATTCCACATGCGCGGGGCGGTTTTCCTGACGAATGGGCAATGCGCCCGGTTTGTCATGAGCGATCAGAGCGACGAGCATGTTATTCTTCCTTCAGTGAACGGGACAAAAGCTTGGTCATGGCATTTTCAACATCCAACCTGTTTTCGACGAGTGCTGCAACCACAGATGAGATCGGCATATCGAGCGCCTTTTCCCGCGCCTCTTGGGCAACGGCGCAAGCGGTCGCGGCACCCTCGACAGTGGTCGCAGGATCAAACGCCTTGCCTGCACCCAGCGCCAACCCGAACCGGTAGTTTCGGGACAACTCCGACGTGCAGGTCAGCACAAGATCGCCGAACCCCGACAGCCCGGACAGGGTTGACGCGTCTGCGCCCTTATGCTGCGCGTAACGCTGCATTTCCGCATTTCCACGGGTCATCAGTGCTGCCCGCGCGCTTTCGCCGAGCTGCGCACCGATGGCGGCACCGCAGGCAATGGCGATGACGTTTTTCAGCGCCCCACCCAATTGCGCGCCGATCACATCGCTGGTGCGATAAAGGCGCAGCGTGCCGTTGGACAACTCTTGTTGCAACTGGCGCGCGCGATCCGGGTTGGCGCAGGCAAGCGTCAGCGCGGTCGGCAGCCCTTTTGCGATGTCATTGGCGAAACTCGGGCCGGTCAGGATCGCATGTTCGCTCTGTGGGCAGATCTCGCGTGCGATATCAACGGGCCCCATGCCGGTTTCAAGCTCAATCCCTTTGCAGCAGGTGACAAGCGTTTTTCCGGCAACCATCTGGTCAAGGCCACGCAAGAACTGACGCAGCTTTTGCGCAGGCACGGCCAACAGAAGCACGTCGCAACCTTGCAGATCGGCAAGGTTAGATGTGACCTTCACACCCGCAGGCAAAGCAAAGCCTGGCAGGCGCGCCGTGTTTTCGCGGGTGTTTTGCATCACCTGCGCCTGCTTTGCGTCCCGCGCCCACAGGGTGACGGGGGTGGTGTGCCCCAGCGATATCGCCAAGGCAGTGCCGAATGCGCCCGCACCCAGAATGCCGACGCTCATGCCTTGGCCCCTTTCTTACCGCTGCCGAGCATCGCCGGGCTCTTGCTGTCAAGCGGCCATCTTGGCCGGGCGGCAAGCGTCAGATCATCGGGCGGATGGTCTGCCATTCTCTCCAGCGCGGCAAAGCCGATCATCGCGGCATTGTCTGTGCACAGGGCAAGCGGCGGCGCAACAAATACGGCCCCGTTGTCGCGTGCAACAGTCTCTAATCTGGTTCGAATGGCCATATTTGCTGCGACACCACCAGCGACACAGAGCGTTGCCGTAGTTGGTGAAAGCTGTTGATATTGCTGCATCGCGCGGCTTGTTTTTTCCGCCAGAACATCGACGACTGCGGCCTGAAAGCCCGCGCTCAGGTCCGCCTGATCCTGTGGGTAAAGCCCGCCCTGATCCTGCACCAAGCCGTCGCGCACCCTCAGAACTGCGGTTTTCAGCCCTGAAAACGACATGTCGCACCCCGGGCGGTCGAGCAAGGGGCGCGGCAGGGAAAACCGTTTCGCATCCCCTTGTCGTGCAGACCGTTCCACTGAAGGGCCACCCGGTTGCGGCAAGGCCAGCAGCCGGGCGATCTTGTCAAAGGCTTCCCCCGGTGCATCGTCAATCGTGCCACCGATGCGTTTGAAATCATCCGGTCCTTTGATGAGCAAAAACTGACAATGCCCCCCCGATACCAACAGCATCAGGTAGGGAAAGGGCACATTGTCCGTCAACCGGGGTGTCAGCGCATGACCGGCAAGGTGATTGATGCCGTATAGCGGTTTACCCGTCGCGAGGGCGAGGCCCTTGGCGCACATCACCCCTGAGACCACACCGCCGATCAAGCCAGGCCCTGCCGTGACGGCGATTGCGTCAACATCGTGCAGGGATGTCTGTGCAGCCTGCAAGGCGTCCTCGACACAGATGTCCAGTATCTCCGCATGTGCGCGCGCTGCAATCTCGGGGACGACACCACCGTAGGCTGCGTGCAGGCTGTCCTGTCCGCGCACAATCGAGGATAACACCTGTGTCTCACCCGTTGCGCCTTTGCGCAGCACGGCCGCGGCTGTGTCATCGCAACTGCTTTCCAGCGCAAGAACTGTCTGAGTGCGGCCCATTCAAGCCCCCGTTGCATGCCTTTGACTTGGCAGGTAACACCGAAGCGGGGCGCAAACAATGCCGGGGGGTGGCAAGACTGGTGCAAAAGATTCCGCTCATCCTGACGCGACCGAAGGGGTCGAACGCCGTCTTCGAAGCGGACATTGCGCCAAAGGTGCGCCAGCATGTGGATTTCATTCACAGCCCGCTGCTTGAAATCGTGCCGATTGATGGAGGGTATGACTCGACGGGCGCGGATCATGCAATTTTCACATCGGCCAATGGCGTGAAATATGCGCCCAAGGGAAACGGGCGACGCGCATTCTGTGTCGGTGAGAAAACGACGCAACTGGCACGTTCGCATGGATGGGACGCGGTGTTTGCCGGTGCGACCGTTTTGGCGCTGAAAGACCATGTTCTGATCAACCGTCCCCAAGGTGAAATCCATCACTATTCAGGCGTTTTCGTGCGCGGCAATGTCGCCGAGGATTTGTCGGTTGCGGGTTTGCGTGTCACGAATATCCCGCTTTATGAGCAGCGCCTTTTGCCCTTTTCGGCGCAGGCATTGTCGGTTTTGGAGCGTAGAGCACCTGTTGTGGTGCCGCTTTTTTCACCGCGGACGGCTGCTCATTTCGCAGCAATCGCACCGGCGCATCCACAGTTATATGTTGTCGCCATGAGCACGGCAGTCGCGGATTCCTGCAATGAAATGTCCCCTGCAAGGCTGATCATTGCGCGAGAGCCCACTGCAAAATCCATGGCTCTCTGTGTGGAAAACCTTGTTCTGAACCACAGCTTGGGTTGAGGGGCCAGAGCCGCAGGGGTAAGGTTCCTTAACAGCACACGCCTGTGAAGATTCGAAAAGGTGGAAGATTTGGCAAAATCACGAAAGCCCAACAAGGCAACTGAAACCGTTGACCAAGGCGCCGAAAAACCAATCGAGGCGGAGGAAATCGTCACCACTGCCACAGAGACTCCAGACGCGGAAAGTGTTTTGAAAGAGGAACCGGAGGCGAAGGACTCCGCCGAAAAAGATGCGGACGCAGACACAATCCCGTCGGATACAGATGCCAAGGATGACGGGCTTGTTGATGAAAAACCTGCTGATATTGCCGAAGAGAAGATCGAAAACGACACGGTTGAACCTGCTGAGACAGTTGAGGCGCTGAAGGAACACGAGGCCGAGGACAAACCGGAAGAAAAATCCGATGCAGTCGATGGTGAACCTTGGCTCGACAAGGACACACCCGACGAGAAAGCGCCGGATGCGGATACAGCCGAGAAGCCCGATAGCCCGTGGGACAAGGAATCTGATGCGGAGCCAGTCGAGGAAAAACCGCAGGAACCTGAGCCGGCTGTGGCGGAAAAGCCCGTTGCGCAGCCGCAGCCCGAAGTCGTGCGCGGCAGCATGTGGCCTGCGGTGTTCGGCGGCGTGATTGCCGCATTGATCGGCTTTATCGCCGGGCGCGGTGATACGTTGGATGCGTATTTGCCGGCATCCATGCAGCGTCCTGTGGTTGACATCAGCGCGCTTGAGGCAGCGGCGGCTGAGGCATCAGAGCGTGCAGCGGCGCAGGCCGCCTTGATCGAGGCGCAAGCGGCACGGCTCGATGCGCTTGAAGCGGTGGAACCGACGGACACGCTGGATATTGTGGCCGAGTTGGAAGCAGATATCGCTGCGCTGACGGCCATGGTCGCGGCCTTGGAAAATCAGGAACCGGTGACGATCCAGGCCGACAATTCGGAAGCAAACGAGGCCATTGCGTCCCTGCAAACGGCGCTTGAGGCGCAAAACGAAGAAATTGAAGCACTTGCCGAACGGGCAGCGGCTGCCGAGGCAGGTGCCGCGCGGGAAGCGGCGCAGATATTGGCGCGCGCCGCCTTGACCCGTGTCGTGACGGCGGTGGACAGTGGCCAGCCCTTTGGCACTGCACTGGCCGATCTGGAGGCGGTGACACCTGTTGAGGTGCCCGCACCGTTGCAAGAGGCAGCGGAAAATGGCGTCCCAACGATGGCGGTTCTCAGAGAGGACTTTCCCGATGTTGCCCGCTCGGCCCTGATGGCGGCACGGGCGGAGACGCCCGAATCCGAGGTTGTCGGAATCACGGGCTTTTTCCAGCGTCAGTTGAACATGCGTTCGGTCACGCCGCGCGAAGGGTCCGACCCCGATGCGGTCTTGTCCCGGGTACAGGCCGCTGTCGAAAACGGCGATCTTGAAACGGCGCTGACCGAAGCGGAAACGCTGCCCGACGCGGCCAAGGCGGTCATGGCGGACTGGCTGGATGCGGCGCAGTCGCGCAAAGCTGCTCAGGATGCGGCAAACGAATTGGCTGATAGCCTGAACAGCAATTAAGGAAGACACTGATGCTTTGGTCCCTGATAAAGATTATCCTGTTCGTGGTCGCGGTCGCCGCTCTGGCGATGGGCGCGGTCTATCTTTTGGAAAGCGAAGGCGGCGTTCAGGTTCAGGTGATGGGCACCGAATTTACCTTTAGCCCGATCCAATCTGTGATTGCCGCGGTCGTCCTGATCTTTGTAGTCTGGTTGTTCCTCAAGCTTCTGTCGCTCTTGGTGGCGTGCCTGCGGTTTCTGTCCGGCGATGAGACAGCGATTTCACGCTATTTCGACCGAAGCCGGGAGCGCAAAGGGTTTCAGGCACTGTCCGAAGGTTTGATGGCGCTGGCCAGCGGTGAGGGCCGCGTTGCGATGAACAAAGCGGCGAAGGCTGAGCGGTACCTCAACAAGCCGGAACTCACGAACCTGCTTGTGGCGCAGGCGGCTGAGATGGCCGGGGATCGCCGCAAGGCCGAGGAAACATACAAGAAACTGGTGACGACTGATGCGACCCGCTTTGTGGGTGTGCGCGGTATCATGAAACAAAAGCTGGCGGATGGTGACACGGATACTGCGTTGCAACTGGCGGAGAAAGCCTTTGCGATCAAGCCAAAGCACGAAGAAGTCCAGGACGTTTTGCTGCGGTTGCAAGCGCAGAAAGAAGACTGGTCCGGTGCGCGCAAGACATTGAGCGCCAAGCTGAAATACGGAAACCTGCCGCGTGATGTGCACAGGAGGCGCGATGCAGTGCTGGCCTTGTCGGAGGCCAAGGATATCCTGTCTGATGCCAGTTCCATCGACGTGCAGGAAAAGGCCATTGAGGCCAACAAGCTGTCACCAGATCTGATCCCGGCGGCTGTGATGGCCGCTGGCGGTTATGTTGAACAGAACCGTCCGCGCCTTGCCGTACGTCTGTTGAAAAAGGCCTGGGAGGTGCATCCGCATCCCGACCTTGCTGCCGCTTTCGCTGCGATCGAGCCGAATGAAACACCTGCTGAGCGGATCAAGCGGTTCATGGCGATCACGCGGATCAAACCCGAAAACCCCGAAACCAAGATGCTGCTGGCGGAGCTTCATATCGCCAACGAGGACTTCCCCGAGGCGCGGCGTGCCTTGGGTGATCTGGCCGAAACCGATGCAACGGCGCGTTCCGTAACCTTGATGGCCGCGATCGAGCGGGGAGAGGGGGCACCCGATACCGTCGTGCGTGGATGGCTGGCCAAGGCGCTCACCGTGTCGCGCGGTCCGCAGTGGATTTGCGATAATTGCCAACACATCCATCGGGAATGGGGTCCATTCTGCGAGAACTGCGAGAGCTTTGATACCCTGGCGTGGAAAACACCGCCGATGTCGGAGATGGCGATGCCGGGCGGTATGCAGATGCTGCCGCTGATCGTGGGTGCTTTGGAAGAAAAACCCGACGAAACCTCGGGCGACATCATCGAAGACGCCGAAATCATTCCTGACAGCATGGACAGCGCCGCGCCGGAGCCGAGCAAGGCGACCTGAAGAACACCCGCTGCCAGAGCCGGTGTTTCAAACCCTGATGCATGGCACCCGTTAAACGGCGTCTGCCAGTTGCCTTAGGGTGACATGTATCTTGTCGGAACTGATGACCGCGCGCCGCACCAGGCGGTCGAACTGTCGGGCAAACCCACGCACCTGATCCGCGCTGCTGACGACCAGATATGCGTCACCGATGTACAGCGCCACGCGCTGATTGCCAAAGACGGTAAACGGCGCTGAAAAGGTTTTCGTCCCGTCATAAACGTGCAGGCGCAGGGCCGGGTAGTGGTCGGCGCAAATCCGTGCCATATGGGTCAGCTGCCTGTGACACCGATCCCGTGACGTGCCACGCCACAGACCGCTGCGCGCCGACAGATCCTGCAGCGTTTGCAGCGGCATCGCGACCTCAACATCCATGTCATTCAGCGATATCCGCTCCAGCACGTTTTCCACGCCACCACCACGGGCGTCTTCGAGGCTGGCGCGGTCCGAAACATCCGGCGCCATGCTGATGATATCGGGCAGGGTCGAGGGCACCGTGCGTAGTTTGAAACCCGCCGCCTCATTGCGCCACTGGTCCAAAGGGGTCGATCCGTCCGATTGTATCTCCTTTTCGATCTGAACGCTTTCGGCAACCTCTTGTCGGCCCTCTTGCGCATTCTCCAGACAAAGCAGCCAATCGACGGACACCCCGCTGACCGTTGCAATGCGGCGCAGCGTTTCCGCGCGCGGCAAACGATCCGTGTCGGGGTTCAAAAACTGGCTCATGGCAGAGCGGTCAATGCCCACTGCGCGCATGAAGTGGCCGCGCCCCTCGCTGTGCGAGTTTATGACGCTGCTGAGCCTTTCTTTGAACAGTCGGGAAAGATCACGTTTATCCATTGGGTAAAAATGGCACCATATGTCGTAGAAACACAACAAAATTCTGAAAGTGATGCGTTTGTTATACAAAACATGCGCAAACACGCGCTTGTTCGAACACGCGGATTCTCAAAAGATATCCCGCAGATATCGGAAAACCTGTGCTGCGAAAGGGCTGTTGTGACGCCTCGAAAAACCCACGTTCAGTGGCCCACATTGCTTGTCTGTCTTTGCTGCTATGGCGGTGTTGCAGGGTCTACGCTTTACGCGGAGATACTTGGTCCAGTCTTGGCAGGGCTGGTCCTGACGCTTTCCCTGACGCTTTTTTCCTCCTTCAATCACGAGGTGCTCCATGGTCATCCGTTTCGCAGCAGGCACGCAAATACGGCGCTGGTTTTTCCGGCGATGGGTCTGGTAATCCCCTATATGCGGTTTCGGGACACACATCTGGCGCATCATCATGATCCGTCGCTGACCGACCCTTATGACGATCCGGAATCGAATTACGTTGATCCTGCTGTATGGTGCAGATGGTCAGTCGCACGCCGCAGGGTTTATGCATGGAACAACACCTTGCTGGGACGCATGTTGATCGGGCCAATCATCGGCTTGCTCACTTTTTACGAGGGCGATGCACGGCGGATCAGGCAGGGAGACCGTGATGTCATCCGGGCCTATCTGTTTCATTTTGCGGGGCTGATCCCGGTTGTGTTTTGGCTGGTCTGGATGAGCGAGATGCCATTCTGGCTATATGCAATCGCTGTCTATGCCAGCCTCGCTATCCTCAAGATCCGCACGTTTCTGGAGCATCAGGCCCATGAAAAGGCGCGTTGCCGCAGTGTGATCATCGAAGATCGCGGGCCGCTGTCTGTCCTGTTTCTGAAAAACAACCTGCATGCGGTGCACCATGCTCATCCGACGCTGCCGTGGTATCGGTTACAGGGGTTTTATGATAAGCGACGCGCTGTGGTTCTGACGCGCAATGGTGGCTACGTTTACAGATCCTACATGCAGATCGCGGGGCTGTTCCTGCTGAAAGCCAAGGATCCTGTGCCGCATAGCCAATGGAGTAGCGGGCATGAACAGGTGCCTCAGCCGCAAAAACCGCAAAAAACCACGGCGGCGCGCGATATCACTGCTTGCAACTTGACCGGATGATCCGCTTTGATGTCGGTATACGTCAGGGAGGCATCCATGAAAGATATCCAGAACACGCTCGTCGAACTGCAGATCGAGGGCGGTATTGCGACGATAACGCTCAACAGCCCGCAAACTCTGAATGCGCTGTCCGAAGATATGCTGACGGGACTGCAAAACGCCCTGGACGGTATTGCCGTGAACCGTGATGTAAAGGCCGTGATTTTACGCGGGGCAGGCAACCACTTTTGCGCCGGTCACAACCTCAAGGAAATGACCGCGCGCCGTGCAGATGCCGACAAGGGATCCGCGTATTTCAATGCGCTCTTTGGGACCTGTTCGAAAATGATGATGTCGATTGTCGACCTGCCGCAGCCCGTCATTGCCGAAGTCAAGGGTATCGCCACCGCCGCCGGGTGTCAGCTGGTTGCAACCTGCGATCTGGCGATTGCGGCGGAGGATGCGCGCTTTGCCACGTCAGGCGTCAATATCGGACTGTTCTGTTCGACGCCGATGGTCGCGCTGTCGCGCAACGTCCCGCGCAAAAAAGCGATGGAGATGCTGCTGCTGGGCGAGTTTCTGCCCGCGTCAAAAGCCGAGGAGATGGGACTGATCAACCGCGTCGTGCCCGCCGCCGACCTTGAAACGGCGAGCGCCGCGATGGCGCAGATCATCGTCGACAAATCACCCGTGGCGATCAAAACCGGCAAGAAAGCGTTTTATGAACAGTGCAACATGCCCCTTGATGCGGCCTATGCCTATGCTGGCGCTGTCATGGCGGAAAACATGCTGGCGCGGGATGCGACCGAAGGGATCAACGCGTTTATCGACAAAAAGCCGATGCCGGACTGGACCGGCGAATAGGCCTCAAACGTCGCATGGCGGGCATTTTTTTGCCTGTGTACCCGCCACGCTCTGCTCAAACCTGATGGGTTAGCCGACCTTGAAGCCCCAGAAATCCGTACGGTCCGCCATGAAATACCCGGGCTGAGACCGCATGATCCCGTGCAGTTCCACGGTGCTGCCCGCGCTCAGGCTGGCCAGTGTCTGGATCGAAATCGTTGTGCGCCCGTTGAAATGGGCGGCGGTGTTTTCAACCTGCGACCCTGAGATGGGGGTGACACCATTAATCAGCAATTGCGCGCCCATGCGGGCCGCGGTGCTGGAATCGGCCTTGAACGTCAGCAAGGCCCCGAGTTGATAGGTGCCATCCACCGGCACGATGAACTGATTGGTTGCAGCGTCAAACACGGCCTGTTCATTGTATTCCAGATCGTTGATGGCAATCTTGGTCCATGTTCCGGCAGGGCAGAAGTTGTCAAAATTCGTCACACCTTTGAAACGGGGCAGGCGCGGCTGATCAACGATGCCAGTGGCGTTATCCGCGATCAGGGCATCCACAAAGTTGGTGCCATCCGGCGTGGTGGCCAGCCGCAGATTGTCCGATCCAAACAGGCCCAGCAATGCGCGGGTCTGAAAATCCTGTTGAAAGACAAAGCCGTTGTCATCGGCACTGGCTTCCTTGTTGAGTGTTTTCAAAAGGCTGCCATTGCCCCCATCCGCCCGGTAAAGAGCGGTCCAGAGCGTGGCATTCAGTTTGGCGGAAAACGGTGTGTCGGGAAGCGAATTCATGCCCAGCCCGAAGGTTTCGATTTCTTCCAGTTCCGGACTGTCCAGATCGATCCACTCCGCGCCGTCATAAACCACCAGCGCATCGCGGTTGATCACATAGGCGCGCCACCCCGCGCGCGGGACAAAGAAGCGCCAGACTCCGTTTTCAAACAGGGCTACTTCGCCTTCGTGATTGGCCCATTCATTCACCCCGCCTGCATCAATGATGTACCGCGTCCCATCTGCCGGCGATGTTGGCGGTGTTGTCTGATCATCGGCCGCGACGCCCAGTTGCGTTACGACATCAAGAATACGCAGCGCTTCATTATGGGTAACGTGCTTTTGGGCTTGGCTTGGCTGGATGAACGGCATTGACAAGCTGCTTGAGATATCGGCCATGTGAATTCCCATTAGAAAGGTTTGAACAGCCTGCATCCTTCCTCAAAAGCCTTGCCGCCCGCTTATGCGAACGCCCGAAGGTTTTAGGTTTTGTTAGGATTCCCACGCCGGTTTTCTGCTCTGACATGCAAACCCTTGAGGTCACTCAACCATAACTTGATGCTTGCGTTGTATTACGGCGGGCGCATAATGAACGTCAAATGCATGCGACTGTAAGAGATACGCAAAAAGCCACCCTGCAACTGACGAAGCGGACACCTTCCAAATCGGGCGGTGAGAATGGATGCGTGGCACCGTCCGCATTGCCAGCCCTGCAAGGCCGGGCCAATTCCAGCCTGCCAGTGTCGCGTCTTGAGATGCTGCAAGCGCGCGCCAACCACGGCGCAGCTTCCCGATTTCCAACCACGAGACAGCCGGTCGCACAACGGCACGTGTCATCTCAGCCCGTTCTGCAACGTGACCGCGTCAGCACAAAGCTTGGGGATCAGACCGTAAGCGCCGATCAAAGCGGTGCTCCGGAAACTCTGGCCTTTCTGGAACCCGGCAGGTCCCACGGCGGGAAATACGCGCCGGTCCACCTGACAAAGAAAATCAAAATGGCAGGCGCCGGTCTCATCAATGCCGGGGGTCTGACCCATGGTGCCCTGAATGCGCAGAATGCCGTTACGCCGGATTACCACTTTACGATCACATCGGGTTTCATGACGGCGGCTTTGGTGAATTCACCGATCAAGAACTATCTTGTGAAGCATCACAAAGCCAGTCAGATATGGACTATTGGTGCCGTAAGCAATGAGGATCTTGCGCAAAACAAGCTTAAGGCCAACCAAATCGTCAGCGCGTTCAATGCAGATCTTGAGCTGGCGGCTGGTGCGAATTTTGACAATTTGATGCTGACCTATGATCCCGATGGAGAAGGTCCGACCTTTGACGACGTGGTGCGCTTTCATGAAGGGGTGAAAAACACATTATTCGCGATTCCCACCGTCAACCCGGGCGGCGATCTGCCATTTACTTCTATCAAGTTCTCGCAATTGAAGACCCATATTACCGCTGGCGCCGACCAGCTTGCGGCACAATGGAGCAAATGGACAAACAACGGTGCAGCCGCGACGCGTAACGATTTCAGGATATCCGCAGGCAAGTGGACCGATCTCGCCAAGGCCGTGAATATCCTGAACCGCATCCGGTCTAAGGCGCTTAAACTGGAAACACCCGGTGCTGCGACGCCTGCGGTTTTTGATGATGCATTTATCAACGACCAGCTCGCCGATTATGACGCGGCGAAAACGGCCATCAAGGCAAATATGCGAACAGATCAAGTGGCACATGCCGATGAATTCACATGACCGCGCATGACATTTCAGCCCCGGAACCACCGCAGGGTCGATCACTCTAAAGCGTCATGCAAAAAAACCAGAATCACGTAACGCCGCCTGAAATCAAATATTTCAATGCGTTACGTGATACTTTAGGTTTCAGATGATTCGTCAGACGCTCTAGAACGCAAAATCCTCTGCGGTCAGGGAGAAATTGTTCGTGCTGAAAACAGTGACGCCACTGTCAACGCCAGCGTCATTGGTGAACTCAATTCGAATGGAACTGTCAGAGAGCCGGTCCCACTTGAGATCGCCGAGGCTTTGAACAGCGTCCATGCGCGAAAAGTCTATCGTGTCCGCGCCATCTTCCCAGTCGAGAATTTGCCCACCGCGTGACGTTTCCATGAACATGAACGTATCGGACCCGCCCCCGCCGGTCATGTCGTCACGGCCATTGGTTGACACAAGCGTGTCTATCCCCAGCTTTCCAAACAAGGCGTCCATACCCTGTCCACCCTCGATCCAGTCGTTGCCGTTCCCGCCAAACAGCCTATCGTTCTGGGCACCGCCAAAGATAAAATCATTCCCATCCCCCCCGGTGATGAAATCGCTGCCTCTTTTGCCATGGATGTTATCGGCATTTCCGGTGCCCGACAGCTTGTTTGCACCGTCGTTGCCGACCACGTGGTTGGGCTGGTTTGGGATCGGTTCAAAGAGATCGACCCCATCGAACACGCCCTTGGCGGTCACTTTGACATCGGATTTGGTGACCTTGTCACCGTAAACCTTGACGGTGCCCAGCAGGTCTTCGTCATGTGCGCCGCCGCCGGGCCCTTGTTGTGAGCGGACGTGCAGCATTGAAAAGTCACCGCCGCCATCCTCGCCGTAGGTGATGCGCGCAAGTTCGACCGTGTGGCCGCGCAGTTCGATCGCGTCACCATCCTGCTTTGAGTAATCCAGCAACACGTCATTGCCACCGCTTGTGACCCAATGGTCGTGCAAGGCGTCGTTTTCACCCGCCACGGCCCGCCAGTTGATGGTGCCATCGTCCCGCGTGTGGCGGGCCAGAACAACATCCGTGGCATCCAGCAGGTAGTTGAAGATGAACGTGTCGCTGCCTTGCCCGCCGCTCACCACATCCCTGGACAGGGCAGGGGCCACCGGGATTGTGACGCGCCCTGCACCGCCTGTTTGTGCCGGGACGGGTTCGCCACCATCGGCGTAAATCCGGATCACGTCATTGCCGGATCCCGCGTAAACCTGTTGCGCGCCGGAGCCTGTCTCGACCCGGTCAACCGTCTTGATATCCGTCGGTGCTGTGATGATCACTTCCTGATGCCGCGCACTTTGGAAGTTTTGCGCGCCACCGTTGTACTCCAGCAGCCGGTCAGCCATCGTCAGGCGCTCACCGCCGTCAAAAATACCGTCACGCTGGACAGTGACGTCCGATTGGGTCACGCGATCTCCGTAAACCTTGATGGTGCCAAGGGGGTCTTCGTCATGCGCGCCGGTGGCCGTGTTGGCACCTGCTGCACCGCCGTTGCCCTGCTGGCTGATCACGGTGAGGGTCGAAAAGCTGCCGCGCGCGTCCTGCCCATAGGTAATGCTGTCCAGCTCAACCGTGTGCCCGCGTATCAGAATGGTGTCGCCTTCGCTCCTGGAGAAATCCAGGATGGTATCGCGACCAAACCCTTCCACCCAATGGTCATGCACGTTATCGTTTTCACCCGTCACGCCCCGCCAGTCGATGTGTCCGGTCACTGACGTGTGCTGTGCGATGACCTCTGCGGTCGCGTTCAGCAGCGCGTGAAACTCGAAACGGTCAGCACCCCCACCCCCGGTGAGATAGTCATCCGACGCGCCGCTGCCCAGTTTCGGGTTCGCGCGACCTGCGCTGCCAACTGTCTGTGCCGGGTCGGGTTCGCCTGCATCGCCGTATGAGATGATCCGATCATTTCCGTCGCCTGCCAGAACGGTTTGCGTCCCGCTCCCGGCGTGAAATTGATTGCTGTGCTGTGTGCCGGTGAATGTGCTGTTGATGGTCCATGGGCTGTCCAGCCCCCACAGCGGATTTGCCAGGTCTGGCGTGGAGTTATCCGCAAACCCGTCGCGTTCGGAGGCTTTGATATCCTCAAGCGCGTCGATGCCATAGAACACATTTGCCCTGACGGTGATGTCCTGCATCGTCACCTTGTCGCCATAGACCTTGATTGTGCCCAAGGGGTCTTCATCATGGGCGCCGGTTGCAGTGTTGATCCCACCTGCGCGCCCGTCGCCCTGTTGGGAGCGCAGGGTGATCAGGCTGAAATCGCCAAGCGTGTCAGCGCCGTAGGTGATCGCCGCGACCTCGACCGTATGGCCGCGAATATTAATGCTGTCCCCATCCTGATCCGAGAAATCAAGGATCACATCCTTGCCGATCCCCTCAACCCAGTGGTCGTGCACATTGTCGTTCTCGCCCGCGACCCCGCGCCAATTCACGGAGCCATCCGCGCGGGTATAAGCGTCCAGCACATCGTCCTTGGCGTTCAGCAGCAGCCGAAAGGCAAAGGTATCCTGCCCCTGACCACCGGAGATCACGTCGTTTGACTGCCCCGCGCCAATCGCTGGGGTCACCCGCCCGGCCGCCCCATTTGTCTGTGCCGGGTCAGGCTCACCCCCGTCGGAAAAGCTGAAGATCACGTCATTTCCGCCGCCGGTATCCACGACCTGCGAGCCCTCACCGATGGTCACGCGGTCCACCTGTTTAAATGCGGAACCCGTATAGTTGGTGTCGTCGGTATTGCTCGCCACAACCCGGGTCACGCCCGCGTTCAGAGGCGCAAAAACACTGTCGGTATGGGTCAGCCGATCAATGCCGTCATTGGTGCGTTCAATATCGAGATCCCCGCGGAAAACGCGATCGCCATAGACCTTGATCTGACCCAGAGGGTCCTCGTCATGGGCGCCGGTTGCTGTATTGGCCCCACCCGCTGCGCCATTGCCTTGCTGGCTGAACAACGTGATCAGCGAATAGGAACCGCCTGCATCTGCGCCATAGGTAATACTCTCCAGCGTCATCGTATGGCCGGTGATCTTGATCTGGTCCCCTTCGGCCCTGCTGTAGTCGGTGATGGTATCAAGGCCAAAGCTCTCGACCCAATGGTCATGCACATCGTCGTTTTCGCCCGCGACCCCGGCCCAATCCACCTGACCTGAGGGTCGGCTGTGGGCGGTGATCACTTCCGGTGTGGCATTCAGCAAGGCTCTGAATTCGAACAGGTCAGCGCCGGCACCGCCGGTCAGAATATCGTTGCCGGGTTGTGCATTCGGCGGCGTCACGCGCCCCTGCGCCCCAGTTGTTTGCGCCGGATCAGGTTCGCCGCTATCGCCATAGGTAATGATGCGGTCGTCTCCGGCACCCAATTCAACGACCTGCGCGCCGCTGCCGATGCGCGCTGTATCCCTGAAGTCTGTGCCGGTCACTGCGATTGCCATTGTTGTTCTCCCTGCATGCACGCGCGCTTGCGTCCTTTGACAAGACCAAGCGTCAATTTGTTTTATGGATGCGAGTTCCCGTAATACGGGAATTCTGTTTTGGCAAACCCATGCATTTCCCAAGGGGCGGATTATTGCTTGGCAGGTTGAAATCCCGGCAGTTTCAGGCAGGTTTCATGCGTGTCGGCCCGCAATTTCAGCAGTTCCTTGCTGAAATTCAGATGTCCCTGCCAGTGCTTGTCTCAAACGTCCGGCCATGGGAGCGCATGACTTATCTTATTATGCGAAAGACGTCACCACTGCCCGCATCGCGGACCAGATCGACGCAGTCGCCGTTCCAGTGATAATCAAGGTGACGTCCCTGAACGGGTGAATGGGCGAGGTCAGGATAGAACAGGCCGACGCATTCCCCGTCACCGCGCACACTGGGATAGACGATCCCCTGACTGCCTGACGTCCTCAGTTGCGCGGCAAAATTCTGTGCGGGCAGGTAATCATCAGGATGCAACAGGGGCGCGATCGCGTCGTTCACGGTGCGAATGTCGTGCAGGTCCGCATGCACGCCAATGAACAATTCCCGAAACTGGGAGGTCCAGCCCGGGGGTTCGCCCGTGGCCAACATGAAAGCCGCATGATGGTAGGCCGTTTCATGGACCGCTGTTTCAAAATCGCTGGCGATGTAAAGCACGCCCAGCTTGCCATCGGAAAACCGGCTTGGGCGGTCGGGACTGCTGTGCGTGAACGGGGCCATCAGATAGCTGGCACCGGGTCCCCCAACACGCCTGTCCGGCGGAATAAGGTCAAGGGTGCCGATGCTTTCCATCAGCCTGGGGTTTGTCTTTTGCTCAGCCGAAATCAGCAGCGGCCAGTCTTCGGGGTCTGCGATGTCTTCGAACAGGTCGATGGGGGGATAGGTGCTGCGGATGATGCGCACGCCGCGCGGCCAGTCAACACGCGTGATGGCCGGCTCTACCAAGCACCTCTCTCCGCATCCAGATAGCGGCGCACGCGCATCAAATCCGTCAACTCGCCCCCCCGCATGATCTCCAGCGCAGAGTGTCCACCGAAGGCTGTGTTCGGGGCCTTGACCCACGCATAAACCCTTTCCGTGTCCCGAAAAATAATGCGGAGTGCCTTGTGAATGCCGAGGATGTTGGAAAGCCGCGCCTTTGTATCGCGGCCCAACCGGCCTGGCTGCCCCGCCTTCCAGCGGCGGTAGGTGCGCACAGGCAGGTCCAGCAGCGTTGCCGCGTCTTCATCCGTGATCGCCCATTTGCCAAACAAGCGCAGAACGGCGCGCAACATGGCGGCCCCTTCCTCAGCAGTGATCGGCTGTGGCGCGAATTCCTGTGCTTTTGTTTCAAGTGGCTGCAACGACATATCAACACCTCATTGGCATCTTATACACAGACTAATGCCAAATGGCAATACATGTGACCTGGATGCCATTGGCCTTAAGATGCAGTGACGCGCGGCCAGACCAGCCCATGCTGATAGAACCCCGCGCCAGGGTCGCCTGCCATTTGACGGGTCAGCGGCGGTTTTGGCCGGATTTACCGATGTTTGATAGCCGGCACGCGGACCCGTACGTCAGGCCGTTTTTCGCGCCTCTTGCGCCTTGAGCGCTGCCTCTAACCGCGGTTGATCCCAGCTTTCCGCAATCGCCGTTTTGAGGACATCCTGCTGGCTTGGCGGTGCCAGCCCGCCAACGGGCGGGTCATTGTCCAGATTTGTGGGAAAGGGGTAGCCTTCGGCGGTGGCTGCGATTGCCGCATGTAATTCAGCATCCGCCAACGGCAGGTCTTTCAAGGACCCGAAGGCAAGCAAGCTCGTCTTTGTGCGGTCAACCGTTTCCATTGCGCGTCCGAACGGCGATGACACCTGCAGGAGGTTCACCATGCGGTGGATGTCCCGGCTGCTGTTGGACCCGGCGGCGTGAAACAGGGCCGGGTTGAAAAACAGCGCATCCCCTTTTTCCAGCGGCAATTGCACATGGTGCTCTTCGAAATAGCTGCGGAAATCATCGCGCCGCCAGGCGGTATAGCCCGGACGGTAGCGCTGCGAAAAGGGCAGCAGCTTGGTCGGCCCGCTTTCCAATGGGGTCGCCCCATGTGCGATGCCGCCCTGCAGTGTCATCAACGGGGACAGGTCATGCACATGGGCCGGGTAGGCGGCGCAGGCCTGTGTTGTCTGAAAGCCCAGATGGTAATCGCGATGGGCCTGTTGTGCCGACCCGCCGGGGTGCACGACGTTGACTTGTGCGGTCATTTGATAGTTCGGACCCAGCCACGCTTCGCAGGCGGCATCAATCGTGGGGTTCGCAAAATACCGCACAAAGACATCCGGGTCCGCCTCGCAGAGCTTTTGCAGCGAATTCCATATCCGATCATTGGACCCTGCGGCCGCGAAGTGATCCGCCGCAGTCCCTTTTGCGACTTTTTCATCCGCAATGATGCGGTCATAAAGTGCGGTCGCTGCGTCAATCACCGATGTGTCGGCATAGGCATGGCGTAAAACAAACACCCCGGCCCCATGCTGTAAAACCTGTGCCCATTCCGCCATCAACGCACGGCGCGTCAGTGGCTTTTCCAACATGTCGCGCCGTTGCGCCATGTCATAAACGGGGATTTTGTGCGATACCTCAGCGGCCATCGGCACCGTTTCAGGCGCGGTCTGCTGGCGCGTCAGCGCGACGAAATCGCTGAGGTCACAACCCGCCTCAGTATAAAAACCGGCGGCATCTTTGGGCGTCTTGTTCATCGCTCGGCTCGCTTTTCAGTCGTCGGCGTCCCTTTGCGCGATCCAGTCATGGTCCGGATCATTCTCGAACCGCCACTTGCGCAATGGGCCTGCCATCACGTTCAGGTAATACATGTCATAGCCATAGGGCGCACCGCAGGGATGGTGCCCGCGCGGCACACAGACCACATCGCCATCGCTGACAGCCATGGTTTCATCGAGGCTGCGGTCGTCGGTATAGACCCGCTGCACGCCAAATCCCTGTGCGGGGTTCAGGCGGTGGTAATAGGTCTCTTCGAGGTAGGTCATGCGGGGATAGTCGTCTTCGTCATGGCGGTGGCTGGGATAGGACGACCAGTTGCCCGCCGGGGTGAAGACTTCGGTGACCAGAAGGCTGGAGGCAACGTCACGCCCTTCCATGGCGATGTTGTTGATGTACCGTGTGTTCTGGCCCTTGCCGCGCGGGGTGAGTTCAATCCCCTCAGGTCCCAGGCGCGCCGCCGGATAGTCCTCGATACAAGGCGCGCTGCAGATGGCCACCACGCAGTCGGTTGTGGCTGTGGCGGTCCAGTTAATTTGGCCCGGCACATAAAGACAATGCGGTGGCGTACGGTCGAACACCGACATCCGCGCGCCCATTTCACCAAAAGCGGACCCCGCGACAGAGAGGCGGGCTTTGCCTTCGACCAGGACGATAATAACTTCCCGATCACCCGTTTCCTCTGCCGCAGTCTCCCCGCGAGACAGGTGGTAAAGACCAAAGCCAACATAGCCCCAGCCCGCGCGTTCCGGCGTGATGTCATGCACCTTTCCGGAACGGCCCGTTGGTTTGTGAAGCAGCGTGCTCATACCGTGCCGCCAAGCGATCCTTCGAGTTTGGCCATCTCCTGACCGCCCGCCATCAGATCCTGCAACTCATCCGCCGTGATGTCGCCCCTCTTTGCCGTACCGAGAGTCTTGCCCCGGTTCAGCACCGTGAAACGATCACCGACCGCCATGGCATGACGGACGTTGTGGGTGATGAAGACCACACCGATCCCGTCTTTGCGCACGCGGTCGATGGTCGCCAGAACATTGGATGTCTGACGCACCCCGAGCGCGGATGTGGGTTCATCAAGGATCAGTACCTTGGCTCCGAAATAGACCGCACGGGCAATCGCCACCGTCTGGCGTTCCCCGCCCGACAGGGTGCCCACCGCCTGATCAGGTGCGCGCAGGTTGATGCCCATCTTTTTCATCTCCGCCATGGTGATGTCATTGGCTGCATCTGTGTCAAAGCGCTTGAACAGCCCGGAGCCTTTCGTCGGCTCCCGCCCCATGAAGAAATTCCGCGTCACGGACATCAGGGGGATCATCGCAAGATCCTGATAGACGGTTGCGATCCCTGCCTCCATCGAATCACGCGGGCTGGCAAAGCTCATTTCCGACCCTTCGAACATGATCCGGCCTTTGGTGGGTTTGTGAACGCCGGACATGGTCTTGATGAAGGTCGATTTGCCGGCACCATTGTCGCCCAGCAGGCAGTGGCATTCCCCGGGTGTGATGTCAAAGGACACCCCCGCAAGAGCAATCACGTTGCCGAAGTGTTTTTCGATCTCTTCCATCTGCACGATGGGCGCGGGGGAGGCTTGCGTATTCATATCAACGCTCTCCCGTGACGCGTTTGCGGATCATGTTGTTGAACAGAACCGCAACCAACAGCATCCCGCCGAGGAATACCAGATACCAATCCTGATCGATATCCGTGTAGGTCAACCCAATCAGCACCATGCCAAAGATGATCGCCCCGAAGAAGGCGCCAATGGCCGAACCATACCCGCCCGTCAGCAAACAGCCCCCGATGACAGCGGCGATGATCGCCTCGAATTCCTTCTGGAAGCCGCGCCGCGCGTCGGTCGACCCGCTGTCCAGCACGGTGATGATGGCCACGAGCGCCGCGCAGGTTGCAGTGACCATGAACAGGATCAGCTTGACCCGCTTGACCGGGACGCCGGAATTGGAAGCCGCATTGGCATCCCCGCCGGATGCAAATATCCAGTTTCCGAAAGGTGTCTTTTGCAGCACATATGTCGCCAGCAGGGCGATGATGACAAACCAGATGATCTCAACCGGGATACCGGTGACTTTGGGCGTACCGTTGCGGAAGGTGTCGATCATGCCCATCTCCGCCAGCTTGGTGAAAAAGCCGGGAAAGGCGTCGCCCGAAAAGATCGGCGTCAGCCAGTCGTTTTCGGTCGCATCGCGCACACCGCGCAATTGGGTGGACCCATCGGTCGCCCACTTCAGACCGACCAGCGAGAGCCCGCGAAAGATAAACAGAAACGCCAGTGTCACGATGAAGGAGGGCAGCCCGGTTGCCAGAACGATCTGTCCGTTGCATGCGCCCACGGCGGCGGCAAAGATCAACGTGGCCGGAATGGCGATGATCAGCGGCAGCCCGAAGGTCACGACACAGGCCCCGAAAAACAGACCCGTAAAGGCAACCATCGAACCGACAGACAGGTCAAACTCACCGCCCACCATCAGCAGAGCCGCGCCAATGGCGAGGATGCCAAGCTGGGCTGCGGGGGACATGAAGTTCATGAAGCCCGCAAGCGTGAACATCGCAGGGTCAGCCGTAATCAGGAAAAACACCGTGACCAGAATGACCCCGGCAATCGCACCGAGTTCGGGACGTTTCATCATGCGCGAAAAGAACGGCTCTTCCTTTATGCGCTCGTCAACGGCGGCATCTGTGGGCATTTTTCCCTCCCGAAAAACCTATGGAAAAAGCGGGGCCTCGATGGGCCCCGCCTCAGTTGCGTTCAGCGAATGCCCTTCGCAGACAGTTCGACCACCTGCGCGGCTTTGTCAGCGGTGATCAGGTTCGGGCCCGATGGGACGTTGCCGCCCGGCACCAGACCGTATTGCGCGTGCAGCGCCAGAAACGCGACCGGCAGATAGCCTTGCAGGTACTGTTGCTGGTCAATGGCAAAGGCCGCTTCGCCTGCCGAGACGGACTCAAGGAAGCCGGCGGACAGATCGAACGATCCAACACGGATCGACCCTTCACCGCCAACGGCTTTGACGGCCGCGACTGCGGGTTCACCGGCCAGGGATGCGCCCAGTGCCATTACCGTGTCGATGGATTCATCGGAATCAAGCGAGGCTTTCACCTTCGCTTCGATCTCTGACGGATCGTTCGTGGTCGGCAGAACGATGACTTCGCCACCGAAACCTTCGGCAAATCCGGCACAACGATCATCGAGCGACACGTTGCCAACTTCGTGGTTGATGCAAAGCGCCTTGGTGCCGCCCATTTCTGCCATCTTTTCGCCGGCGGCCTTGCCTGCGTCAAACTCTTCCTGACCGACGTGCAGCAGCGCGCCCAGCCCTTTGGACACATTCGAGCCGGAGTTCATGGAGATCACGGCGATCCCCGCCGCAACGGCTTTTTCGATCGAGGGCCCAAGCGCGTCCGCATCAGGGATCGACACCACGAGGCCATCGGGTTCCTGATTCACCGCCGCGTCGATCAACTGGCTCATCGCCACCATGTCGAATGTCTCCGGAGCGCGATATTCAACATTCGCACCCGTATCGGCAGCGGCTTTTTCGACACCGTTTTTGACAACGGACCAAAACGGATCAGAGGCCTGACCGTGGCTGACGACGATGATATCGGTCGCGAGTGCGGGCGTCGCAATGGCCAGAGCCGCCGCCGCAAGTGTAGATTTCAAGAAATGTTTCATTGTTCCTCCCAGAACTGGCAATTTTGAGCCTTAGCAAAGGACGTTTTCCTACGCCTTCGGCAGGAAGAAAGCACAGGTTCGGTATTATTGCAACCGGTTGCAAGAAATCAAATCCTGTGTTCAGATCACGTTGTGCTGCTGAGTGTGAAAGGCTGGAATGACCGTTACTTTAAAGGATGTGGCCGAACGTGCGGGTGTATCGCGCTCTGCGGTGTCGCGCACATTTACGGCGGGCGCCTCTGTTTCGCCGAAAACGCGGGCCAAGGTTGAGAAGGCCGCCGATGATCTGGGTTATCGCCCGAACGCGTTGGCCTCTTCCCTGACCACGGGGCGCACGAAGCTGATCGGTCTGATCTCGAACAACTTTCACAACCCGGTGTTTCTGGAGGTATTTGACCTCTTCACCCGGTGCCTTCAGGATCGCGGCCTGCGCCCGCTGCTGGTCAATCTCACCGATGAAACGGACCCGGAAAATTCGCTGCGGCTTTTGCAGCAATACTCGGTTGATGGGGTGATTGTGGCCTCCTCCACGCTGTCGCAGGAATTCCCGCTGGCCTTTCAGACGTCGCGGATACCTGTTGTGCATTCCTTTGGAAAATTCGCCCATGCGCCGCGCGTGCATGTTGTTGGTATCGACAATATCGAGTGTGGGCGCATGGCGGCGCGTACCCTGATCGCGCGCGGTTACAATCGTCTCGGATTCCTCGGTGGCCCAGCCGATGCCACCTCGACCGTGGATCGCCGCACGGGCTTTCTGGAAGTGATCGAGGCTGTGGATGATGTCACCGTGTCAGACAGTTTTGCCACCGCATATTCCTTTGACGCGGGGCGCAACGAGATGCTCTCCTTGCTGCGAAACACCCCTGCGGATGCGTATTTCTGCGGTGACGATGTTTTGTCCATCGGCGCATTGAGCGCCATCCGCGAAGCGGGTCTGCGGGTCCCGGAGGATATCGGAATTATCGGTCTGAACGACATGGAGATGTCGCGCTGGCAGAACATCAATCTCACAACGATTCGCCAGCCTATACCGCAGATTATCGACAGTTCGATTGATTTGGTCATGGCGCTGCTGGAGAAGCCGGACCACCAGCCTGAGGCGCGGCTTTTTGCATGCGACATCATCGAAAGAGGTACGCTGCGCCCTTTGCCTTAGAAAACCGTGCATCGGGCGCGGATGCGACATGCGTCGGGGACTTGACGTCGGTGCTGGACAGCTTGGGCGCTCGTTTCAAAGATGACGGTCTTGGCCTTGCGTGGCGCACCCTTTAGCGCACGGTGTCATTGTGTCAGGCAGGCCGACAATTCAAAATTAACTAATTTTGTGTCAAAATGGCCCTTGGTAGGCAAGTGTCTTGATTTTGGCTGGTAGTCTGATGTCGGGCGGGTACTCTGCTCGTGGAACGTTTACAGGAAAACGCAATGAAAAGCAGGCTGATTTTGATGATTATTGCTGTGTGGGGTCTTGGAGCCTGCACCGCCACAACGGGCGGGAATGCCGGGTTTATCCGAAACCTGCCCGAAGAGATCGTGGCGATGGCCGCGCCAAATCAGGATTTGACTGCTGTTCAACTGAAAGAGGATGACGGCTGCTATTGGTATCGGCATACCGGCCCGGTCGAGACGACGATGTTGCCGCTGCGCACAGCAGAGGGACGGCCCATTTGCACCCGGCCGCAGACCTAGAGCGTCTGACGAAACACCTGAAACATCGATTCACACGTAACACGTTGAAATCATTGATTTCAGGCAGCGTTACGTGATTCAGGTGTTTCGCATGACGCTTTGAAACCTTGGCGGTGTGCCATTTGTTTCATGTATCTCAGGTTGCCTTAGCTGTTGGCCGTTACATAGCTTTCCGCAGGGTAGAGATGCGCAGTAGCGCCGGGTGTGACCTCGTCGTAAAGCCCGATGATATGCGCCATCACCATCCGCACGCAGCCCGAACTGGCCCGGCTGCCGATGGATCGGGGTGATGGGGTGCCGTGAATTCTGAGGTAGGTGTCGCGGTTGCCCTCGTATAAATAGAGCGCCCGCGCGCCGAGCGGATTGTCCGGCCCGCCCGGCATGCCATCGGCAAATTCGGTATAAAGCTCGGGATCTCGGCGGATCATCTCGGCGGTCGGTGTCCATTTCGGCCAGCGCGCCTTGCGCCGGATGGTAAAGACACCCGGTTCATACAGATTGCCGCGCGCAATCGCGACACCGTATCGCATGGCGGTGCCATCGCCCTGCACGTGGTACAAATAGCGCGCAACCGCATCAACATGGATGTCACCGGGAACAAGCCCGCTGTTTGCTTCAACCCGAACGGGCAAGAAGCGCGGATGCAACCCCCATGGGTTCGTCGTGGCCGGGTCGTAATTCGCGGGCGTGACCCGTGCATCCCACACGGCCCAGTTGCTGCTTGCCGATGCAGCGGTGCCCGCCCCCAAGACGGACGTCGAAAACAACGCCGCGGATGTCTGCAGAAAATGTCGCCGTGTCAGCATTTATCAATATCCCCTGATGAAAGCTCTGCGCCGGTGTAGACGCAAATAATTTACACCGGCTAAATCAATTGTGGAATGGGCAGAAACGCCAATCACACAGAAGTGCGCTTCGGTGGTTTTGGATCAGGCCGTACCCCGCACGGGCCGGTCGTTTTCGATGTTGAAGATCATCCCATCCAGCAATTCTTCGAGATCCGGGCGCGCAGCGGGGCCGTTGGAAATTTCAACCAGCATGAGGGTGCCGTCGGGCCGGATTGCAAACGCGCCCGGCTCCGCGAAGACACGGTCGGTTTCGGTCCCTGACAGCGGCTCCGAGACATACAGGCCCAGGGCGCGCATCTGATCCTCGCTCAAATCGAAACCCAGTTCGAAGTTCCAGCCGAATTCTTTCTGATCCTCCAGCGCTTTTTGCCGGGTATCCGCAGAAACAACGGCCACATCCATTCGGTCGGTCCAGGCCGGCAACACCGCGTTCAGCTTGTTGAGGAACCGCTTGCACCGGGGGCAGTGACGTCCGCGATAGATGAACAGCATGCTCCAACGCTCCTTGGGCTGACCCAGCGTGATGGTGCCGCCATCGACGGTTGGCAGTGTCATCTGTGCAACGGCGGTGCCCGGGATTGGTTTGGTCATTGTATTTCCTTTTGCGTGTCTTTGTCCGTTACATGGGGTTACTGGCGCACATGCCATGTATACCCCGCGAAGTGTGGCGGTCTTGCCCGGATACAGCAACCGGGTCCGGTGCGTCGTCACCATTTGTTGATGGGACCGCTTGGCAGCTGATGAAACTCCCAAGGTCTGCGCGATCACACCTCAATAACCGGCCCCTCGAAGCCGTCAGAAATACCCCGGTTCAGAATCGCGCGCCGTGCAGCACTGTCCTCGGGCAGGACATATCCTTTGGACGCCCCGAACAGACCATCGTAGCGTCCAAAATACACCGCGCGCCGCGCCCCGATGGCCGCAAGTGACAGATCGCGGGCAAAACTGTGACCGAGCCCCGCAATCCGGAAGCCGGGTTGCGTATCTATGGGTTCAAGATACCCCTCAACAGACAGGTTGCGCAGGTCGCGCGCGCGGGCGAAACGCCCGTTAGCAATGCTCTGGACCCGAAAGCCGTCAGCATCGGAAGACCCCAAAACCGCCGCATATTGCCCTGTGGCGAGCCTGACCCCCTGCGCATCAAGGCGTAGCCCGCCGATTCCGTTATGGCCATCGTCCAGACGGGTGAGCGTGCCCGCGATCAGGTCCTTGTCCAGCGCTGTTGGATCAATCCGGCTGGCAATGACGCCGGTTGTGGACCACACGCCGCTGACAGCGACACGGGTGCCGATTAGCGTCTGCGCAGTGTCGGGCGCTTGCAAAGAGATGCCGTTCACACGCAAATCACCCGGATGTCCGCGCAACGTGCCGATCAAAAGGTGGTCGACAAAGACGTCTTTTGCCACAAGCCCGTCACCACGTCGCTGTGCATAAATTGTCAGAGACATGCCCGGCTTCAACGCCTCCACGGCGGTTGCCCCAAAGCTGGTGGAGTATCTGGTCGTGCGGGTTACATCGACCGTGACGCCGTTGATCCGCAGGCTGCCAAAACCGGTGAGAACGCCCACAATACCCGTGCCGCCGATACCACCTTCGAACGGATCATTGCTGGAACGCGTCACCACAGCCGGAGCGCAAGAGGCCAACAGAACCGTTGAACCCAGAAGCGAAAGCATGTCCCTTCTAGTTTTCTGTTTCACCTGTTTCGTCCTTTGCTCTGTCGAGACCGGCGTTTGTCGATTCCCGGTAAAAATAAACGCCGAGGCGATACCGTTCCTTTGGCTCTGTCTCGTTCTGATCGGCCTGCTGCAGTCGACTGCTTTGCGCATTGAGCGTTTCCAGCATGTTCTGCGCCAACTGTCCGGCGTGTTGTTCAATCTGGTCCACTGATCCGGGCGACAAGCGATTGTAAAACACCGCCCGCTCCAGAAAGGGCGCGTCCTCCGACAGCAGGTTTTGCGAGGCCGCCGCGAGGTGGTCACCGACATTGGAGGCAAAAAATACCAGCTTGTCGTGATCCGATACAGGCCCGCTAAACGCGCCATCACTTATCCGCAACAGGCCATCATCGCTTTCATGGACCAGTTCCTGACGCATAAGTTCATCAAGGATCGTGCGCGGTCGGATGTCCGTGTTTATCTCGCGCACGAGGGTTTCGAAATTTGGACTGTCATCGGATGTCCTGGGCAGGCCCATGGGGTGGCCGGCGTCGTCCTGATACTCGGGTCGTGTCATCCACTGGCTCAGCACTGTCGCAAAGGCCGCGGATTTGCCGCGCGCGGTTTTCCACGCGTCGTCCTCGTTTGACAAAATCGCGCGCACATCGCGTCGATGCACTCCGGTCAAAAGCGTGACGCGGCTGTCTGTCGGGGCCGTACCGTCAAGGCGAAACTCTTCATAGGCGACGTCAACATACACTGTCTTGAGCAGTTTATAAAAGGCGGGGGCCGTGATGCCACGGTTGATCATCGTGCGCACAAGCGGGCGCATCAGCCCTTTGAGCAGCAATAAAAACCCATCTGATCCGGTCGCATTCATAAGGCCATCCTACTTTGTGTAAAAAAATTCCACAAGTTTATTGACTGATGGTTTGAGCGCGTTATCTATCCACGTGTGAAAAATACACACGAAAAGCTGAAAGCAGCGGGAATGAAAGGAAACGACGAATGGCACATTTGATTTCACGGCGCGGGGCGCTCAAGGCAGGGCTTGGATTTGCAGGGCTCGCAGGGCTATCGGCTTGCGGTATGGCCACTGGCAGGACACCCGATATCGTGGATACTGCCGTGGCTGCCGGATCGTTCACAACGCTTGTTGCCGCAGTGCAGGCCGCAGATCTTGTCGATACGTTGAAATCACCCGGTCCTTTCACCGTCTTTGCACCGACAGATGAGGCGTTCGCCGCTTTGCCTGCGGGTACGGTCGAAGACCTTCTCCTCCCCGAGAACAAGGACAAGCTGGTTCAAATTCTGACTTATCATGTCGTTGCAGGGCGTATTCCGGCTGCCAATATCGTTGGCAAACGCGGTTCGGTCACTACTGTCGAAGGCAGTGACCTGCACTATGACGGGCGCAACGGCGTCAAGATCAACAAGGCGACCGTGATCACGCCGGATGTGATGGCGTCCAACGGTATCATCCATGTCATCGACGGTGTTTTGCTGCCAAGCTGACGACAGCGTCATGCCTTAGACATCGGCATGACTTTGTGCGTGCGTTGCGTGGCCATTCTGCGCCATGCGGCGAGCCTGCGCATCATAATCACCCTTGTTTGCCGAAGCTTCCTTGCGGAGCTTCGGATTTTTTCATTGTGCGCGGTCCATGGCGAATTCCCTGCGCGTGGGGTGCGCGTCAAAACCTGCCATTTGTCTGATACTCACAAGTCTTTGGCAGCGTCCCGCAACTTTCTCAAAAGCGTCCGGGATATGTCAGGGTCAGTCCTGCAGGATTGTTTCAAACAATGGTGTGGGATTAGGGGGTGAGGCACGTGTCCTTGCCGGTCACTCTAAGGTCACGTTGCCCCCCCGGTGGTCACCTTCGACAAACATTCGCCCAGAGCGTCTGACGTAATGCCTGAAACATCATGTCTCATGTCACGCGTTGAAATCTTTGATTTTAGGCAGCGTCACGTGATCGAGGTTCATCGCATGACGCTTTAGTGATCGGTGGAATGAAAACCGGGCGTGGCCATAAGGGCTTCGTTGTAGGCCGGGTTGTCGAGGATCGCATAAAGAGACGAGACAATCTGCCATATATTGCCATGCCGCCGGATCACGGAATAGACAGGATAGGGCCGCCCCCGTTCTTGTCCGTCCGCACCGAGCAGGATGGAGACATGGGTTGATCCGATCGTGTCGGCGTCAAGGAACTTTGCCGATACAACGGTTCGGGCGAAATCAACCACGCCGCATTTGTGCAAATGGCGCCGCACTGAATTGAAGGTATAGAGAAATTCGGACTCCGTCGCGATCAGCCGCCGCCCGTCGACTGTCTCCATCATCTGAGGGAGCCTGAAACACTCACTGAACATCCGAAAATCGGCCTCAAGCAAGGCCTTCCCTGTGATGTAGAGCAACTCTTCGGCAATGGATTCAGCTGCGCTGTCTTGCATTACTCAATTTATATTCAAATACTAAGTTGTTTATCAAAGCCTCGTGCCCAGCCGTCAAGAATTTCCGACATGTTCCGGTAGTTTAGGCAAAAAATAAACACCTGATCGAAATCTGTGCTAAGCTTCAGGGTGTATTACGAGAAAATATTTCAATCCTAAGACAATAGCTGCATGTCACGACATTTTGCTCCGACCCTATGACAATATGTTCCTTTCTGCCCAAGCCGCTGCTTGCTTTGAACTTGCACGTGGCAAGCCTTGCAAAGCTGGCTTCAGACTTCTGTGGCCCTAGGGCGGTGATGAGGTGTGCCGCGGGGGTCGCGAGATGAGCAAGGATCAGATGGACGCGCTGCAAGAAATCTTTGACACACAGCCATGGTTTGTGCGGATCGGGCGTCGTTTCTGGGGGATGGACCCCTTTGTTGTTCTGTTCATTGCGCTGTTTCTTGGCGTAGTGCCGATCGTTGCTGCTGTTTACGTTCTGAACCTTGGAGATGTGACACATTTCATCCTCAGGGGCACCGCTGAGGCCGCCCCTTGTCCTGTCGATCTTGTTGGAAGCGACCAATGCCTTGAGAAACAGGTCGGCTATGGTCATGCGCTGAATTGGTGGCCCAGCCTGTCCATCATGATGCCTTTGGCCTTCTTTTTTGCCTTCACCTCTGTACAAAACCTCCAGCGCACGTTCCGTCAGATGATCCAGGACCGGATGTTCTGTAACCGCGACTGGCATTTTGACCTGACGGACCAATCCAGTGAGATGAACCGGGGTGTGTTCCGGATGGTGCGGTTGATCTGGACCTGTTTTTCGCTTGCGGGGTTGGTGGTCGCGCTGCTGGTCGGCACGGTCGTTGTTCTGGACTGGTACTGCGTGGTGCATATGCCGCTGATGACGGGCGATTTGCTCACGGCATCGGGGGTCACGATTCCTGCTGTGTGTCAGGATACCTCCGGGCAGGAGGTCGACTGGTCCATCGCAGCGATTTTCGCACAAGCCACGCAGATCACAGCGCCTGCGGATATGCGCAGCCCTTCATTTGCGATGAACTGGGGGTTTTCCGCTTATGTATACGCCGTGATGCTGATCGAGCTGTGCCTTCTGATGGTTTATTATTGCTATGTGCTGGCGCTCGCGCTGACCATTCAACGGCTCAGAAACGGTGCGTTCGACCTGTGGCTGGTGCCCAAGCTGTCGTCGCAGGATCCGAACGGGCGCATGGGTTTTGAGAACCTTGAGCAGATTTTTCGCCCCTGCATCTACGTCACCATCATCAGTTTTCTGGTCGCCTTTGCGATGCGGATCCAAAATGAGTTTCTGCGCCAGACCGATTTTGAAAACATCTACCAGTTCCTGTTTCAGGACTTCATCCTTGCTTTAAGGGATATGTTCACACCCTCCGTTGACAGTTTCGCTGGTTTTTTCGCCGATCTCTTCGGGGACATCCAAACCTTTACCTCAGCGATTGATGTGACCGGTTTTCGCGACCCCAATTCCCTTGTTGGCGGCCCTCTCGTCCTGATCGTTTTGTCGATGGTCACGGTCGTTCTTGCGGTCATTCTGCGCGATACCGCGAAGGAGGCACGTGACAGGGTAAGCCGCGCGCTGGACGATCCGGATAAAAAGCAGGCCGTGATTGATTTCTATGGCCTTGATGAGGCAGCGCTGCGTGACAAACTTGGTGATATGAAAGTCTGGCCATTGAGTTGGCCGAAAATGCAGCAATCCATCAGGATGCTGATCCTGGGTGTGGTGTGTTTCGTGCTTTATCAGGTGGCGTTTATCTGGGCGGGGTTGATGTTGATCCAGATGCTCAAGGGGCGGCTGGGCCGTGAGGTTGAGGGGTGAGGCACTGCCGTCAAACGCTGATATCGAGCAGGATGGGTCTGTGGTCGGACCCCCACAGGCGTCTTTCTATGGCCGCGGTTTCCACCATGATATCGCGCGTAAACACCTGATCCATTTGCAGGCGGAATTTGGGAAACGTGACCCCATGTAGCGCAGGCGCGAAACCCCGCCGCCGAAACCACGCGTTCAGCGCTCTGCGTTCGAAAATCAGCCAGTCCTTGGGACGATAGTGCAACGGGATGGCCAGAAGCGGCGCGAGCCATGGCACCGCGTAACTGTTGAAATCACCTGCGACGAGGCAGGGGCCTTCGTGATCGAAATGCCGTTGCGTTTCGGCCAGTTCCGCTTGCCTGACCGAGGGTGAAACCCCCGCACTGGTGTGGAGATTGACGACCCTGAAGGGGCGCGTGCCGGGGACCACCACATCGACCGACAGGCTGTCCAGAAACTCGACCCAGCCCGCATGGCGCGCCCAACGGGTTGGCGCAGGTTTGGACGTATCTGCGTGAAACAGGGTGGTTTCGCGTCTCGTGGGAAACCGGCTTGCGATTACGAGGTGGCATAACTCACCTTTCAGCGCATAATCCCGCGCGACACTGACATGCGGAAAACTGGCTTTGATCTCGTCGATATGCGCGGGCAGGGCCTCTTGCAAAAGTGCGATGTCAGGATTGAGCGTCGCCAGTGCCTCGGCAATGCGCGCAGGATCCGGGTTTTCATTGAAAACGTTCCAGCTCAGAACGCGCAGTGGTTTTTTCTCTGATCCGGTCAAATCTGTCTCCAAGGCCACGCGCTATGCGATCTATACACGCCGTGCCTGCGATTTCGAAGGACATGCTGATAAAGGCGTCATGCGAAAAACCTTAATAACGTAACGCTTCCTGAAATCATGGATTTCAACGCGTTACGTAATACTCGATGCTTGAGGTATTTCGTCAGACGCTCTAGATGCCCAACTGGCGGATACCCTTCTCGTATGACGCGAATTGAACTGGCTGGCGGGGCCGCTTTGCACTAGGCTGCACGGATAAAAGGATTTGAATCCGAAAAGGGTTTTGGGTTCGCACGTCCGTAAACAGATTTGAAATGGCCTATAGGAAATACGAATGTACCACAGATTGAAACTCGCACGCCCGACTATCGCCTTCGCGTCGGCATGGATCGGATTGATGATCGCTGCGATGCCGGTACAGGCGGATCAGACATGCGCGTGGTCCGCGCTCACCAGTCCCAACCGGCAACAGATCACCTGCGGCGATGCGCTGATGGTGGAACGCGAACCCGGCACGGATGTTACCATTTTCGAGCGGGCAGGGGATGCGCCGCCACGCGCAATCGAGCTGAAGAACGGCGCAATTCTGATCGAGGTTACGCCCGGCAGTGCGCCAACTCAAATTCGCACGCCCCACGCCATCGCTGCTGTGCGGGGCACCACCTACGTTGTGGATGCAAGGCAAGACAGCACATCGGTTTTCGTGATCGAAGGCAGCGTGTCGGTCAGCAAGGTGTCTGATGCGTCGACCGTGACGCTTGGCCCGGGCGAAGGTGTTGATGTCGGGGATGCGGTTGAATTTGCCGTTACCGCGTGGCCCAGCGACCGCGCGGCATCCTTGCTCTCCCGATTTGGCAGATGATATCGGGCCGGGCGCGCCGATGGGCCTTGCCCCTTGGTGCTGTGACGTTAGCGCTGTTCTGGGTGTTGACCCTGATCATCCCCTACATGTCGGGCCGCGCGGGTTTTTTCGACCCGCTCGAATACCGTCTTTTGGATGTGCGGCACGTCCTGATTGGACCACGCGCGGCCGCGTCAGACATCGTGATTGTCGCCATAGATGATGAAACGCTCGCAGCAGCACCGGCGGAACTGCAAAGCCGACGGCAGCTTTTGGCGCGGATCATCTCCAATATCGCGCAAAGCGATGCACGTGTTTTGGCTTTGGATGTACTGCTTGCTGATCCGGGGCCAGCCGAAGATGATGCAGCGCTCGCGGCGGCGCTGGGTGAAATCCCGTCATCCATCGCGGCGGCGGCACGTTTCGGAGCGGACAGTGCATCAGCCGACAGCATCATCTGGCCGCAAGCTGCGTTCGGCGAGGTGGCCGAGGCGGGTCTGGTCAACCTGTCCACGGACGCCAGCGGCACACCGCGATACGCGCCCCTGCTGATTGATGCAGGAGGCAGCCTCGTCCCCTCCCTTCCCCTGCTCGCATCGCTTTCCTTTGGCGGCGAAAAGGCGGTTTTCGGTGAAACGCAGCTGACATTGGGTACACGGGATGTCCCCCTCGATTTCGGCTTTAACATGCCGCTGCGCCATATCGGGCCAGAAGGGTCCGTGCCCACCTACAGCGCGCGCGATCTGATAAGTGGCACCTTGCCGGACGCCTTGTCCGACAAGCTGGTGGTGCTGGGGTTTTCGGCCTCTGCCATGGGCGACAGGTTTGCGACACCCTTTGACGAGAACACGCCGGGCATGGAGGTGATCGCGACCGCGATTTCGCAACTCAGCGGAGGCGAAACGCTGAGGCGCGATGCGCAGACGCGTCAGTGGGACGCCGCGTTGGCGGTTGCGCTGACACTCATCTGTGTCACCAGTGTGCTTGTCTGGCCCTTGTCGCGCGGGGTCCCGGTTGCTGCCGGGTTTGTGTTGGTGTTCCTTGCGTCCATCACGCTGGCGTTTGCATCGGGCCTCTGGCTCAGCGGGGCGCTGGCGCTTGCTGTCGCATTGCCGCCCGCCATCGCTGCGTCCGGCCTGCGCTATATGCAGGAAAACCTGCAGGCCCGGAAATCTGAACAGTCTGTCGCCTCATTGCGACAGTTCCAATCACCCGCCCTTGCCGCCAAAATTGAAAGTGATCCCAATTATTTGATGGAACCCATCGAACAGGACCTTGTGGTGCTGTTTGTTGATCTGACCGGCTTTACAGGGCATTCGCAGCGCCTTGGGCAGGATGGCACCCGCAACCTGCTGGCGATGTTTCACAAACTGACGGCCCAAACGGTTGAGGCGCGTGGCGGCAGTGTGTTCAATTATATGGGTGATGGGGCTTTGGCGGTGTTCGGACTGGAACGGGGCGGGGACGCATCGCACGCCGATGATGCATTGGCCAGTGCCTTTGATCTGGTACATTCGTTGTCGCATCAGTCGCTGCCGCAAACGCCTGACGAGCCGCTGTCCTGCCGCATCGGGTTGCACAGCGGGCCCGTGACCCTGTCGCGTCTGGGCGCGCAAAGCCATCAGCAGGTGACCGTGACAGGGGATAATGTGAACCTTGCCAGCCGTTTGATGGAAGTGGCCAAAACGGAAAAGGCCGTTGTGGTTGCGAGCAGCGATTTTGCCGCCGGGTTGACCGATGGCGGTCCGCAGGAGTCAGCCTATACCACTGATGTTGCCATTCGCGGACGCGATGGACGTGTGCAAGTGCTGGTCTGGGCGAAGGACGCGTTGGAAAGATCCTAGCAGAGGCTGCGGAACCGCTGCGCAATCACATCCAGCACTTCATTCGGGTCCCGTTTCCACCAGTCCTCGGCGCTGAACACCTCGACCTCGCAATATCCTTTGTACCCGGTTTCTTCGACCAGCTGGCGCAGCGCTTTGAGGTCGGCCACACCATCGCCCATCATACCGCGATCCAACAGGGTGTCGCGCGTCTCCGCGAGCCAGTCACAGACGTGGTATCCCAGCACCTTTCCCGTTGCGCGCGGCATCGTCTCGGTCAACGTGCTGTCCCACCAGACATGGTAGACATCGATCGCAAGCCCGACGTTATCCAATCCGATCCAGTCACACATGTGCAGGGCATCCCTGACGGTGAATATGCAGCTTCGGTTTCCACCAAACATCGGATTGAGCGGCTCAAGCGCCAGTTTCACATTGCGCGCGGCGGCATATTCAGCGGCGCGCGCCACCCGATCCGCCACGCGCTTTTGACTTTCCAACGGCCCTTTGGTGCCCGGGTCGATCCCGCCCGTGACAACCGTCAGTACTTCGGTGCCAAGCCCGGCGGCCATGTCGATGGACGCATGAAAATCATCCATGATCGCGGCGTCATCACCCGGCACCAAAGGCCCGGTCAAAAACGGTGAGCGACACAGCCCCGCCACCTCCAGCCCGGCGGCGCGGACGCGATCACCGATCTGCTGCGCGGATGTACCAATTTCGCGCCGCCAAAACACAATGCCCCCAAAACCGCGCGCGCCACAGGCATCAATGACGGCTTCAGTCGACCACCCGGCCCCGTAACCGTCAAGGTTATGGCCCAGCGAGGCCGTATTGAGCGCCAGCGCCGAAAGGTCTTTTGAAAAATCACGCATCACAGGACTCCATAGATGGCAAGCAGTCTTTTCATTCGTGCCACCGCCAATTCCGGGTCCTGCAACAGCCCACAGGCATCGGCCTGTTTGAAAATCGTCACGAAATCCGGCAGGGGGCGCGCTGCCTGCGCCCCGTTCAGCATGATGAAGTGATCCTGAAAACCGTTCAGCCACGCCAGAAAGACCACACCGGTTTTGTAATGCTGCGTAGGTGCGCGGAAAATCTGGCGCGCCAGTGGCACGGTCGGGTCCAGCGTGGCCCGGAACTGTGCGGCGTTGCCCCGCGTCAGCTGCGACACAGCATAGGCCGCAGCGGGCGCAAGCGGGTCAAAGATTCCCAGCAGCGCATGGGAATACCCCATCTCGTCGCCCTCGATCAGTTCGGGGTAGTTGAAATCATCACCGGTGTACATTTTCACACCCTCCGGCAGGCGCTTGCGCATGGTGATTTCCTTGTCCTTGTCGAGTAGTGAAATCTTGATCCCGTCCACTTTGGACGTGTTCGCGGCGATCATGTTCAGGCAGGTTTCAAGGCACTCTTCAAACGTGGCGCCCCCCCAATAGCCCGCCAGTTGCGTATCAAACATCGGCCCCAGCCAATGCAGGATCACCGGGTGATCGCAGGCATCAAGCACCTTGGCGTAAACGCTCAGGTAATCATCTGGGCTTTGCGCGACACGCGCCAACGCACGGCTTGCCATCAGGATGATGCGGCCATCCAGTTTCTGGATCGCTTCGATCTGCTCCAGATAGGCGGCGATCACATCATCAAGGGTATTCGCATCCTGCGGGGCGAGCTGGTCCGTGCCGCAGCCATTGAAGACCAGCGCGTCGGGCAGTTCGGATTTTGTACGCGCGATCAGTTCCAACGCGCCCGGCCAGTCAAGGCCCATCCCCCGTTGGGCGGTGTCCATCGCTTCGGCGATGCCCATGCCCAACCCGGCAAGGTGGCGACGAAATGCCATCGTTGCGTCCCAATCCACGCTCGCGGGTCCCATTGGATCGTTTGATGTGAACGGGTCCGCCACCACATGCGCCGCCGAAAACACCACGCGTGCCGCATCTGGTGTCAGCGTTGCCTGTGCGATCGGCGTGCCCTGCAGGGCGTAATCGCTCAGGGTGCCAGCAGGATCGGGAAGCGCAATTTTCATGGAAAACCTCAAAAACGGGGAACGAGCATGCCTGCATCAGCCGAAATCGCCTGACCGGTGGTATAGGGAAGTTTCCCGGACGCGAGCGACGCGATAATCATGCCCACGTCATCGGGTTGCCCCACGCGGGGAAAGAGCGTCAGACCCGCGCGCGCGCGCGTCTCATATTGCGCGATCACGGGGGCTGTCATCTCGGTTTCAATCAAACCCGGCTGCACATCGTAAACGGCGATGTTTTCAGGCCCGAGGCGCACGGCCAGCGTTTTCGTCACCATCGCGGCAGCGGCTTTGGACACACAGTATTCCGACCGGGGTGCGGCAACGGCAATGGCATTGGCAGAGCTGACATTGACGATGGAATGAAACAGCTGCGCAGGCCGGCTCCGGGCGCACAGGCGCTTGGCAAAGCATTGGGACAGAAAGAACACCGCTTTGGTGTTCACGGCCATGCAGCGATCATAGCTTTCTTCTGTGACGTCCAGCATGTCACCCCGATTGATCACACCGACACCCGCATTGTTGATCAGTGTCGTCAAAGGGCCAAGCGCCTCTTCGGCCTTTGTCAGGGCCGCGTGATGCGCGGTCAGATCGCTGACATCAAACGGGACGGCGACATTTGGCACGCCTATCTCTTTGATCGCTGCGACGGCTGCGGCCAGTTCATCGTCATCCTCCGGACCGTTCAGGGCGATTGAAAACCCCTCGCGCGCCAGCGCCTTGGCGGCGGCCAGCCCGATCCCTCGGGATGACCCGGTGACCAATGCAACTTGTCTCATGCATCCGCCCCTTTTGCCAAAAGCTCACGCGCGATGATCATGCGTTGAATCTGGTTTGTCCCCTCGTAAATCTGGGTGATCTTTGCGTCGCGATACAGCCGTTCCACCTCAAACCCCTTGATGTAGCCTGAGCCTCCGAAAACCTGCAACGCATCGGCTGAACGTGCAACCGCCATGTCACCGGCAAAACACTTTGCCATGGAACAGGCCTTGGTCGCGTCCGCGCCGATGTCGATTTTATGGGCCGCCGAATGGGCGAGCAATCGCGCCGCCTCCACGTCTTTGGCGATATCCGCAAGCAACCATTGCACCCCCTGAAATTCCGAGATCGCCTTGTCGAATTGTCGGCGCTGTGCTGCGTATTCCACCGCAGCGTCAAGACCGGCCTGACCGATCCCGACCGCCAGCGCCGCGATACCCACACGGCCCTTATCAAGGACGGACATCATCATGTGGAAACCGCGCCCCTCTGCACCCAAAAGGGCGTGAGCCGGCAGTGTCACATTATCGAAATGCAGCGGCCCCACCTGTGATGCACGCTGACCCATCTTATGTTCCTTGGGGCCGCGCGCCACGCCATCGGCATGCAGATCCACCACAAAAATCGACATGCCGCGATGCCCGGCTTCGGGATCGGTGCGGGCCAGAACAAACCCCAGATCGGCCACAGGCGCGTTGTGAATCCATATCTTGCCGCCGTTGAGCCGCCATCCCTCCCCGTCCCGCACGGCGGTTGTGCGGATGCCCGAGACATCGGTGCCCGCTTCGGGTTCGGTAATGCAGTAGGCGACCTTGGTTTTCGCCGCGAGGATATCAGGCAGCCACATGTCGCGCTGTGCCTGCGTGCCATGCGTGACAAGCAGCGTGGTAATCAGTTCGACCAACCCGCATTGATCCGCAACAGAGGCATAGCCGCGCGACAATTCTTCCATCACGATTGCATACGCCAGCGTATCCATGCCGGGGCCGCCCATCGCTTCGGGGACACAAATGCCGAACAATCCCAGCTGCGCCATCTGCGCGTAAATCTCGGTTGGAAATCGTTCGTCACGGTCCAGTTCTTCGGCCACGGGACGGATCACTTCATCGGCAAACTGGCGTGTCATCTGACGCACCTGGGCGTGTACTTCAGTCGAAAACATTAGGGCGCCCTTCCTGCGTCAAATAGTAACCGTTCAGTTACTATTAGGAAGACAACCAACAGGCGTCAAGCGATTCAAGACTTGATTTGCACTGTCTGCTCCGCCACGATTAACCATATAGTTACTTAGTCGGAAGGACATGGGATGGACCACGCGACAAGGAATAAATTCGGCCGGGTTGATCTTGAGGTCACTGCGTTCGGGTTTGGCACAGCCCCGGTGGGCAACATTTTCCGCGAGATCGACGAAGCGACATCCGACGGCATGTTTCAGGCGGCATGGGATGCAGGCGTCCGGTATTATGATACAGCGCCCATGTACGGCCACGGCCTTGCCGAACTGCGCACAGGCCAATCGCTGCGGTGGAAGAACCGCGATGATCTCGTGCTGTCATCAAAGGTCGGGCGCCGCCTCGTTCCCGCAAGGCGGGGCGATATCGACTTTGCGCCATGGACGAACGCGGCGCCTTTCAATCTTGAATTTGACTATACCTATGATGGCACGATGCGCGCCTTTGAAGACAGCCTGCAACGGCTGGCGCTTGAGCGGATGGATATCTGTTTTATCCACGACATCGACGTTTTCACCCGTGGCGACGCGCAGCCTGACGTTTTTAAACAGGCCATGGATGGCGCGTGGAAAGCGCTGGCCAAATTGCGCGATGAGGGTGTCGTTTCAGCAATTGGCGTCGGGGTAAACGAATGGCAGGTCTGTCAGGCGGCCCTTGAGGCGCGTGATTTTGACTGTTTTCTGCTGGCCGGGCGCTACACGCTTTTGGAGCAGGAGGCGCAGGATACGTTCCTGCCGATGTGTGAAGCGCGCGGTGCCGCAGTCGTTGTCGGCGGCGGGTTCAATTCCGGCATCCTGGCAACGGGGGCGCGGGCAGGTGCCAAATACAACTATGCCCCCGCCCCCGCAGAGATCATGGCGCGCGTCGCAAAGATCGAGGCGGTATGCGCGGACCATCAGGTGCCATTGCCCGCAGCGGCCTTGCAATTCGTCGTCGCACACCCTTCCATCCCCTCCTTTATCGCAGGCACGCGGACCATCGCGCAGTTGGAGCAGAACCTAAAATGGTTCCGCCACGAAATTCCTGCAGATTTCTGGGCCGAACTGAAACACGAAGGGCTGCTGCGCACCGATGCGCCGGTGCCGGTATGAACCTCTCGCCCGGCAGGTACGGGTATCACGATCTGGCAAGCGGTGATTGCCTTGTGACAGGCGCACGCGTGATATCGGCAGAGTTGATAGACGATTTTGCGCGTGTCAGCGGCGATACCTACGAAATCCATATGTCGGACGCGGCTGCGCAGGCCAAAGGTTTCGAACGGCGCGTCGCCCATGGATTGTTGGTTCTGGCCGTCATTGATGGATTGAAAAACAACGCGCCAGCCCGTTTTGACGCGTTGGCCTCACTGGGCTGGACATGGCGGTTCGTCGCGCCGGTTCTGGTCGGTGATACGATTTCTGCAAGGTTTGTGATCCGCGAAAAACGCCTGACCGCAAACGGAAAGCGCGGCATCACAAAGATCACAGCGCAGGCCATGAACCAGCATGGCGCCATTGTTCAGGAAGGCGAAAACGGTCTTATTTTCGACCTTTAGAGCGGCTGACGAAATACCTGACACATCAAGTATCACGTAACACTTTGAGATCTTTGATTTCAGGCAGCGTCACGTGATCGAGGTTTTTCGCATGACGCTTTAGGCTCGGTTACAGCTCGACGTCACAGACAAAAACGCCTTCTGGGCCACCCTCAAGTGCTGCGACGATGCGTGCCCCGATGGCCTGATGTTCCGGATCGACAAGATATGTGTCCCGCACCGATGTGTCGCGAAAGTCGAACCAGAACATGTCGAGGAAACCGCGCACCAGCGGGGTTTCGACCGAGACGTTCTTGCGGTGCTGAAAATCCACGATGCCGTCTATGTGACCCGAAAGGCCCGCGAGGGCATCATAGAGAGACATTTTTTCAGCTTCGGTAACATCCGCGCGAAAACGCAGGTGAACAGAATGTCGGATCATGGCAGCGTCCCTTCAGGAGAAATCCGGTTTTCGTTTTTCGCGAAAAGCAGACAGACCCTCGCGCAATTCATCCGTGCCGGCTGCGATGCGCCCTGCCAAAGCCTCGGCGATCCGCTCGGGGTCTTCGCGATCTGCGGCATTGATCAGCATCTTGGTCAGTTTCGTCGCCTGCGGCCCACGGCTCAGCACACGCGCGGCGAGGTCTTCTGCCAGAACATGCGCCGCACCCGTGGCAATCACATGATCGACGAGGCCCAGACGGCGGGCTTCTTCAGCGTCAAAGACTTCGCCGAAGAGCGCCATGCGACGCACGACTTGGGCACCAAACCGGCGGACTGCGCGCTGCGTGCCGGACCACCCCGGGATGATACCAAGCCCGGTTTCCGGCTGGCCGATCTTGATGTGCTGCTCGGCAATGCGCAGGTCGGCGCAGGCAGCCAGTTCCAGGCCGCCACCAAGTGCATGACCATCCAGTTGCGCGATTACTGGCACGGTCAAGCGGGCCAGCGCGTCAAAGGCGGCATGCCCATCCCGCACCCAATGATCCCCGAAGGCTTCGGGCGTTTCACCGGCCCAGGCTTCGATGTCGCCGCCCGCGCAAAACGCTTTGCCCGCACCCGAGAGGATCACAACGCGGGCGGTGCCGCGTTCGATTTCCCGGCATCTGGCCGCAAGCATATCGCACATTTCAGCGGTCAGCGCGTTCAGTTTGTCCGGCCGGTTCAAAACCAATCGCGCGATGCCATCCCGAACACTTAGATCAATCATGCCGACAAACGCCCGGCCAGATCAATCGGCGCGTCGCGGAACAAACCGGCATCCATGACCTTGAGGTCCGGTGCCACGCGCAGAGGCGTCGCCGCCTGACCAACCACATCCCGGTCAATATCGAGGCCGGGTGCAACTTCGGTCACGATCAGACCCTGTTCGTCCAGCCTCATCACGCAGCGCTCGGTGATATAGGTGATATGCTGCCCCTGCGCGATGGCGCGTTTGCCTGAGAATGACACCTGATCCACCTGATCAACAAATTTTGCCACCTTGCCCTCGTGCTCGATCACGATTTCGCCGTTCTCGACTCGCATTTTGGCACCGGCATTGAACATACCCGAAAAGACGATTTTCTTTGCGCGCGCGGTAATGTCCACAAAACCGCCCGCCCCTGCAGTGCGGTGCGGCACGGCGGACAAGCGCGAAACATTGACCGACCCATCCGCGCCGACCTCAAGGAAGGACAGGAGCGAGCAATCAAAACCCCCCGCCTGAAAATAGCAGAACTGGTGTGGTGAGGCGACAAAGGCCTCGGCATTCGCCGCGCAGCCGAATTTGAAATCAAGCAGCGGCACACCCCCGACTGCGCCCTGTTCGATCATCCAGGTGACGTCGTTATGACATCCCTCTTCAACGAAAATACGCGGTACATTTGCCGATATTCCGAACCCGATGTTCACCGCCCATCCGCGTTGCAACTCAAGCGCCACACGGCGCGCGATCACCTTGCCGATGTTGAAATCAACGGTATCGAAACTGTCCATCGGTCGGATCAATTCGCCCGAAATCGCCGGGTCATATTGCGTTGCGGTGGTTTGCAATTGATCCGGCGCTTCAACGATCACATCGACCAGAATGCCCGGCACGGTTACGTCATGGGGCCGAATGGACCCTGCCGCCGCAATCCGCTTGACCTGCGCGATGACCGTGCCCCCGCTGTTGCGCGCGGCCAGTGCCATTTCCATCGCCCCCAGATAGGCCCCCTCATGTTCGAAACTGAGGTTGCCGCGTGTATCGGCCGTTGTGGCGCGGATGATCGCCACATCAGGCTGGATCGATTTGAAATAGAGCCATTCTTCGCCCTCAAAATCGCGCAGCTGAACGATTGGTGTCTTGCGCGCCTCACCGTTCATCGCGCAGCCTTCAAGGCGTGGATCGACAAAGGTTTCCATACCCACTTTGGTCAAGACACCCGGGCGCTTTGCCGCCCCCTCGCGCAACATGTCAAAGACAATACCGGATGGCACGTTATACGCGGCGACTTCATCGGCCACGATCATCTGCCATATCAATGGGGGTTCCGCCTTGGTCGGACCCGACGGATAGGAGCCGCCGATGATCCTCGATAGACAGCCCTTTTTGGCGATGTGATCCACGCCCTTGGTGCCAAAGAAATCACCCGCTGCGATGGGGTGAATTGTGGTCAGGTTCCGTGGGTGTCCGACCGCGTCAAAACGATCACCGATGCCCTTGAGAACGGCATCAGGGCAACACAGCCCGCTGGATGAGTTGACGGCAACGGTTGCATCATCGGGAATGAGGTCAGCCGCATCGCGTGCTGTCATAATCTTGGGCATAGAATCTTCCGTGGCATTGCAGCGACACACTTTAAGTAACTGTTTGGTTAAAAGACTATGCCCACAATCCAGCATGCGATCAAGACTCTTTGATGCTTCCCATTAAGTAACTAAAGGGTTACAATCAGAGCTATCAGGAAAGGCGCGACATGAACATCTATTTCAAACATTCGAACCAACGCTCATTTGGCACCTATCCTCTGAAAGGTACTGCTTGCAGAGACGCCATTCTCACCGCTGCCGAGGTTGGTTATCGCGCGTTTGATACGGCGCAGATGTATCGAAATGAGGCCGAGACAGGGGCCGCTCTGAAAGAAACGGGTATTCCGCGTGATACGCTCTGCGTGACGACAAAAGTCGAGAATGACAATTATGACGAAAGTAAATTTCTTGCTTCTGTTGAGGCCAGCCTGAAAGCCTTGCAGTTGGATTATGTGGATGTTTTGCTGCTGCACTGGCCGCCTGCGGATTTCCAGATCGAAGGCTCGCTGACCTTGCTGGAACAAGCGCATAAACGGGGCATGGCCCGTAATATCGGCGTGTCCAACTATACAGTCCAGATGATGCGCGATGCGACCAGGATTATTGAAACGCCCCTTGTGACAAATCAGATCGAATTCCACCCGCTTCTGAACCAAGACGTCATGCTGGCCGCCGCATCCGAAACCGGTATTCCGCTGTCGTCTTATTGTTCGGTTGCGCGTGGTGAGGTGTTCAAACATCCGATCTTTGCCGAGATTGGCGCCGGCTATGGCAAAACCGCGGCACAGGTCGTGCTGCGCTGGATCCTGCAAAAAGGTGTCAGCATCAACACCATGTCCACCAAACCCGAGAATATCGCGGCGAACTTCGATGTGATGGATTTCACGCTGTCCTCGGTTGACATGGCCCGGATCGAGCGGATGACGCATATGAATTACCGTATCGTCAGCAAGGATATCGTGCCATGGGCACCCGATTTCGACTGACCCGGATGCTCTGCCGATGTCAGTGGTTTCCTCGGATCATATCTGCGGCTTTCTCGCCGATCATGATCGTCGGGGCATTGGTGTTTGACCCGATCAGAGAGGGCATGACCGAACTGTCGCACAGGCGCAGACCGTCCACGCCGCGCACCCGCAATCGTGGATCAACCACCGCCATCGGGTCATCGGAAGACCCCATTTTGCACGTGCACGTCGGGTGATACGAGGTGCGACCAAAGGCGCGTGCATAGGCCTCATACTCTGCCTGCGTTTGCACGCTGTCATCGGGAAAGCGCACCGCGCGGATGTACTTTTGCAGGCTGGGTTGCGCGAAAATCTCGCGGCTTATTCTGACGCCCTCGACAGAGGTTTTCAGATCCTCCGGGTGGCCCAGAAAATTCGGGTCAATGATCGGCGTATCCTTTGGGTCAGCAGAGCGCAGCCGCACCGTCCCTCTGGATTTGGGCCGTAGCGTATAGCTGTTGAGGGTAATGCCGGATGCGCCGGGTCGCACGGAGGGCACACCCGCCTCAGCCCCGGCCCCGGCCAGAAAATGGAACTGCAAATCGGGTGTTGCGGCGTCGGGATCCGCATACCAGAAGGCACCCCCCTCAACCACGTTGGACGCCACGGGACCGGTGCGAAAAGCCAAGTATTGCAGGCCGGCCCAAAGCGCCCAATGCGGCTTGTTGTATTTGTCGAGGCTGTCGTGCCCGGTCAGCTCTGCCACGATATCAATACCAAAGTGATCGGTGAGGTTTTCGCCAACGCCCGGCAAGTCCGCCTGCACGTCTATCCCATGGGCCTTGAGATGCGCCGCAGGTCCCAGCCCCGACAACATCATCAGCTTTGGCGTGCCGATTGCCCCCGTCGTGACGATGACCTCCTGATCCGCGTGCACCGTCTCACTGCCGGTTTTGGCGGACCAGATATCGACGCCAGTCGCACGCCCCTTTTCAACGACAACACGCTTGACCAGCACATTCATGCGCACGGTCAGATTGGGTCGATGCATCACCGGTTTGAGATACCCCACCGCCGCAGAACAGCGCCGCGCATTCCTTGTGGTGGTCTGATAGACGCCAGCGCCTTCCTGCACCGCCCCGTTGAAGTCGGGGTTGAACGGGATGCCCCGTTCCTGACAGGAGCGCACGAAAGCAAGGGTCATCGGTTGCGCATTCAGGCTCGATACCGCCAAGGGCCCGTCCGTGCCGTGCCACTCGCCGGCAAAAACCGTGTTGCCTTCGGAGCGGATGAAATACTTGCGGATATCGTCAAATGCCCAGCCGTCGCAGCCCTCTTCCCGCGCCCAGCGGTCGTAATCGCTGGGGTGGCCACGGGTGAAAACCTCGGCGTTTATTGACGAACCACCGCCGATGACACGCGCCTGCGCATATGGAATTTCGCGGTTGTTGGCATGTTTCTGCGGCGCGGTCATCAGGCCCCATGTGTGCGGGCCGGTCGTCATCTTTGCGAACCCGACCGGCATGTGGATGAACGGGTGGCGATCACTGCCGCCGGCCTCCAGCAACAACACCCTGACGCTTGCATCTTCTGTCAGCCGGTTGGCGAGCACGCACCCGGCCGACCCGCCGCCCACGATGATATAGTCATAGCCCTGCGCCACCTTACGCGACCCCCATACTGCGCGTTTGAAGGTCAATGTCGGCGTCAGGGTTAGGCAAGGCGACCCCTGCACACACTGTGCGGCCTTTTATGCAGAAAGTGCTCATGATCAGGGCTGCCTATAAGTAACCATATGGTTATTTGGTACAGGCAACGCTGGTCATAATCAAGCCCGGTGCTTACTCCCGTTTGTCGAGCGCGTGCCGCCAGTCGTTCCACCCGCCATCCACAGAGGAGGGCGCGCCGTGCCATTCAGGCATCGCCTTGCCTGTGGCCGGATCGCGGGCGGGGATGGGCAGCATCATGATGCGCTTGCAGGCGCGTTTGTAATCCTCATTGCTGAGGAATTCTTCTTGTATGTCATCCCAATCGCGCCCATCGGGATAGCCACCGCACATGTGAATATCTTCCGACTGGCCGATCATTTCGTGGCTGACACCGGCGGGCATGACAATGACGTCGCCCGCTTCGATACGCACCTTTGTCCATCCGCCATCGCCCACCGACAGGTTGAACTCCATCCACCCGCGTGCACAGCCCAGACATTCATGCGTCGTCGAATGGAAATGGGCATATTCGTACACGCCCGGATAGTCCCAGTTGTTCGACCATCCATTCTCGCGAAAGCGTGTCTTGATCGCCTCGGCGCCGCCGCCCGGCACTGCATTGCGATGCACCAGCAAGGGAAAGCGGCTGTTGGGGATCTTGCCATTCGGAGCGGAGGTGTAGCTTTCGGTGGTGATGGGCATAATCTTGTTCCTCTTTCAATCCGACATGACAATTTGCGTTTTCAGATCATCCGGGCGATCCCCGAATGTGTCAAACGCAGTCTGAATGTCTTTTAGCGGGTATTCCGCCCCCAGAAACGGCGCGGGATCAATCCGACCATGCACCAGAAAATTCAGCGCGTCATGCATATCCTGCCCGGAGCCTGCAACGGACCCCTTGATCGAGTTCTCCTGCAGAATGGTCGTCAGAATGTCGACGGGCAAAACTTCGCCCGCGCCGGTCAGGCCAAAGGCCGCCACATGGCCGCCCTTGCGGATCAGGTGCAGGGCTTGTTGGTAGAGCGCTGGTAGCCCCACGCTTTCAATCACGATATCTGCACCGCGCCCCTCGGTCGCTTGCATCACGCAGGCCTTGACGTCAGCCGGATCACTGACCCCGACATCCGCACCATGTCTGAGCGCAAGCGCCACCCGGTCCGGCGAAATATCCGTCACAATGATGGGTGCCGCGCCAATGGTGCGCAGCAATTGCACATGCAGATGCCCGATCGGACCCGCCCCCAGCACGGCGACGGATTGACCAAAGCTCACATCGGCTTTCCGCGCAGCGCGCACAACGCAGGCCAGCGGTTCGGTCAGCGCGAGCACCTCAAACGGCATATGCGCAGGGGCGGGGATAACCAGCCGGGCCGGAACCACGATGTATTCGGCGAAGGCCCCGTCCATGCTGATCCCCATCTGGCGCATGTCAGGGCAGTTCAGAATTTCGCTGCGGCGACACCAGTAACAGGTGCCACAGCCAACATTCGTGTCAACGACCGCCTTGTCCCCGAGGCGCAGCCCGGTCACATCAGGGCCGAGCGCCTCGATCGTGCCGGTGAATTCATGACCCGGTATCATCGGCAGATTGTCGGTCGCATAATGTCCGTTGAAGATGTGGATGTCCGTACCGCAAATGCCGACACGCGCGACGCGTATCAAAACCTCGCCCCTGCCGGGGGTCGGGGTGGGCCTCTCCTGCATCTCGAAATGTCCCGGTTTGCTCAACACTGCCGCACGCGTCATTCTGGTCCCCCCTTCAATCGCTGTGCCGAACAGTCCGGTCACCGTAGCACAACGCACTTATCAGTTACCTCTTCATGCAATAAGCACATAAAGATACCGCCGTGGCAACGCGACGCGAAACAACCTCTGGCCTTTGACGCTCAAAACAGGATGTCATAGGGTAATCCTGTGTTTCGCACAAATGATCAGGGTAGAAGTGAAGTGACCGAGAAGCGCAAAACACGTGACGCAGATGCGACCCGGCTGCGTATCATGCAGGCTGCCAAGAAGGAATTCGCCAAACATGGTCTGGGCGGGGCCCGCGTGGACGAGATTGCGGAGCGTGCCAAAGCCAACAAGCGCATGATCTATCACTACTTCGGTTCCAAGGAGAAGCTGTTCAAGGCTGTGCTTGAGGCCGCGTACCTCGACATCCGGAACGCCGAGCAAAAGCTTGATCTTGACAGCATGCCCGCGGAAAAAGCGTTGGAACACCTCGTGCGGTTCACCTGGGATTACTATTTGAAGAACCCGGAGTTCATCACGCTGGTCAACAGCGAGAACCTCCACCGCGCGCGCCACCTCAAGAAATCCGAAGTGATCGCGGTTGCCAGTCGGAAATTCGTATCCATGATGCAAAACCTGCTGGATCGTGGTGTGCAGGAAGGCGTCTTTCGCCCGGGCATTGATGCTACACAGTTGAACATCACGATTGCGGCGATTGGCTATTACTACCTGACCAACCGGTTCACCGGCGCGATCGTGTTCGAGCGGGATCTGATGACGCCTGACGCATTGGAAGAGCGGCTCGCCTTTAACCTCGACACCATCATGCGGCTGGTGCGGGCGGACGGTCTTTAGAGCGTCATGCGAAAAACCTCGATCACGTAACGCTGCCTGAAATCAAAGTTCAACTTGTTACGTGATACGTGATGGTTCAGGTATTTCGTCAGACGCTCCAGAGCGCGAAAAAAACCAATCACCGCAAGCGGTTTTCGGTCTTCGGATCGAAAAGGACAGCCTTGTCCATATTCAGCGCCAGTTCCGCCATTTCACCGGGATGCGCCTCTGCATCAGCGCGCATGCGACCGACCACGTCCTTGCCTGCGAAACAGGTTGTGATGAACGTATCTGATCCGGCGGGCTCGGTCACATCAATGCGGTTCCGGGCCAGAACCACATTGCGGGCCTTTTTGTCAGCGCCGTCAGGGTCCGTTACGGCCTCCGGGCGAATGCCCAACAGCACCGCAGCGCCATCTGCGCCCTGATCCACCGCGACGGGCAGCAACACAGGTGCTCCGGTGGCATCCGTGATCTCGACCATGGCCGCGGCACCTTTGCGACGCAAGATGGCCGGGATCAGGTTCATGGAAGGCGACCCCATGAAGCTGGCCACAAAGACATTCGCCGGATTGTCATAGATTTCTTTCGGCGTGCCCAGTTGCTGCACATATCCACCGTTCATCACTGCAATGCGCGTGGACAGGGTCATCGCCTCGATCTGGTCATGGGTGACATAAACGATGGTCGTGCCAAGCCGCTGATGCAGTTTCTTGATCTCGGTACGCATGTCGACGCGCAGCTTGGCATCCAGGTTCGACAAGGGTTCGTCAAAGAGGAACACATCCGGGTTGCGCACCAGCGCCCGGCCCATCGCAACCCTTTGGCGTTGCCCACCGGACAACTGACCGGGTTTGCGGTTCAGCAATGGCGTGATCTGCAACATATCCGCGACCTTATCCATCGCAGCGGCGCGTTCGGCCTTGGGCACGCCATGCATTTCAAGACCAAAGGTGATGTTCTGCGCGACCGTCATATTCGGGTAAAGCGCGTAAGACTGAAACACCATCGCGATGTTGCGCTTGGACGGATGCACGCCATTCATCGGCTGACCCTTGATTGCGATCGTGCCGCTGGTGATGTCTTCCAGCCCTGCAATCATGTTCAACAGTGTCGATTTTCCGCAGCCGGACGGGCCCACCAGCACAAGAAATTCGCCCTCAGCCACGGAGACATCGACGCGGTGCAGAACCTCAGTGCTGCCATAGGATTTGGTGACGTTTTCGATATCCAGAAAACCCATGTCTTATCCTTTTACTGACCCGGCCATCAGGCCGCGCACAAAATAGCGCCCGGCAACAACATAAACGACCAGCGTCGGCAGGGCCGCCATGATCGCACCGGCAAAATGCACGTTGTATTCTTTCACCCCGGTCGAAGAACTGACTAGATTGTTCAGGGCCACGGTCATCGGCTGGCTGTCAGCATCTGCAAAGCTGGCGCCGAACAGAAAGTCGTTCCAGATATTGGTGAACTGCCAGATGAAGCTGACCGCGATGATCGGTCCTGACGACGGCAACAGGATGCGCCAGAAGATGCGGAAGAACCCCGCGCCGTCTATCTGCGCGGCACGCACCAGCTCGGTCGGAAAGGCGGCGTAGTAGTTGCGGAAATATAGCGTGGTAAACCCGATGCCGTATACAAAATGCACAAGGATCAACCCAGTGGTGGACCCTGCAAGACCCAGCACACCGAGGCTTTGCGCCATGGGGATCAGGACGATCTGAAACGGAATGAAGCAGGAAAAGAGCAGCAGGCCGAAAACGATATTATGCCCGCGAAACTGCCATTTGGTCAGTACATAACCGTTCAACGCGCCGAAAAACGTCGAGAGTAAAACAGCGGGCAAGGCCATGGCGATGGAATTGAGGAAATAGGGTTTCAACCCCGTGGGATCCACCCCGATCTGTGCGGTGGACCACGCGGAGAGCCACGGTTGGATCGTCCAGACATCGGGCAGGGCCATCATATTGCCCCCGGTGATTTCGCTCAGCGGTTTTAGTGAGTTCACCAACATCACGAAGAGCGGCAAGAGGTAGAAGAGCGCAAAGAGCAGCAGCAGCAGGTAAATCAGTGTGCGTGCAAAACGCCCGCTGCGCATGGCATTTTCCGAAGAAGCGATGGCCATTACTTCTTCTCCTTCAGTTCGGCATAGAGATAGGGCACCATGATCGCCGCGACCGTCATCAGCATGATCACGGCTGAGGATGCGCCGATGCCCATCTGGTTGCGGCTGAAGGTATAGGAATACATGAACGTGGCAGGCAGTTCGGTGGCGCGGCCCGGCCCGCCGCCGGTCAGGGCGATCACAAGGTCATAGGATTTGATCGCCAGATGGCTCAGGATGACGAATGCCGACAGAAACGCGGGGCGCAATTGCGGAATGATGATGCGCCGGTATAGCTGCCAGTTGGAGGCGCCGTCCATTTGCGCCGCCTTGAGGATTTCATTGTCGATGCCGCGCAGCCCCGCCAGAAACATCGCCATGGTAAAGCCGGAACTTTGCCAGACCGCCGCCAGCACAACCGTGTAAATCGCGTAGTCCCGGTTCTTGATCCAGTCAAAGGCAAAACTTTCCCAGCCCCACAGATGCATCGTGTTTTCGATGCCGATGCCAGGGTCCAGCATCCATTTCCATGCCGTGCCCGTGACAATAAAAGACAACGCCATCGGATAGAGGTAGATGGGGCGCAAGACACCTTCGCCGCGTATCTTCTGATCCAGCAGGATCGCCAGAAGCAACCCGATCACAGAACAGATCACGATGTACAGCGTTGCAAAAACCGCAAGGTTCGTGATCGCGGTTTCCCAGTGGCTGAGGCGGAACAGTTTGGAATAGTTTTCCCAGCCGACCAGCCCATAGGATGGCAACAACCGGCTGTCGGAAAAGCTCAGATAGATCGTGAAAAGGATGAACCCGTAGACAAAGAACAGGACGAGCGCAAAGGACGGCGCAAGAACCAGTTTGGGCAACCAGTTCTGCAAACGCGTGCGCATGTCCGGGCTGGACGTGTCCGCCATAGGCTCCCCCGTTGGCAAAGGCCTGACCCCCGTGCAGGGATCAGGCCCCTTAGAGTTACTGCGCGATTTCTACAGCGGTGGCGAGTTCTTCGGCAGCGGTGGCCGCATCATATTCGCCATTGAAATGCGCCGTGACCACATCGTAGACCGCGTTTTTCACAGATGCTGGCGCGGCATGGCCATGTGCCATGGAGCCGAACAGATTGCCGCTGGACGCGGCGGCTGCAAGGTCTTTCATCCCCTGTTGACCACAGGCGTCCAGATCGCTGCCATCGACGTCGGTGCGCGCAGGCACAGAGCCTTTGACCTTGTTGAAGGCCACCTGAAAGGACGGCGACAGGATCGCACTGGCCAAGGCAGACTGTTCAGCAGAGACTTCGCCACCCTGATCAAACATCGCGAACTGATCCGCGTTGAAGGTGACTTGATCCTGTGTGCCGGGGAAGCGGAAACAGAGGAAATCCTCGCCCGGTACTTTACCCGCATTCAGGAATTCGCCCTTGGCCCAGTCGCCCATCATCTGGAAACCGGCTTCGCCATTCATGACCATCGCGGTGGCAAGGTTCCAGTCACGGCCCGAGAAGTTATCGTCCACATTCTCGCGGATAAAGGCCATCCGGTTAAACGCTTCGACCATCGTGTCGCTGTTCAGCGCTTCCGGGTCCAGATCGACAAAGGCAGCTTTGTAGAACTCGGGTCCGCCCGTGGACATGACGACTGCGTCAAATACGGTCGCATCCTGCCAGGCTTGCCCGCCATGCGCGATCGGTGTGATGCCCGCAGCGCTCAGCGTATCGACCGCTGCGACGAAATCATCCCATGTTTCCGGCACGGCGATGCCATTGGCATCCAGCACGGATTTATTGGCCCAGACCCAGTTGGTGGAATGTACATTGACCGGGGCCGAAACCCATTTTCCATCGACCTTGGCAAAGGCCTTCAGCGCGTCCGGCACCACGTCATCCCAGCCCTGTTCAGCGGCTGTCGCGTTCAAATCCGCCAATGCACCCTGATCAGCCCAGTCCAGAATATCAAACCCCAACATCTGCACCGCCGTCGGGGCGTTGCCTGCCGTGACCCGTGCTCGCAAAACGGTCATCGCCTGTTCACCGCCACCGCCCGCAACCGGCATGTCGGTCCAGCCGATGCCCTGCCCCTCAAGGTCCTGTTTGAGGACGTTCAGGGCGGAAGCTTCCCCACCTGATGTCCACCAATGCAGAACTTCTACATCCTCTGCCTGCGCGATCTGTGCCGCTCCCATAAGGCATGTGCTGGCGATCAAAGCGCCTTTTATCATTTTCTTCATGATGTCCTCCCAAAATGCACCATTCGGTTACTTAAGTCATAGAGGCCAAGAGGCGCGCAGCTGTCAAGCCAGTTTGTCAGATACGCGGGTCTGGCGCTTTCACCGGAGTGTTGTCATTTTCGGCCGTATGTCACCACTTTTATGTAAGGTTGGCCGCTATTGTGGTGGCAAGAGCGATTCCGAGCGCATCGAATTCAGCGTGTCACTGCCGGGCACAGCTTGTAACGCTTCATCCAAAACCTGTGCAGCGGCTTGCGGGCCGCGCATGGCATCCGCGATCCGCACGAGCATTACCCAAGCCTCTTCGCGTTGCGGATCCATGAGGACGACCTCGCGAAAGGCGCGTTCGGCACCTTCAAAGTTACGCATCGTCAACGCGGTGCCTGCCAGAATGATATGCGTCTCCGGGAAATCCGCACGGTTCAGCAGCCCCGCCTGCCATTCCCGCAACGCCGCACCAAGCCTTTCGGATGCGCTGGGCGTCAGTGCGGAGCGTGGCACATCCAGCAGCGTTTTGCCGGCGGCGATCCGCACCATTCGGCGTGGATCATCCAGCGCGGGTTCCAGAGCGGCGGCGCGTTCGGCTGGTGGGAACAGCCCATGCGCACTGGCCGCTGCGGCACGGACAAGCGGATCCGTGTCCGTCAGCATTGATGATAGCTCCGCCCCCAGTGTTGCGTCGCCCGATTGTTCCAGCAACCACAGCGCGGTGGCACGCGCGATGCCCGGCTGTGTGGTATCACCGGCCAGATCGGTCAGGGGGACACGCGCCGCAACCGCATTGGCGCGCCCTGCGGCCAGCACCTGCCCGTAGTGCAAACCGCGATTTTCACTGTCGGGATACCATTCCTCGATCGCGGCCGCCGCCCAGGCGGAGGACTGGTCGCTGTGACAATCCGTGCAGGCATTGGGGCTGTCGGTCTCAAGCGATATATCCGGACGTGGTATCCGGAAACTATGATCGCGCCGCCCGTCCACACCCATGTAAACACGCTCGATCATATGGCAGCTTTTACACTGTGCGCCTTCGGTCCCTGCCTCGTGATAGTGGTGCGAGGGGTCATCGTAATTCTTGGAGTCAAGCGTCGTGAAACTCGGGTTTCCCGCTGGAGAATGGCACTGCGTACAGACGCCGTTTCCTTCCGCCTTGAGTTCGGCCGAATGCACCTCGTGACAGTTCGAGCAGCTTACGCCCTGCTGATACATCTTTGATTGCAGAAAGGAGCCATAGACATAGACTTCATCCAGGATTTGGCCATCTGCGTGATAAGCCCCGGGGCGCAGCAGCGCCAGCGCATAGGCGTCATTAAACGGGATGCCAGGCACGGGGTTGCCATCGAAATGCGCCTCGCGGCGGGAATGGCAACTGGCGCATTGCTGCAAAACGGTTTCCGTTCCCGCATCGTAATCAATGGTCAGGCGATATTCGCTGAGCCCGGTCAGAGGTTCTTCGAGGCTCTTGCCCGTGGCCCACGCGATATGGGCGCTGCCCGGTCCGTGACATGCCTCGCAGCCCACTCCAATCTCGACCGGAACCGATGAATAGCTGCGCGTCACGGGTGAATAGTTTTTTTCAAACCCAGTTGCGTGGCATTCTGCACAGCGCGCATTCCAGTTCTTGTAGGGCCCGGTCCAGTGCAACCCGTCATCCGGCGGCAGGTCCTGATCGGGGTAGAGGTGAAACCATTCCTGTTTGATCGTGTCCCAGACCACATCGAAACTCTGGATGCGGCCCGGCTCTGTCTCCAACAGATATTGCTGCAACGGTTCGATCCCCGCCACGGAATGGACGGGATAATCGGTGGTCACACCGTCTTTTTCCGTCACGGTGATATAATGCCTGCCATCCTCAACACGGAACCGCGTCAGGGTGCCGTCATGGCGGAACTCGGTATCGTTGAAATCGGCCACGATGTTTTCGGCCGTAGGTGCCGTCCATGCCTTGGCATGATGTGACCCTTCCCATGCCTCGGCTGCCTTGGTGTGGCAATCGCGGCATTCTGCCGACCCCACATAGGCGGGCGTCTGTTCCTGTGCGGCGGACAGTGTCGCAAGCGTCGCAAACAACAAAACGCATAGATTAAATCGGAACATGCAGTGGGCGCTTTCGGGTTAGGCCGTTCTTTGGCTTTGGGCATCGGTCGGGTTCAGTGGGGGCAGTTCTGGTTTTTTGCGATCCGCCTTGAGAGCTGCCGCCCGGACCTGCGGCAAGGCAGTCAGCACCCTTTTCCACGCATCGTTCTGTGACGTTCCACCCGGACCATACCGCGCGGCACCCAGCGCGCAAAGTGCTGATTGCAGCGTAGCCTGTGCAGTTGGATCAACGCGACACCGCGCCGCCCAGATATCAAGGTGGCGCAGCAGCCCGTCGAAATCCCTTGCCTTGGCGGCCTCAACCGCTTTTGCATAGGCCCAGTGTTCGGACGCTTCCATGTGACGCCGGCGCGCGGCCATCATCGCGCGCAACCTTGGGGACAGACGGCGGAGGGCCAAAAGGCAAAGCGCAAGCGCGGCTAAACCCCCGGCAACATAGGCAGCCAAAACACGCGGATCAGTGTTCTGGACCAGCGCGGGGGGCGCGTCTACTGTTACGTCAAACCCTTCGGTTCTGGCGATCTCAACCGCTTGTGACGTCAGATTGAACCACCCGAGTTCAAGTGCCGGAAACGCGCCGCCCCCACCGCTCTGCGCCACGAGCGTGACGCTTTGAGTGCGCGTTCCGCTCAGTTTCCCGCGTTCTTCCTTATCCTGAATGGTCGGTTCGGACGGATAGACCGCGACGCCCTTGATATCAATCTCTGGCATCAGCGAAGGCAGGAACATCGCCGAGGTTCCCTCGATCTGGGCGGTCAGTGTCAAGGTGACGCTATCGCCTGCCTGCAGCGGCATGTCTGCCTCACTCACCTCCTGTGTCAACGTCAGGTTTTGCGCGGCGATAAAGGGGGACAGGTCTTCTGCCCCTTCCGGCACGCGGCCCTCGACGACGATGGGGTCTAGGGTGAAGGTCTGTTGCAACGGGTCCGGTTTGCCCGGCTCGGCCCAGGTCACGCTTAGTTCTTGCGCGGGGATTTGCACCCGACCGGGCACCATGGGCGTCACGCGGTAGCGCCGGGAGACACCAGACCACGTTTCGCCATCGATTGTGCGGCTGGCCGGACCGGTCGCGCCCTCGGGCAATTGCACCAGAATGTTCGGCGCCTCCAGCGTCGGGAAAACGACCGGTTTGGGCAGCCATGTGGGCACCAGAACGGTTACACGAAGCGACAGCGGCTGGCCGGGGATGGTAGTGTTTTCTTCAAACTCCACCTCGACCAGAGGGTCTTGCGCCAGTGCCATCCCGGCCCAAAGACCGAAAAGGACGGCGAGAAACAAGGCGCGCCGCTGCATCATTCGCTACTCCTGCTTTGTTCGATCAGAAACCGTTGGCGCAGAAAATCGCCGGTGCGCGTATCGACGGTATTCATCCACTGCTCGGTTGAAAGCATGCCCATTTCATCGGGGTCCGAAGTCTCGATTTCGGTCTCGGCACCGCGCCCGGATTCGTTGTCGAAGACGGTGTCATCCGCGCCAATGCCCGCCTCTTCGCCCGTATCTGATTGCTCTTGCACAGTTTCAATGTAGTCGACAATTTCCCGCGCTGTCGCGAGGTTTTCTGCCGCACCCGGATAGTCCGGATCGCGCTCCAGCACGGTTTCAAAGGCACGGACCCCATCGCGGTACTGGCGATTTCGGATGTGCGCGAGGCCTTGCGCAAACGCGGCTTCTGCGGTTTCGAGGCGGGCGAGAACTTCCACCGCCTTGTCGTATTGCCCATCGCGCATCATGGTATACCCCTGCCACATCGGGTCCTGAAAAAGCTCTGCGGCGCGTTTGAAATCGTTCCGGTTATAGGCAAGCTGGCCCTGTTGGTCCGGGGTCAGAAACCAGTCCGCGACACCTTCGGCGGCGGTGCGTTGTGGCTGGTTTATCCCGGTCATCGTGATGAGCAGGACAATGGCCCATTTCATCGTCCACCCCCGGCGAAACCAGATCAGACAGAGCAAAGCCGCCGGAATCGCGAAAATCCAACCCCGATCCTGCCAGGGCTGGGTGCTCGTTTCGAGAACGGCAGCGCGATAGGCCGCGTTCAACGTGCGATCAATCTGGCGCAGGTCTGCATCATCGACGCTGACCGGGATCACCGGGGCGCCGTCCACCATATCAAGGCCACGGCTGTTTGTGCCGCTGGGCAGGATCTGATGCAGCACGACCGCGTTTGCACCCGCTTGCGTGATGGCACTGGCATCCTGCACATCAAGGTCATCCAGCAGAAAAAGGATACCCCCCGGTGCGTCCTCGGTGGCCAGAATGTCCATCGCCAAAGCCAGCGCGTCCTGCGCGTTGTTGCCTTCCTGCGGCATCACATCGGGTGTCAGCCCTTCGAGGTAGGGCACCATGATCTGCACATCTTCGGTAAAGGGAACAACGCGGTGCGCTGAACCTGCGTAAGCCACCAACGCCGTGCGCGCTCCCGCCCGCATCTCAAGCAGATCGCGAATCTTGAATTTGGCCAGTTCCAACCGCGACGGGGCCACATCCGTCTGTTCCATGCTGGCGGTGTTTTTCAGCACGATGACCACGGGCGCTGTCGGGGACACAAAGGGATCAGGCATGCGCGACCAAGTCGGCCCCGCTGCTGCCAGAACGGTGAGGATCATGGCAGCGGCAACGCCGTCGATGGGCGTAAGACGGCGGCCCTGCGCCTCGCCCACTGTCAGCGCTTTTCTCAGGTGGGGGCTGATGCCTTTGGTGTTTTGATCCTTGCGAACCGATCCCCTGCGCACCATCCACCACAGCCCCAGAACCACAGGAACGGCCAGCAGGACAAAGGGTCGGATGAAATCAAACGCCCGCAGCATTTCGGCCACAGTTATGAACAGAAAATCCCCCATCAGACGCTCGTCTTTCGATGTGAGGTGAGCTGCAGCAACGCAACGCTTCCAATCCCGATGAACATGGCAAGGATCAGGGGGATGTGGTGCAGGGTCTGGCGCGGACGGAACGATTGTGTCTCGGTCAGACGTGGGGCCAGTTCATCAATGCGTGCATAAATTTCGTCCAGTGCCGCCTGATCGGCCGCAAAGAAATAGGAGCCCGACGTGCGGTTTGCGATATCTTGCAAGGCGGCCACATCCACGCGGTTTTCCCCTGTCCCGTCGGGATCACCAACGGCAATCGTGAAAATCTCCACCCCGGCACCGCGCGCGATTTCAGCGGCGTTCAACGGGCTCATCCGGCTGGCGGTATCCGCACCATCCGACAGGAGGATCAACAGACGCTGTTCAATTTCGCTGGCCTCGAACGTGCGGATCGACAGTCCAATGGCATCCCCGATGGCGGTATGCGGCCCGGCCATGCCCACCTCGGTCTGGTCCAGCAATTCGACGATGGTGCCGGTGTCTTCGGTCAGCGGGCTTTGCAGATAGGCCTTGCTGCCGAAAACAATCAGCGCCATGCGATCCCCCTCGCGCCCTTCGACAAAAGCCCGCACCACATCGCGCACCCCGGCCAGCCGTTGCAGGTTTTCGTTGCTTGCATCAGTAAAATCGCGCGTGTCCATCGAACCGGATATGTCAATTGCCAGGATCAGGTCCCGTGCGGATTTCGAGGTCTCAATCGGTGCGCCCAACCGTTCGGGCTGCGAGATGGCGATCACCAGAAGGATCCAGATCAGGCTGGCGGCGATGATCTGAAGCCAGTTTCGGCGCATGATCACCGCGCCCTTTGCCGGGGTCAGTTTCGCCTCGGCGATCACTTGCCGGAAAAACGGGAAGCGGATGGCGGGGACGGTTTCCTTATGCGCGGGCACGAACCGCCAGATGAGCCACGGTAGTGGCAAGGCGAGAAACGCCCATGGGAAGACGAATGAGATCATGCTGAAACCTGCCTTTGGTGTCGTCGCACCCAGTTCTTCGCAGCCTCCCGCAGTGCCGGATCGGCGCGCGCGCACGATGCGTAGGGGGCGGTGGCCAAGACCTGCCCTGCGCCGTTCGTGAAGTCATCCATACCCGCACAACGATCCAGAAACGCCAGCCATTCGGGGCCGCTCAGGCTGGCGACCTGTGCACGTGGAAAGGCGGCCAGTGCCGTGCTGCGCAGAATGGTCGCGATTGCGGCCGCGTCATCGCCTGCCTGCTCAAGCGCGGACAAGGCTGCCTTGCGGTAGGCATTGCGCCGCAAATGGGCGCGGATGCGAAGGACGCCATAAAGTGCGAGCACGATCAACACGATTGCCAGTACCACCCAACCGCCGGTTTGCGGGACCATGGAAATGGGCGCCGGTTCGACCGGTTCAACCAGTTTATTGATGAGATCGACAAGGCTGGTCGGTGCGTTGGTGGACGGGGTCTTTTCACTCATCGCCGACCAAGCCCCATGAGACGGCGCATCTGGACCAAGCTGTCCTCTGCCGAGGTCAGCGGCAAAACGGAAATGCCGAACTGCCGTTGCCAGTCAACAATCTCGGCTACCCGGCGTTTTGCGAATTCAGTCAGGTCCCGGTGTACTTGGGAGTCAGACATATCCACCGCCGCCTGCAAAACCCCGTCAGTGATCACAAGTTTTGCATCCGGTGGCAGGTTGTCGGCAAAAGGGTCGGTCACCAACCCAAGGATCAGGTCATTGTGGCGCGACAGACCGCGCACGAGTTTGCGGGTCTGGTCATCAATCACGTCAAAATCGCTGAGGACGATGACCAGATGGTTGCGTGGCGCGATCCGGGCGACTGCGCCCAGTACCTGATTGATCGATTGCGGTGGCACGGTGGGGGCCTCGGGGCGCAGCAATTGATTGGCCGAGGCAAGCGCACTCAGAAACCGGTTGAGCGCGGCACGGCTGCGCGCTGGTTTGATCTCTGCGCGCAAGTCGTCACCAAAGACGATACCGCCCACACGGTCGCCCTGTTCCAGGATGGCAAAGGCGGCAAGGGCTGCACATTCGGCAGCCGTCACCGATTTCATGTTCAACACGGAGCCAAAGAACATCGACATGCGCTGATCAACGACGATCAGGGTGGGGCGGTCGCGTTCCTCGGTAAAGACGCGCACATAGGGTTTGCCGGTGCGCGCCGTGACCTTCCAGTCTATGGAACGCACGTCATCCGCCGGCATGTAATCGCGCAGCTCTTCAAAGTTGAGGCCCCGGCCCCGCAGGCGCGATGTGTGCCGCCCGTTCAACACTGACCGCGCAGGTTGTCGCGGCAGGAAATGCAGACCACGCGCGGGGCCTTCCAGCCCGCGCAGATGAGGCAGTGTCACATGAATGCGCGTATCCAAGCCCTTGGGCACGGGTGCAGGGTCGGGCAGGGTATTGGTGCGAATGCGTGCCGGAATATCCCTCATGCAGGCCCCCTCAGGTCAAAGCCACCTGTGTCAGTATCTCCGCGACGACCTGATCGGGGGAGACCCCTTCGCCCTGCGCCTCATAGGTCAGGCCGAGGCGATGGCGAAACACATCGGGCGCGATCGCCCGAACGTCCTGCGGATCGACATAATCACGACCCTTGAGCCAGGCATGGGTGCGCGCGCATTTATCCAGCGCCAGCGATGCACGCGGGCTCGCCCCGATTTCTATCCATCGCTTGAGGTCATCGCCAAAGGCTTCCGGAATGCGCGTGGCGTTCACGAGGTCGGCCATATACCGCTCCATCGCGTCAGAGACATGGATGGCGACAATCTCGCGCCGCGCTTCAAACACGGTCGATTGCGAGATCGGCGCCGGTTTCTCGGACTTGACCTTGTCGTCTGGTGCGGCCGAGGCCGCCGCCTCTTCGCCACGGACCAGACGGATCACCAGAACCTCGTCCTCGACAGGCGGATAGGTGATGTTCACATGCATCAAAAAGCGATCCATCTGCGCTTCGGGCAGCGGATAGGTGCCTTCCTGCTCGACCGGGTTCTGGGTGGCCATCACCATGAAGAGCGGCTCCATCGGGTGGGTGGTGCCGGCAACCGTCACCTGCCGTTCTTCCATGGCCTCAAGCAGGGCCGCCTGCACCTTGGCGGGGGCGCGGTTGATCTCATCCGCCAGCACGATGTTGGCAAAGATCGGCCCCGGTTCGAATTTGAACTCTGAACCGCCCTCTTTATGATAGTACACTTCGGTGCCCGTGACGTCGGAGGGCAGCAGATCCGGCGTGAACTGAATGCGGCTGAAATCGCACTGCAGGTTCTTGGCCAGCGCCTTGATCGCACGCGTCTTTGCCAGCCCCGGCAGCCCTTCGACCAGCAGGTTGCCGTTGGCCAACAGGCCGATGACCAACCGCTCGATCACATCGCGCTGACCGATGATGGCCTCGCCCATCCGCTCGATCAGCGTGTCGATATCGGTGCGCGCGCTCATTCTGGCCAGACCTGTTCCCAATCCCGGGCCATATCGACAATGACCCAACCCCGGTCCGGTCCTTCGTCCAACCCCCGGTTCAACACGCCGATATGCCCCTCGCGGTCATAGGCGAATTCCCGTTCCGCATCCGTGTGGTGCACGAGTATCCCCAGACGCGGCCCGTCGCCCGCCGTGGTATATTCCAGCATCGCGAAATCGCCGTCGGAATTGCCGCCCGCGATGATCGGGCGTTTGCCGATGCGGTTGTCGATGCCCACGGGCTTGCCCTCTTTGTCATCCACGAAATCAATACCGGGCAGTTTCATCACCTGACCGTCCAGATATTCCGTTGGCCCCGCGCTGCCGATTACCTGTTCGGGCGGGATGTTATATGCGCTTTCGGCAAAAGCACGGATGAAATGCACGCCGCCACCGGAAACAATCCACGTCTGGAACCCTTCGTCACGCAAGTAGCTAAGCAATTCCAGCATCGGCTGGTAGACCATCGCGTCATAGCGCATGTCGGTTGTCGGGTGACGCGCTTCGTCCAGCCAGTCCCGCACATCGTTCTGAAACGCCTCGACCGACATGCCGGAATGGCTGACCGCGAGGATTTCCAGCAAACCTTCAACACCGCCCGCAGCGATGGTTTCCAGATCACCCTCGGCACCGGCCCTCAGGATGTCAGACGTCAGGATCGACGGGTCCGCTTCGGCCTTGGCCTTCAGTCGATCAAGGGCATAGATAAGCTGAAAATAGACCGGTTGTTCACCCCAGAGCGTGCCGTCGTTGTCAAAAACTGCAATCCGGTCGGCAGGGGTGACATAGTCGGGCGACGTCGGGTCCGTTACGGACTCCACAAATGAGATGATAGTCGATTTGTTCTCCGTCGATCCCCATGATGGCAAAGGGTCGGACAAAGCAGGCGACGTAGCCAGACAAATCGCGGCTGAAAACAGAAGTCCACGCATGGCGGGTAACCTCGTTGTTGCTGGTTTCAAGGTGAAGAAAGGCCGCGCAGTTTCCTGCGCGACCTGATTTCTGCAAACATCCGGTTTCTTATGGCGTGCCCGGTGTTTCGGTCAGCTTTTCCATGACCTGTTCGAGGCTGAAACTCGCCGCTTTCTGGCGCGGCGGGTATTCCTGGAACGTCTCAAGGAACTGACCCACATAGGCCTGCGCCGGCACCAACATATAGGCGCGGTCGATCAACCAGTCCCAATAGGTGTTCGATGTCCGGTAGCTGCGCTCGTAAGGATCGCGCCGCAGGTTGAAGATCAGTGGCAGGCGGAGTTCGGTCCATGGTTCCGCCCAAGCGCGCAGGGTGGTGTAGGCCTTCTGCTCGAGGAAGATCAGTTTCCAGTCGTTGAAGCGCAGTGCCGTCAGGTCGCCGTCATCGGAGAAGTAGAAAATCTCCTGACGGGGTCCTGTGTCCACTTCACCAGAGAAGTACGGCAGGAAGTTGTAGCCATCCAGATGCACGCGGTAGTCACGCCCACCGCCCACTTCGGCCACTGTGATCCCTTCAAGCAGTTCTTCCTTGATGGTTGGACGTCCGGCGGCTGCCAGATAGGTCGGCAACCAGTCCATGTGGTGCATGATGGAGTTCGACACAGATCCCGGCTCAATCAGACCGGGCCAGCGCACCATGGAGGGCACGCGCCATCCGCCTTCCCAGTTGGTGTTCTTCTCACCAAAGAAAGGCGTCATCGCCGCATCCGGCCACGTGTTCATATGCGGACCATTGTCGGTCGAATAATGCACGATGGTTTTATCTGCGATGCCAAGCTCGTCCAGCACGTCAAGGAACTGGCCGATGTGCATGTCGTGTTCGATCATACCGGCGGTATATTCATCGACGGGTTTACCCACCAACTCATTGGCCGCCTGCTGACGCCCATCGCTGACATGTGTGCGGAAGTGCATGCGCGTCCCGGACCACCACAGGAACCACGGCGTACCTTCGGCTTCCTTGCGTTTGATGAAATCAATCGCGGCGGCGACGGTTTCATCATCGACGGTTTCCATCCGCTTCTTGGTCAGCGGTCCGGTGTCTTCAATCTCGCCATCGGCAGAGGATCTGATGACGCCACGCGGGCCAAATGTTTCGCGGAACGTCCGGCCATCGGGCATGACTGCATCACCCGGGTAGTCATAATTCTCCGGCTCTTCTTCCGCATTCAGGTGGTAGAGGTTGCCGAAGAACTCGTCGAATCCGTGGTTGGTGGGCAAGTGTTCGTCGCGATCACCAAGGTGATTCTTGCCGAACTGGCCTGTTGCATAGCCTTGCGCCTTGAGCAGGCCCGCGATTGTCGGGTCTTCTTCCTGCATGCCAAGCTCTGCACCGGGCAGGCCGACTTTTGACAGCCCCGTCCGGAACACAGATTGACCCATGATGTAAGAAGAACGTCCAGCGGTACAGGATTGTTCACCGTAATAGTCGGTGAAAATCATACCTTCTTCGGCGATCCGATCAATATTTGGTGTGCGGTAACCCATCAGACCCATAGTGTAGGCGCTGATGTTGGACTGCCCTACGTCGTCACCCCAGATGACCAGGATGTTGGGTTTTTCATCTTGCGCCATCGCGGCGCTCGACGCGAACGTCAAGGCGGTGACGGCGAGTGCTTTTATGGTCAAGTGTTTCGTAAATCGCAAAAGGCTTCTCCTTTATATCGTGATGTGCGGTCACACAGTTGTGAGCATGCACGCATCACCGGATAATTTAAATAGAGAAACCGAGGTTTTATCATCTTTAGATTGTGCTGCGAAGACCCACATGTGGTTTCGGAACGCCGATAATGAATAAAAATCAATCGGTTACGATTTTTCACCCACGTGCTCGGCAAAGTTGGCAAAGAACTTTCCCGCCAGCTTCTTGGCGGTCCCCTGTACCAGCCGATTGCCCAGCTGTGCGAGCTTGCCGCCAATGTCTGCATGCGCATCATAGCGCAGCAACGTGCCTTCTTCATGCTCTTCGAGGGTGACATCTGCCCCACCTTTGGCAAAGCCAGCGGCCCCGCCATTGCCCTCCCCTTTGAGCGAAAAGTGTTCAGGTGGCGCATCGGGTGAGAGCGTCACATTCCCATTGAACTTGGCCTTTACCGGTCCGATTTTCAGCACGACCTTGGCTTCGAGTTCGGTATCGGAATGCTTGTGCAATTCCTCGCAGCCCGGGATGCACTCCTTCAGGATTTCAGCGTCATTGAGCGCGTCATAGACCACTTGTCTCGGTGCATTGATAACGATTTCGTCTTTGAGATCCATGGGTCTTGTCCTTCATCCACGCCACTGTTGACGCGTAGATGAGCATATCTTTCCTTCAAATGAAATGGTCTAAAAGTCTAGGTCGCGTGCCGCGTCAAAGTTTGTTGACCGGTATTTTCAGCGTCATGTTACCCTGTGCATCCCGCGGCACTTCACCGGCCCTGATATTCACCTGCAGCGACGGAATGATCAGCGCGGGCATGGAAAGTTGCGCATCGCGCGCTTCACGCATTTTCACGAACTCTTCGCGCGAGGTGCCACCGCCGATATGAATGTTGCTGGCCCTTTGCTCCCCCACGGTCGTTTCCCACGAAATCGCACGGCCACCGGGCCCGTAATCATGGCAGACAAACAGGCGTACATCATCCGGCAGGCTCAGCACACGCTGGATGGAATCATAAAGCTGGCCTGCATCCCCACCGGGGAAATCCGCCCGCGCCGAACCACCGTCCGGCATGAACAGCGTATCGCCTGTAAAGGCCGCATTGCCCATCACATGCACCATGCAGGCCGGTGTGTGCCCCGGCGTGTGGAGGGCAAAACACGCCATCTCCCCCACGTGATACCGATCGCCATCCTTGAACAGCTTGTCGAATTGCGAGCCGTCACGTTCAAACTCAGTGCCCTCGTTGAACACTTTGCCAAAGGTGTCCTGCACTTCGGTGATGTGCTCACCGATACCGATCTTGCCGCCGAGTTTTTGCTGAATATAGGGTGCACCCGACAAATGATCCGCATGCACGTGGCTTTCGATGATCCACTCAAGCGTCAGCCCCTGCGCCTGGATCGCCGCGATGATCTCATCCGCACTGTCATAGCTCAGACGGCCAGAGGCGTAGTCAAATTGCATAACCGCATCGACAACGGCGCAGGCGGTGCTTGCCGGGTCCTTGACGAGATAGCTGATGGTATTGGACTGCGCGTCAAAAAAGGCCGTCACGTCGGGGTGTTGATCCATGTAAACAGCGGGCATCGTCTATCCTTTTTGTGGGCAGAGTCTTTGGCGGATCATGCCTAGTAATTCACCCTTCGGTCAATCGTTCTTATCGGCAAAGGTGGCCGGCCCGCCCTGCTTCTCCCATGTGGAAAACCCCTCCCGCAGATGGGCGGCGTCAAACCCCATGTCCTGCAACTGCGCGACCGTCAGAGCGGAGCGCCAGCCCGACGCGCAGTGGAACACATAGGTCTTTGACTGGCCAAAGATATCCTTGAAATACGGGCTTTCGGGATCGACCCAGAACTCGATCATTCCGCGCGGTGCGTGATAGCTGCCGGGGATGAAGCCGGACCGCTCTCTTTCACGCGGATCCCGAATATCGACGATTACCACATCCGGGTCATCCATCATGGCGATCAGGTCAGGGGTTTCAATCTCCTTGATCCGCGCGCGGGCGGCGCTGACCAGATCAGCGGCAGATATCTTGAACTTTTGCATGATGTGATCCTTTTTGCAGCGCCATGCATGCCAGTTATGGTCGGTGCGGCATGCTTTCAACCAAGGCAGCATCCGCAGCTTCCAGTGCCCCTTCGAGGTATCCGCCGAATGTGGCGGCGACTTCACTTCCTCCAAAGATCAACCTGCCATCCCAAAGCCCGGCAAGTGCAGGGGGAAGGCCGTATCGCGGATGTGTTGTCAGTGGCGCGTGATCCGCCGGTGTTGCGGTGTTGGTGTCCGCTGCCCAATCCTTGATCAGAACCGCATGCGCGGATGCGGCTTGTGATCCAAAAAGGCGGATGAGCTGATCAACGATAGCTGCTTTCAGCACCTGCTGATCGCGGCGGTCCGGGGGCACGCCGATGAAACCAAAAAGTGCTGCGCCGCTGCCGGAGGCGGTGCTTGCATCGTGAACTTCCACCATCGGGCCCTTGTGGCTCATCGCATCACCAGACAGCCCCATGTCACGCCAGAACGGCGTATCGTATAAAATGACGGCTTTCGCTTGGCTTGCCATCCATGTCGGAATAGCGGCCATCGTTTTTGTCGCCGCTGTGGGCAGAGCAGGGGAAAAATCGAGGCATGCCGCCACGCGCGGCGGTATCGCCAGAACCACGGACCGCGCCTCGATATCCACACCCGCCGCGCAGCTTACGAGGATGTTGCCATCCGCTTGCGACAGGTGCCTCACCTTGGTGTTCAACAGGATGCGCGATGGATCAATCTGACCGGCGAGCGCGGCGCAAAGCGTGCTCATTCCGCCGTCAATTCGAAATGAACCTTGCATGGACGCTGCGCCTCGCCCTTGCTGTATGCGGCCCTGCGCGTCCTCAAACCGGAACTCACCCTGCGCGTATTGTTCAAAAACAGGCAGGGCAAAGCGTGATATCAGACCGGCAATGCGCGGCTGGCCCGCCCAGAACCACGCTGGCCCAAGGTCATAGGCGGCACCGTTGACCGTTTCACTCAGCACCCGACCGCCCAGCCTGTCCCGACTTTCAACCAGCAGATAATCACGGCCCGCCTGATGGAGCCGGTCCGCAAGGTAGAGCCCGGCGATGCCGCCGCCAACGATCACAACATCGGCGCGATGCCGGGGTGTCACGGGGCCGGCGGCTTTGCGTGTTGGATGTGGCGCAGTTTGGCCCAGAGGCGCACGCCTTTCGGGCCCGCTGTGGCGTTCAGGGTGCTTGCGCAGGGCAGGCGCAGCCATGACCCCTGTTGCAACTGATCGCCGCCCTCGGTCATGCTGCCCTCCAGCACCAGAAACTCGCCACCATCCGGCAGGTCCATTGCCACTGAGGCCCCGGCAGCCCATTTTTCGGCGCGCACCGTTTCCTGATTGTCGTGGAACAGGGTCATGACGCTCACCCCTGCGCGGGTCGCATCGGGGATAAATTCCATTTTGTTCATGTCGATGACGACATGGGTGCGGTCTTCCGGCTGGAACTGCCAGAGTTTCACAAAAATCGTGCACCCTGTGTCGGAATGAGGGGAGTGGGCCGATGTCGGGGGGTTGCGCACATAAGACCCCGCCGGGAAATCGCCGTGTTCATCCGAAAACACCCCGTCGAGGACGATGAATTCTTCGCCGCCCGTATGGGTGTGTTCCGAAAAACGGCTGTTGGGCGCGTACCGCACGATTGTTGTGGCGCGTGCGACCTCACCCCCGATCCGGTCCAGCATCCGACGGTCAACGCCCGGCATCGGAGAGGCGCGCCATTCGACTTCGTCAGAATGAACAACAACACGTTGCGAAAAATCGGCATGCAAATCCATGGGAGGCTCCGGTGTCAGTTGCGGTGGCGCTGTGCCTACCACGAGGCAGCGAAATTGCAATTGGGATCACCCGATCGTTATTCATTGCATTGGGCAGGCCGTGTCGGGCAGGGTCAAAGCGCAACAGGAGGGACGGATCAAATGGTGGGTGTGATCTATTGGGAAGACCTGCGCGCGCCGGATTTCAAATCACTGCCCGAAAGGGCAATCGCCGTTTTGCCCATGGGCGCGAGCGAACAGCATGGGCCGCATCTGGCGGTTTCGGTTGACAGCGATCTGGTGGAGGCCGTGCTTGCGCGCACGCAGGTTGCTGATGGTTGTACCGTTCTGGTGCTGCCGACGCTGCGGGTCACCAAAAGTGCCGAGCATGACCGCCACCCCGGCACACTGAGCCTCACGGGCGACACGCTTCTGGCGGTTTTGCGCGACATCGCGGCCTCGGTTCACCGCGCCGGCATTGATCGGTTGTGCCTGTTCAATGGCCACGGGGGCAACACCGCCCTGCTGGAGGTCGCCGTGCGGGACATGCGCATCACGCATGACATGATAGCTGTGCACTGTGGCTGGTTCGGGTTCGCCCAAGCGCAGGCGCATTTTGATGCACAGGCACTGGCGATGGATGTACATGGTGGTGACATCGAAACCTCTGCGATGTTGGCGGCGGCACCGGAGAAGGTCGATATGGCAAAGGCGCGGGATTTCCGCCCCGCCATGCAGGATTGGCCGCAGAAGTGGATCGGGCTGACCGGGCAGGTGGCGCGGCCCGGTTGGCTCATCGACGATCTGAACGCCGACGGAGCTTGTGGCAATGCTGCGGCGGCGACTGTCGAAAAAGGCGAGGCGCTGTTGTCTTCGGCGGCGCGCAACTTTTCTGATTTTCTCGGTGAGTTGGCCGCCTTCGACCATCGCGCCAGCCTTTGAAGGCCATTCAAGACGTCACGCAGAGCCGGTGCATCGACAGGCGCGTGCACCTGAAGGGGAGTGTTGCGATGAGCGAAATCAAAAGGCAATTCCGCCGGACCGTTTATGAAAACAGATGGATGAAGGTGCACGAGGATGCGGTGACTTTTCCCGATGGATCAGACGGGATTTACGGCGTCGTTGACAAAGAAGACTTTGTTCTGATTGTCCCGCAGCATGCAGATGGGCGGTTTCAACTGGTGCAGCAGTTTCGCTATCCGGTGGGCGGGCGCTATTGGGAATTCCCGCAAGGGTCATGGGAAACGAGGCCGGGCACGGACCCGGAAAAGGTCGCCCTCGCCGAATTGGAGGAGGAGACCGGCTTTCGCGCGCAATCCCTCATCAGGTTGGGGCATCTTTTCGAGGCATACGGTTTTTCAAATCAGGGGTTTCACGCGTTTCTGGCAACCGGTCTGCAAGCGGGGCGCGTAAATCGCGACAAAGAAGAACAGGATATGCAAACCGCGTCGTTCAGTCTTGAGGCGATACATGACATGATCCGCGCTGGGCAGATCAAGGATGCGCCGAGTATAGCCGCACTTGGGCTATTGGCCATTTCCGAACATGGATAGAAACCGCGCAACAGGTCAGCGCAAAGAGGGGACCGCGGCGCGCCGTTGCGCCACGGTCCAAACGCATTCTTATGTGGCCGCGTTATGCAAACGGTGCGTGAAGATGCCCCGGTCGGTCATTGCGCGCAGGCCCTTGGCACCGGCAAGCGCTGCGAGATCGGCCAAAGGTTCAATCAGGATGACCAGCAGATAGGCCACGCCAAAGCTTGTCACGGCGGACAGGTTGTCGGCCCCAACGCCTTGCCCGTAGATCGCCCAGAAGGCCACCCATGCAACAACGCCGCCCTGATAGACAGCCGACATTTTCAGCACATCCACATAGCGCAGATCGACATAGGCCGTTGTCTGCGGAATGACCCGTTTGGCCAGCGCGTCCACCGCAAACAGCGGGAACAGCAGCGTTGAGACATTGACGAAATACATCGGCACATCGGAGGGTGCGAAAAACAACCCTTGGATCGCCAGACCGCCCGCAAGGCCAAGCGCGGCTGGACCAGACCCGAGCAGCAAAAACAGCGTCGTGCCCAGAATGATGTGCACCTCCGAGATGCCGACGGCGAAATGCGGAAAGACCTCAAAGAAGATGAACACCCCGATCGCCGCAATCACGGAGCGCAGGGCAAAGGAGACCACGGAATGGGTCTTGAGATCATCATTGATCAGTTTGAGGGAATAGCCCGCAGCGGCAGCGGCCGTTCCATAGGCCAATACCATTTTTGCGCCGTCCACGACGCCCGGTTCGATGTGCATGTTTACTTCCTTTCGCGTCCACCCGACGCATTTAAATGGCCGGAATTTTCCGGCGGTTGCAGATTGATGGTTGGTATCCTGACTTACAGCTTCGGGCCGCGCTGGCCGTTTTCGCTGCTTACAGTTGCGGGGGCAGTCCGGGTCTTGCACCCGGTTCCCAATTAAGGCCCGTTTTCAGGGGCCGCCATCCCCGCAAGCTTTACGCGATCGGACACGCAAGGCAAGCCTGTCTGCGACGATTGATGATCCGGGTGCGATCGCGACGTAGCCTGTCGACGGGCAGCGCCGGTGTGGTTTGGCCGAAAATCGGCGGCCCTGCGCCCGGTTTTTGGCCAATTCTGTCCTGCGGTGACTGGCAAATCCCTGTTGTTTCTGATCAAGTCTTGCGGGATATGAATAATCGACGCAGTTGCAGGGGTGGATGCGATGCGTCAGACGACCAAAAACCACCCGGGAAAAACAGGGGAAATCAAGATGAAGGTGAAATCACTCATTCTGTCTGCGGCACTGGCTGCTTTGGCAGGCGGCGCATCGGCAGAAGGCGTCAAGGTCGGCATGATCACAACCCTTTCGGGGGGCGGTGCCGGGCTAGGTATCGACGTGCGCGACGGCTTCATGCTCGCGGTGAAACAGTCGGGCCGTGACGACATCGAGGTCGTGATCGAAGACGATCAGCGCAAACCCGATATCGCCGTGCAACTGGCCGACAAGATGATCCAGTCCGAAAAGGTCGATGTGATGACGGGGATAATCTGGTCGAACCTCGCCATGGCCGTCGTTCCGGCGACTGTCGCACAGGGCAAGTTTTATCTGTCACCCAATGCGGGTCCATCCGCACTGGCGGGTAAGGGGTGCCATCCGAACTATTTCAACGTCGCGTGGCAAAACGATAACCTGCACGAGGCCGCTGGTGCCTATGCCACCTCTGCGGGCTATTCCAACAGCTTCATCCTCGCGCCAAACTATCCCGCCGGTCAGGATGCGCTGACGGGCTACAAGCGGACCTTTGGCGGCGAATTGGCCGGGGAGTTGTTCACCAAACTGGGTCAAACCGATTACGCTGCCGAGATTGCGCAGATCCGCGCGTCCGGGGCGGATTCCGTGTTCTTTTTCCTGCCCGGTGGCATGGGGATTTCATTCCTCAAGCAATATGCCGACAGTGGCATTGATATCCCGGTGGTTGGTCCTGCGTTTTCCTTTGATCAGGGCATCCTGCAGGCCGTCGGTGATGCAGCCCTTGGTGTGGTGAACACATCGCAGTGGAGCAAGGACATCGACAACCCGACCAATGCCGCCTTTGTCGAGACATTTCAGGCGGAATACGGGCGTTTGCCGTCACTCTATGCCAGTCAAGGGTTTGACACGGCAAACCTGCTGATCTCTGCGCTCGCAACGGCCAGCCCTGCGGATGCGGACGCCTTCCGCGCAGCACTCAAGGCGGCGGATTTCGACAGCACACGCGGTGATTTTGCCTTTGGGCCCAACCATCACCCCATTCAGGATATCTATGCCCGCGAGGTCATCAAGGAAGGCGATGTCTTTACCAACAAGATCATCGGCGTCGCCCTCGAAGACCACGCTGACGCCTATGCGGCTGAGTGCAAGATGTAAGCAACGCCTTGGTCCGGGTGTCTCTTGGCCCCCGGACCGGTAAATAGAACCATGTCCACAATTCTGATCATCGAACAGGTCCTGAACGGTCTGCAATTCGGCGTGATGCTGTTTTTGATGGCGGCTGGACTGACGCTGATCTTTGGCGTCATGGGGCTGATCAACCTTGCGCACGGATCGCTCTATATGATCGGGGCTTTTGCGGCGGCGGCTGTGGCTGGACTAACGGGGTCGTTCCTGCTTGCACTGTTCGCTGCGATGGCCGCTGCGGCGATGGCGGGCGTCTTGATCGAAACCGTTGTCATCCGCAGGCTTTACGCCACGGATCACCTTGATCAGGTGCTGGCCACCTTTGCGCTGATCCTGATCTTTTCAGAAGGAACGCGGTGGGTCTTTGGTTCTTTCCCGCTGTTTCTGGACATCCCTGATGCCGTATCGGGGCCTGTGTCCCTGCCAGGTGGCATTCAATATCCGCTGTACAGGCTCGTTCTGATTGCCGTGGGGCTTGCCGTGGGGCTGGGGCTTGCGTTGCTCATCAACCGCACGCGCAACGGTGTTCAGATAAGGGCAGGGGAAAACGACCGCGAGATGATCGCGGCCCTCGGGGTGGATATCTCGCGCCTTTATACGCTGGTGTTTGCACTTGGCGCGGCGTTGGCCGGGCTGGCGGGCGCGCTGGTCGGGGCGATCCAATCCGTGCAGGTTGGCATGGGCGAACCCGTGCTTATCCTCGCCTTTGTGGTCATCGTGATCGGGGGTATCGGCTCCATCAAGGGGGCATTTGTCGGCGCGTTGCTGGTGGGCCTGACGGATACGCTGGGCGGTATTTTCCTGCCGGAACTGTTCAAGCTCTTTACCGATGCGGCCACCGCCACGTCGGCGGGCTCGGCGCTGGCCTCCATGGCGATATACATCCTGATGGGGGCGGTGCTGATCTGGCGGCCTACCGGTCTTTACGGGGCGCGCGCGTGATGTCGGAACGGATGGTCAATAGCGTCGTGCTGATCGGCCTGTGCGCCGTGCCGATCTGGGCGCTGCTGGTGGATGAACCCTTCACGATCACGCTGGCCACGCGCGCGGTGATCTTCGCGCTGGCGGCGGTTGGTCTGAACATCGCACTGGGCTGGGGTGGTCTGGTCAGCCTCGGGCACGCGGTGTTCTTTGGTCTCGGGGGCTATGCGATGGGTATCCTTGCCCATCATGCGCAGACATTCACCCCCGTGATGGAATGGCCGTTCCTGATTGAGGGAACGAAATCCATGCCCGTGATCTGGCTGGTGGCGATGATCAGCGCAGGTGTCGCGGCCCTCGTGATCGGGCTTTTGTCGCTGCGCACGGCGGGTGTCTATTTCATCATGATCACCCTCGCCTTTGGGCAGATGTTCTACTATTTCGCTATTTCCTGGGCGGAATACGGCGGCGAGGATGGGCTGTCCATCTACGTCAGGAACGATTTTCCGGGGCTGAACACATTGGTGCCCATCCACTTTTTCGCCCTGTGTTTCGTGATCCTGTGCATTGTGCTTTTTATCAACGCGCGGCTGATCAAATCACCCTTTGGGCTTGCGCTGAACGCCGCGCGTCAGGTGCCGACCCGGGTTGAGACCGTGGGGATGGACCCTGTACGCCTCAAGCTGGTCGCCTTTGTGATTTCCGGCGTGATCACGGGTCTGGCGGGCGCGCTTTTTGCCGACCTCAACCGCTTTGTCAGCCCGACGATGTTCAGTTGGCAGATGTCCGGTGAGATCATGATTTTTGTCATTCTGGGCGGCGTTGCCCGGCTTTTTGGCCCGGTGGTGGGGGCCGTCCTTTTCGTTGTTCTGGAACATTTCCTTGGGGGTCTGAGCAACTACTGGCACATCTATCTCGGGCTGCTGTTGCTGATCATCGTCTTGTTCGCCCGTGGTGGGATCATCGGTTTGTTGTGCGGGCGGGGGCGGCTGCATGACTAACCCTGTGCTTGCCACCCATAACCTCAGCAAGAGTTTCGGCGCCTTGACCGCGACCGACGATGTCACGCTTGATCTGCGCGCGGGTGAAATCCATGCGGTGATCGGGCCAAATGGCGCGGGGAAATCCACGTTGATTGCGCAGATCTGCGGTGGGCTGACGCCTGATCGCGGGCGCATCGAATTTTTGGGTCGAGACGTGACGCAGGAACCGACGCGGCTGCGCGCGCGGGCAGGGCTCGGGCGCACGTTTCAGATCTCCGCACTGGCGATGGAAGACAGCGTGTTGCAAAACGTCATGCTGGGCGCATTGGGGGCGATGGGTCGGCCATGGCAATTCCTGCGACCTGCCCTGCGGGATAATGCGCTGCGCGACAGGGCCGAGGCGGCCTTGGCGCGTGTCGGCCTGACGGATGCCCGCGCCAAACGCACTGCGGAACTCAGTCACGGGCAGCGCCGCCAATTGGAAGTCGCCGTCGCGCTGAGTCTGCAGCCCAAAGCCTTCGTGATGGATGAACCCATGGCGGGGCTGGGGTCGGAAGGGTCCAGGCAGTTGACCGGCTTTCTGGACAGTCTGCGCGCGGATGCGCCCATTCTACTGGTCGAGCATGACATGGATGCGGTTTTTGCGCTGGCCGACCGGATCAGCGTTCTGGTCTATGGCAAGGTGATCGAGACCGGGACCGTGGCAGAGATTCGCGCCAGCAAAGCTGTACGCGACGCGTATTTGGGCGGTGAGGCATGACGCTTTTGACGCTGCGCAATGTCGAGGCATCTTACGGGGTCAGCCCCGCGCTTTTCGGTGTCGATCTGAGTTTGCAGCCGGGCGAGGTGATGGCGCTGATGGGGCGCAACGGGATGGGCAAAAGCACCACCGTCAAGGCGATTTGCAGGATGGTGCCGACACGCGGCACGTTGCAGTTCGACGGGCATGATCTGTCGCGCCTGCCCAGCCATCGCGCCGCGCGGCTGGGCATCGGTCTGGTGCCTGAGGGGCGGCGCTGTTTTTCGTCCCTGACGGTGTCGCAAAACCTGTCTGCCGCCGCACGCCCCGGTCACTGGACATTCGAGACGGTAACGAAACTCTTCCCCCGTCTCGCCGAACGCAGGGATCAGAAAGCCGCAACGCTGTCGGGGGGCGAGCAACAGATGGTGGCGATCGCGCGCGCCCTGATGACAAACCCCCGGCTGCTTATTCTGGATGAGGCAACCGAAGGCTTGGCCCCTCTTGTGCGGCAAGAGATCTGGGCGGCCCTCACGGAACTGAAACGCTCCACGGGCATGTCGATTATACTGATCGACAAGTCGCTTGGTGAACTGTCACGCATTTGCGAACGCGCAACCATATTGGAACGCGGCACGACCGTCTGGTCCGGTGCCATGAGCGACGTCACGCCGGAGATCAGCACGCGGTATATCGGCGTCTGATTTTCCCGGGTGCCACATTTAGCTGGCTGCGCAGTTCGGCGTTATCGGCCTCGTCGATCCCATGGCCCTGACCTGTAACTGGTTGCGTGATCAGGCCACAAGCGGCGGCAAGACCTGCTCGATCCGGTCGCGCGCGCTTTCGTATTGTGCGGGCAGTTGCAGCGACCGACCCAGATGCGCGAGGTCCTCATCCCGGGTGAATCCGGGTGGGTCCGTTGCGATTTCAAAGAGGACACCGCCGGGTTCGCGAAAGTAGATCGCATTGAAATACTGCCGGTCGATCACGGGTGTGACGTCCATGCCCGCGCTCAGCAAGCGTTCGCGCCAATCCAGTTGATCCTCGTCATCCAGCGCGCGAAAGGCCACGTGATGGATGCTGCCCGCACCCTGACGCCCGATGGAAGGCACGTCCGCGCGCATCAGATCAACAATACGGCCACGCGCGTCGCCGGGCAGTTGCAAACGCAGACGCTCCTCGCCGTTCCCGGTTTTATGCGCGACCTCGTCATACCCCATGACGTCCGTCAGCAAGCGTTGTGTCGGTTCCAGATCATTCAGTTGCAAAGTCACCGAATGAAAGCCGTCCAGCGTGGGGCCGTCATCGCCGTCCACCTCAATCAGTTCGACCTTGGCCCCGTCCGGGTCCGTGATCCTGATGACGCGGCTGCCAAACCGTTCTGTCGGGCCGTCGAAATCCAGCGTCTCAAGCGCCAGACGTTCCATCCAGGTATCAAAGCCACCGCGACCCACAGCGTACGCATAGGCAGATGCCATACCGGGACCGGCACGCCCGGGACCGGCGTTTACAAAGGGGAAGAACGTCAGGATCGTGCCGGGATCAGCTGTTTCGTTGCCGTAGTACAAATGATACGTGCCCGGATCGTCAAAATTGACGGTCTTTTTCACCAGACGCTGCTGCATGACCTTGGTGAAAAAATCTGCATTCGCCTGCGGGGGGCCGCTGATTGCAGTGATGTGATGCAGGCCGTTCATGCGTTTCTTATCCATGTCAGTCCCCTGAATGTGTTTGCGTTGGTATTCAAATAGCGTCTTACGATGTGCAAATAAGCGCGAAATACGCATATCATGTGTTTGCTTTTGCACAAACGCACGAAAGCCATGGTAAAGCCCGTCAAACTGCGGATTGGCCGTAGGGTCGTATTCGACAAGGGGCCGTCCTGCGGGTACGTCCTGTTCAAGGATTTCTTGGGGAGGAGGATTCGATGACTGCGCAGGAGCGGCCATGGACGGCATTTTATGGTGTGGGCGTGCGTCCGGACCTGCCCGAGGCATCTTACCGAACCATTGGCGATCTGGTGCATTCCGTCGCCAATACCTATGGCAAGGCCCCGGCCTTCACCGCCTGCATGCCCAATGGCATGAATGGAACGCTGACGTTTGAGCAGGTGGACCAGATGTCCGATGCCTTTGCGGTGTACCTGCGCGAGGTTGCCGGGTTGCAGCAGGGCGATCGCGTCGCGTTGCAGATGCCCAATTGCCTCAGCTTTCCAATCGCTGCCTTTGGGATTCTCAAAGCTGGGTGCGTTCTGGTCAATGTGAACCCGCTGTACACAGCGGACGAGATGGCAAAACAATTCGTGGACGCAGAACCCCACGCCCTGATCATCGTGGACATGTTCGCCGACAAAATCCCGCAAGCGACGCGCGGTCATCCGATCCCGAATATCATTGTCACGCGTGTCGCGGAGTTTTTGCCGACCCTGCCAAAGTGGATCATCGGGCTGGTGCAAAAGCACTGGGACAAATCGGTGAAAGCCATTGAGGTGCCGCATATCCGCCTGCCTGATGCGATTGCGGCGGGTCGGGTGCATATGCAGTCCGAAAAGATCGAGGTTTATGCCTATCGGCGCAATGTGCAGCCTGATGACATCGCCTGCCTGCAATACACCGGTGGCACAACCGGCGTGGCAAAGGGCGCGATGCTGACCCATGCAAATCTGATCATGAACATGGAACAGGTGATGGAGCTGATCTCCGGCGTGGAGAAGGGCAAAGAGGTCGCCCTGACAGCCCTGCCGATGTATCATATCTTTGCCTTCACGGTGAATTTGCTCGGGTTCTACTGGCTGGGCGCGCGCAACATCCTGATCCCGAACCCGCGTCCTCTGGTCAGCCTGAAACGCGCGATGGAGAATTACAAGATCACGTGGATGAGCGGTGTGAACACCCTGTTCAACGGCTTGACGAATGAGGTCTGGTTCACGGACAGCCCGCCCAAACATCTGAAATTCGCCTCTGCTGGCGGTATGGCGCTGCAAACGGCGGTTGAAGAACGCTGGCAGGAGATTACCGGAAAACCAGTGGTTCAGGGCTATGGCCTGACCGAAACATCACCCGCGCTGACCTTCGAACCTTTGGGTAAAAAGCGCAGTGGCACCATCGGCGTGCCTGTGCCGTCCACCTTGGTGGCCTGTCTGGATGAGTATGGCCACGAGGTCCCCGTCGGCCAATCCGGAGAGATTGCAGCAAAGGGGCCGCAGATCATGGCCGGCTATTGGAACAAGCCCGAAGAAACCGCGGCGGTGATGAAAGACGGCTGGTTCCTGACCGGCGACATCGGCGTCATGGATGCGGATGGCTATTTCACCATCGTAGACCGCAAAAAGGACATGGTGGTGGTGTCCGGTTTCAACGTCTACCCCAATGAGATCGAGGAATGCCTCGCAACCCACCCTGCGATTGTCGAGGCGGCGGTGATCGGTGTGCCAGATGACGCAACCGGGGAGGCGGTCAAAGCCTTTGTCGTCAAACGCGACCCAAGCCTGTCGGAGGCGGAGGTGCGTGCCCATTGCAAGGCGCATCTGACCGCCTATAAAATCCCCAAACGTGTTGAGTTCCGCGATGAGCTGCCGAAATCCAACGTCGGGAAAATCCTCAGAAAAGACCTGCGCGCAAGCGAAATCGCGCATCAGGCGCAGGAGTAACAGACATGGTCGGAGCATTTGAACAGGCGATCCTCGCGTTGATGATTTTCGTGATCATGCTGGGGATGGGGGCCTCGCTGACGCCGCGCGATTTTTATCTGGCCTTGCGGCGACCCTACGGCCTCGCCATCGGCGTGGTCGCGCAATATGGGTTCATGCCCCTGATCGGCTTTTTGCTGGCGACCCTGCTGAATGTCCCGCCCGCTATTGCGATTGGCATTCTGATCATGTCCTGCATGCCGGGGGGGACGACCTCGAACATCTTTACCTATTTTTCCAAAGGCAATCTGGCGCTGTCCGTGTTGATGACGGTGACGTCGACCGTGACAGGCGTGATCATGATCCCGATTGTTTTGCTGGTTTACGCAACCGCGCTTGAACTTGAGATACCGCGCGAAAACATCATCGCCACTTTGGTCCTGCTGCTCGTTCCCGTGGCGATCGGCATGGTGCTGCGCAAGATCAGCGCGAATGTCGGCGCTGTGACGGAGTTTTTCGGCTCTGCTCTGGCGCTGTTCTTTATTCTGTTCCTCATCGTCAGCTGGATACCGCGCAACTGGCAATTCCTGCTGGAAACCAGCGCGGCGACCTATTTCGCATCCATCGCATTGGGCGTTTTCGGGATCACCATCGGGTACATCTTTGCCCGCGCGCTGCGTCTGCACCCCAGAAATGCGCGCACGGTCGCCTTGGAAACGGGAATTCAGAACGGACCCTTGGCGATTGCGATTATCGTTTTTACCTTTTCGGGGGCCGAACAACAGGCCGTCACTGCGGTGCCCGTGCTCTATTCGCTGTTTATCGTGATTGTCGCCACATTGGTCACGCTGGTCTTCCGGCGCGCCAATACAGCCGCGGAGCAAAAGATGCCGGACAGTCTGATTTAGAGCGTCTGGCGAAACACGTGAAACATCAAATATCGGGTAACGCCTTGAATCCTTTGATATAGGGCAGCGTTACGTGATCGAGGTGTTCCGCATGACGCTTTAGGCGCGCGCCTCACCGATCTGGGCAATACCCAAAACCGACAGCACTTTGGTTTCGATATCCGCCGCGTTCATGCCCGCAACGGCGTACATATCCGCCGGGCTGGACTGGTCGATAAAGATATCGGGCAGCACCATCGAGCGGTATTTGAAGCCGGTATCAAACACCCCTTCATCCGATAGCAATTGCGCCACGTGACTGCCAAAACCGCCGATGGCCCCTTCTTCGACGGTGATCAGGGCCTCATGGTTGGCGACCAGATCAAGGATCATCTCGCGGTCGAGCGGTTTGGCAAACCGTGCGTCCGCAATCGTCGGCGTGATGCCGCGGGCCGCCAATGCTTCGCCTGCCTTTTGGACCTCTGCCAGACGGGTGCCAAAGGACAGGATGGCGACGCGCGTGCCCTCTGTGATGATCCGGCCCTTGCCGATTTCCAGCACTTCGCCGACTTCGGGCATATCGACGCCATTGCCTTCGCCGCGTGGGAACCGGAACGCGATTGGTCCGTCATCATGTGCGACAGCGGTGGCAACCATGTGTTTCAGTTCTGCTTCATCGGCGGCGGCCATGACCACGAAACCGGGCAGGTTGGCCAGATAGGCGATGTCAAAGGAGCCTGCATGCGTCGCGCCATCCGCCCCGACCAACCCTGCGCGATCAATCGCAAAGCGCACGGGCAGCCGTTGGATCGCAACATCATGCACAACCTGATCGTAGCCCCGTTGCAGGAATGTCGAATACATCGCGCAGAACGGCTTCATCCCGCCGGCGGCCAGTGCCGCCGAAAAGGTCACCCCGTGTTGTTCGGCAATCCCGACGTCAAAACAGCGGCTAGGGAATCGTTCCGCAAAGAGGTTGAGCCCGGTGCCATCCGGCATCGCGGCGGTCACGGCACAGATTTTATCGTCTTTCGTTGCTTCTTCGAGCAGGCTTTGCGCAAAGACTTTGGTGTAGCTGGGCGCATTTGACGGGGCCTTGGTTTGTTGCCCGGTCAGTACATCGAATTTCGCGGTGGCGTGCCCCTTGTCTCGGGCGGTTTCGGCGGGCGCATATCCTTTGCCCTTCTTGGTCAGCGCGTGGATCATGATCGGCCCGGTTGCGCGTGCTTTGACAGTGCGCAGCAGCGGCAAAAGCTGGTCCAGATCATGCCCGTCAATCGGGCCGATATAGGAAAACCCAAGCTCTTCAAACAGGGTGCCGCCGACGGCCATCCCCTTGAGCATATCCTTGGCCCGTTTGGCCCCTTCGCGGAACGGTTCCGGCAGCAGGCTTACAGCCCCTTTGGCCGCCGCCTTGAAATCCTGAAAGGGCTCGCCTGAATAGAGACGGCTGAGATAAGATGACATCGCACCGGTGGGCGGGGCGATCGACATCTCATTGTCGTTCAGGATCACGATCATACGCTTTTTCAGATGACCCGCGTTGTTCATCGCTTCATAGGCCATGCCCGCCGACATCGACCCGTCGCCAATGACGGCAATGGCATCGCCAAGACCTTCGGGCACGACACCGCCCAGATCACGCGCAACTGCAAAGCCCAGAGCGGCGGAAATCGACGTGGAACTATGGGCGGCCCCGAACGGGTCATAGGGGGATTCGCTGCGTTTGGTGAACCCGCTCAGGCCCCCTTTCATGCGCAGGGTGCGGATGCGGTCGCGCCGTTCTGTCAGAATCTTATGCGGATAACACTGATGCCCCACGTCCCAGATGATCTTGTCGCGGGGCGTGTCGAACACAGCATGCAGCGCGACCGTCAGTTCGACCACGCCGAGGCCCGCACCCAGATGGCCACCGGTCACCGAAACCGCAGAAACGGTTTCGCTGCGCAGCTCGTCCGCCAACTGCACCAGCTGCCGGTCTGACAGGCCCTTCATATCAGCCGGACGGTGCACCAGATCCAAAAGCGGGGTTTTGGGCATGTCTGTCATAGTCGTTCCCTAATGTGTGCGCCTGACCACAAAGCGCGCCGTCTCTCTTAGTGTGTCAGCTTTGGCACCGTAAGTCGCCAGGCTGTCGCAGGCCTCGTCAATCAGGGACATGGCGCGTGCACGTGCAGCGTCCAGACCCAAAAGCGATACGAAAGTCGCCTTGCCCGCGCTGGCATCCTTGCCCACGGCCTTGCCAACCTGTGCGCTGTCGCCGGTCACATCCAAGATGTCATCCGCGATCTGAAAGGCAAGGCCAAGGGCCTGCGCATAGCGTTTGAGCGCCGCCGTATCCGCCTGCGCCAGCCGCGCACCCGCCTGTGCCGACCATCCTATCAGCGCGCCGGTCTTGCCCTGCTGAAGCCGGGTTATTTCATCCAGAGACAGTGGGGCACGCGCGGTTTCAGCGGCAATATCAAGCGCTTGCCCCAGAACCATCCCCTGTGCCCCGCTCGCGCGCGCAAGGCTGAGGGCGAGATCGGCGCGCACCTCGGCGGATGCACTGGCACCGGGGTGCGTGACCAGCTCAAAGGCCAGCGTCTGAAGCGCATCGCCGGCCAGCACAGCCGTGGCGTCGTCCCATTTCTTGTGAACGGTCGGCTGGCCGCGCCGCATGTCGTCATTATCCATGCAGGGCAGGTCGTCATGGACCAGACTATAGGCATGCAGGGCCTCAATCGCGGTGGCAGACCAGATGGCTTCGCCTGCGGCTATGTCATGCAGCCGGGCCGTTTCCAACACCAGAAAACCCCGCAGGCGTTTGCCCCCGCTGGTGGCATGCGCCATGGCCTCAACAATCGGGAGCGGTTCAAATGCGGCCAGTACCTTGTCAAAATGCGCCTGAACAGCGGCCGCTGCAGCGTCAAGCCGTTGTGTAAACATGTGTCAAAGGCCCGTGACAGGCTTTGTGCCGGTGGGTGCGCCATCTGCGTCCAGTGTAATAGCCGCGACCTTTTCCTCTGCTTCTTTCAGCTTTTCCTCGCACCGCTTTTTCAGCGCCGCACCGCGTTCATAAAGCGCGATGCTTTCATCCAAGGCCACGTCGCCCCGCTCCAACTGGCCGAGCACTTTTTCAAGCTCGCTCATGGCCTGTTCAAAACTCATCTCGGTGACGGGTGTGTCTGTCATTGCGTCGGTATCCTGCATGCGTGTCTGCGCCGACAGTAGTCATAAATTCAGGCAGGTGCCAGACCGGCAATGCGGTGAAATCGCTGCCGGTCGTCAATCGGGTGCAAGCATATACCCGGCCCCGCGCACGGTCTGCAGATAGCGCGGTTGTTTCGGGTCACTTTCGATCTTACGCCGCAACCGGGTGATTTGCACATCAACGGCGCGTTCCTGTGCCTGCCCACGGTCACGGCCCAGTTCTTCAACCAGTTTCGCGCGGCTGATTGCCTCGTTACAACTGGCCGAAAAGATCTTCATCAGGTGCATTTCGGTCGCTGTCAGCCGGACGAGGTCTTCGCCCTGCCATAACTCGCCCCGCTCCAGATCATAGCGGATGGGACCGAGCGACAGAACCTTGGGGGCGGTCGCATCCTCCAGCACTTCCGGCACGCGCCGCAATATGGCATTGATGCGCAGCAACAATTCCTTGGGTTCAAACGGTTTGGGCAGGTAGTCATCCGCGCCTGCTTCCAGCCCTTCGATCCGGTTGTCCGTATCACCTTTGGCGGTGAGCAACAGGATCGGCACCGCGTTTGTCTCGCGCAGCGCGCGGGTAAAGGCCAGACCGTCTTCGCCCGGCATCATGACATCCAGCACGATCAGATCGAAATCCAACCCCAACAGAATGCGCCTTGCATGGGCGGCATCGCGCGCGGCAGTGACCAGAAAGCCATTCCGCATCAGAAATTTCTGTAGCAGCGTGCGGATGCGTTCGTCGTCGTCAACAATCAGCAGGTGGGCGTCAAAGTCACTCATGTTCCGCTATCCTTCAGTCGGGTGTAAGCATAGCGCATTTCTCGATCCATCATGGCCTCCAGTACCCTGCGAAAGCCTGCCACCGCATCCGGCCCCGCATCACGAAATGCCATCCTCATCCGGGCCCGCTGCGCATCAGACAGTTTTTGCTCCAGGGCGCGCCCGTCCGGGGTCAGGAAAAGATGGCGTTCGCGTTTGTCATTTTTGCCGACCCTGCTTTCAACCAGACCATCCTCGATCAAGGTGCGCAAGACTCGGTTCAGCGATTGTTTCGTCACGCCAAGAATGTTGAGCAGGTTGTTGACGGTCGTGCCCGGCGCGCGGTTGATAAAATGGATCGCCCGGTGATGCGCCCGCCCGTATGCCATGTCCGATAATATCCGGTCCGGGTCCGCCGTAAATCCGCGGTAGGCGAAAAACATCGCCTCGATTCCCTGCCTGAGTTGCTCATCGGTTAAAAACAGAAGGTTTTCACCGTGATGGGCGGATCCTGCGCGTCCATCTGCCATGGCATGCCTCGAATAAACTTTTTGTTCCGGTTCAGCTTATGTCAGTGTTGTTGACATTCCAAGAGCGAAGGGATATCGAATCGCAGGTTTTGCGCAATTTTATGTCCGATGCGGACCAATCGGCGCAACTTATGAAAAATGCGATGGGGAATCAGGGAAGGAAAAACCATGGCCGGTGCCTATAATGATCGTGATGGACATATCTGGATGGATGGCCAGATGGTAGATTGGCGCGATGCAAATGTGCATATTCTGACCCATGCCATGCATTACGCGTCCTCCGTTTTCGAAGGGGAGCGGGCCTACAACGGCAAGATTTTCAAAAGCCGCGAACATTCGGAGCGTCTTAAACGGTCTGCTCAGATGATTGATTTTGAAATTCCTTATACCGTTGACGAGATCGAAGCCGCCAAGGTCGAGGTGCTGGAAAAATCCGGGTTGCAGGACGCCTATGTGCGCGCCATCGCATGGCGCGGCGCCGGCGAGGACATGGGGGTCGCTTCGGCGCGTAACCCGGTCAGGCTCGCGATTGCGGCATGGGAATGGGGTGCCTATTACGGCGACGCCAAGATGAAGGGTGCAAAGCTGGACATCTCCAAATGGAAACGCCCCAGCCCTGAAACCATTCCAAGCCATGCCAAGGCGGCCGGTCTTTACATGATCTGCACCATGTCGAAACACGCGGCAGAGGCCAAGGGATGTTCGGACGCCATGATGTTTGACTATCGTGGCTATGTGGCCGAGGCGACGGGAGCCAACGTCTTTTTCGTGAAGGACGGCGAAGTACACACCCCTGACCCTGACTGTTTCCTGAACGGGATCACACGGCAGACAGTGATCGGGATGCTGCGCGAGAAGCAGATCAAGGTGCATGAACGCCACATCATGCCAGAGGAACTTGAAGGGTTTGAGCAATGCTGGCTGACGGGCACAGCCGCCGAAGTCACGCCCGTGGGTCAGATTGGCGATTACAATTTCGAGGTCGGCAACCTGACCCGTGACATCGCGCAAAGCTACGAAACCCTCGTTCGGGCCTGACCGAATGGACTACGCGGCCTTCGCTGTTGAATGGGAGGCCGCGTGGAATTCTCATGCCATCGACCGGATCATGGCGCATTATGCGCTCGATGTTGTGTTTCGGTCGCGCAAGGCGATGCGGCTGGTCGGTCAGGGTGAAATTCGCGGGCGCGACGCGCTGCGCGACTATTGGATCAAGGCGCTGGATCAACAACCCGGCCTTTCTTTTATCGTCACGAATGTGTTCATCGGTCATGCGATGATTGTCATCACCTATCGCAATCAGAACGACGTTGAGGCGGCGGAAACACTGCGGTTTGGTCCGGATGGTCTGGTGATTGAGGCGTCGGCCTGCCACAGGGTCCCTTCCCATAGCCTCTGACGAAGCACAAGAAAAATCGCCTAACACCTGACGACTCAGGGCGTCCCGGAGGGTGGGACGTTTGGTTTTGATTTGCTGCGGTCCAGCCCGAGTTGCCTTTCGCGCCAGATGATCAGGACGCCACCCGCGATCACGAGGCTCGCGCCGATGAGGATGGGTCCGGTGGGCAACTCGCCGAAGGCGATGTATCCGATGAAGCTGGCAAAGATCATCGAGGCATAGTCAAAAGGTGCCAGCATCGACGCGCTGCCAAAACGGTATGAGGCCGTGACCATGATCTGTGCGATGCCACCGATCAGGCCCGACAGGATCAACATCCAGATGACCCATGCCGGGGGTGCAGTCCATGCCAGCACATCCAGCCCCGTCGCCCATCCCAACGGCAGCGTGAGCAATCCCAGCGTCGAGGCGGTGATGGAAAAGTAAAACACGATGGAGGCCGTCGTGTCAGTCTGCACAAGGCGGCGCACATGGATCTGGACCATCGCGCGCAGGATCGAGGCGATCAATACCAGAATGGCACCTATGGTCGCTGCCGATGTCACATTATCCGCGCCGACGGACAGGCGGGGGGCGATGACGATCATGACGCCGATCAGACCCAATGCAACCGCGGACAGCCTGACGATGCGCACGCGCTCGCCGAGGAAAATCGCGGCGAAGAGCACGGCAAAGAGGGGTGTCGCGTACCCGATGGCGGTCACTTCAGGCAGCGGCAACAGACCAAGCCCGGCAAAGGTCAGCCCCATCGCCGATGTGCCAAAGATGCCGCGCCAGACATGCCCCATCAGATTGGACGGCACCAGCCCCTGTCGCAACTGGCCCCGTTGCCACAACCATAGCACCAGCACCGGCAGCGCAAAGAAGGAGCGGAAAAACACGGCCTGACCGGGGGGCACGTGGGGAGATACGGATTTGATCAGCGCCGCCATGACCATGAACAGAAAGACCGCGCAGAGCTTCAGGGCGATTGCGCGGCCGGGTTTGTTTTGGGTCAGATCGGTTGCCATGGTCCTTCTGTGCGCGCCCGTCCTGCAAAGATCAAGCGTTTGGGCACGGCGCTGAATGCATGGCTGCTACCCGATATGGCCTTGATTTTGGCCAACCTGTCCCCGGTGCAGCAGCAGATGGTCGAGCAAAACGCAGGCCATCATCGCTTCTCCGACCGGAACGGCACGAATGCCGACACAAGGGTCATGGCGGCCCTTGGTGATGATCTCGGTGTCTTCGCCGCTTTTGGTGATCGTCTTGCGCGTGGTCAGGATGCTTGAGGTCGGTTTGACGGCAAAACGCACCACAATATCCTGCCCGGTGCTGATACCGCCCAGTATCCCGCCGGCATGGTTCGATGAATACTGTGGGCCATCACGTCCCATCGAGATTTCATCGGCGTTCAATTCACCGGTCAGCATGGCGGCGGACATACCCTCACCAATCTCGACACCCTTGACGGCGTTGATGCTCATCATCGCGGCGGCCAGATCCGTGTCGAGCTTTGCATAGATCGGCGCACCCAGACCTGCGGGGACCCCGCGCGCGACGACTTCGATCACCGCGCCGACGGAACTGCCCGACTTGCGCAGCCCATCGAGGTAGCTTGCCCACTCATCCGCCGCCTGCGCATCAGGCGTCCAGAAGGGGTTGGCGTCGATCTGATCCCAGTCGAACCGGGAGCGGTCGATTTCATGCGCGCCCATACGCGTCATGTAGCCTTTGATGTCGATCCCCGGTGCGATGGACTTGATCGCCTCGCGCGCCAGCCCACCGGCGGCTACACGGGCTGCTGTTTCGCGCGCCGAGGACCTGCCGCCACCCCGATAATCGCGCACACCGTATTTCTGGAAATAGGTGATATCCGCATGGCCGGGGCGGAATTTATCCTTGATATCACCGTAATCCTTGGAGCGTTGATCCGTGTTCTCGATCATCAGTTGAACCGGCGTGCCGGTCGTGACCCCTTCGAAGGTGCCGGAGAGGATTTTGACCTCATCCGCCTCGCGCCTTTGCGTGGTATATTTGTTCTGCCCGGGTTTGCGTTTGTCCAGCCAGTGCTGAATTTTGCCCGCGTCAATTGCGACACCGGGCGGGCAGCCATCCACAGTGGCACCAAGGGCGGTGCCATGGCTTTCACCCCACGTGGTGACACGGAAAAGATGGCCAAATGAATTCATCGACATCGACGGTGCTCCTTTAGAACAGGTGCTTAGCCGCGCAGACCGAGCGCCTCAAGCCCTTATCGCTTGCCAAGCCCCGCCGCGCGTATTACCTCACTGCGTACCTCGGGGGGCCAATCCGGCTGAGATGCGCACGCGCGCGGACCCGTAGAACCTGAACCGGTTAGAACCGGCGGAGGGAAGGTTGAGCATATCATCCTCTTTCGCCGTTCGACGCATTTGAAAAGGATAGATCATGCGAAGAACTCTGATAACTGCTGGCATCGTGTTGGCCTCGCAGGCTGCGGCTGAAACACCTGTGCTTACCGTCTACGCGGGCGATTACTTTACCTCCGAATGGGGGCCCGGCCCGATGATCGAAACCGGGTTTGAAGAGATTTGCGGGTGTGATCTGCAGTTTTCGACCGGTGATCTTGTGCCGCGGTTGCTGTTGGAAGGCGCGCGCACCAAGGCTGATGTCGTGATGGGTCTGACGTCGGATGTGACATCCAAAGCACGCGCGACCGGCTTGTTTGCACCGCATGGGCAAGACAACGGGGCGCTGACACTGCCGGTTGATTGGACGGATGACACCTTCTTGCCATTCAACTACGGGCATGCGGCCTTCGTTTACAATACAGCGACAGTTGCCAACCCGCCCGCGAGTTTCGAGGCCATGCTGGACATGCCCGACGATGTAAAAATCGTCATTCAGGACCCGCGCACCTCCTTGTCGGGTCTGGCGCTGGTGCTTTGGGTGCAATCGGTCTTCGGTGATGATGCAGGCGCGGCCTGGGAAAAGCTGGCGCCGAACATTCTGACGGTGACCAAGGACTGGTCGGCCAGCTACGGCATGTTCACCGATGGCGAAGCAGACATGGTGCTGAGTTACACGACCTCACCCGCCTACCACATGTTTGCCGAGGATGATTTCACCAGAAAGGCCGCGATTTTCCCCGAGGGTCACTATTTCATGGTCGAAACCGTCGGCAAGATCGCAGCGACGGATCAGCCCGAACTGGCCGATGCCTTCATGGCCTATGTGATGAGCGAGAGCTTCCAATCCTCGATCCCGCAGGCCAACTGGTCGTTGCCATCTGCGCTGCCGCAGGATCAATGGCCCGAAGGCTGGGCGCAGCTGCCGCTGCCGGACAAGGTGTTGTTTTACTCCGAAGCGGACGCAACCGCGCTTCAGGCAGAAGCCATCGAGACATGGCGCGCAGCGCTCAGCCAATAAGCGGACACGCGGGGATCGTCGCGGGCACTTTGGTGGTTGCGGCGGTCCTGCTGGCGTTTCTTGGCATCGGTTTGCGGGCCGAGGCGAGCGCGGGCTTCGGGGCGGCGGAATGGCAAGCCATCCGCTTCACCGTTGTGCAGTCCGTCCTGTCCGCGCTGATATCCGTGGCGCTGGCCATTCCGCTGGCTCGTGCGCTGGCGCGGCGTGACCTGCCGGGACGTCAGTTGCTGATCACCTTGCTGGGTGCGCCCTTTATCCTGCCGGTCATCGTGGCGGTTCTGGGTCTGCTGGCAGTCTTCGGTCGCAATGGGTGGGTGAATGCCGCCTTTGGCACCTTGGGTCTGCCGCCGGTGTCGATCTATGGCTTGCACGGAGTGGTATTGGCCCATGTGTTCTTCAACCTGCCGCTGGCCACACGCCTTTTGCTGCAAGGCTGGCAGAGCATCCCGGCAGAGCGGTTTCGCCTTGCCGCGCAACTGAACCTGTCGCCATGGGTGATCTTTCGCACCATTGAGGTGCCGCTGTTGGCCCGTATTCTGCCCGGTGCGGCTGCCTTGATCTTTGTGATTTGTCTGACGAGCTTTGCGGTTGCTCTGACACTGGGGGGCGGGCCGCGCGCGACGACGATCGAACTGGCTATCTATCAGGCGTTCCGTTTTGACTTTGATCTGTCAAAGGCGGCTTTGCTGTCGGTGATCCAGCTTGTTCTGGCGGGCGGCGCTGCCGTGCTGGCGCTTTGGATCATCCCGCAGATATCGCTGACCGGCGGGATGGACCGACCCGTGCAACGATGGGACGGGCGCGGCGGTCTGCAACGGTTCGGGGACGGCGTCGCGATCCTGCTCGGTGCCGGGTTTTTGTTGCTGCCGCTTTTCTCGGTGGCGGTGTCAGGGCTGATCGGCCTGCCAGAGGTGCCCGCCTCGGTATGGCGCGCGGCGCTGACATCGCTTTGGGTGGCTGGTATCAGCGTATGCGTTCTGTTGGCCGTTGCGCTGCCACTTGCCGGCTGGATCGCCATCCATGCGCGTGGCAGTGTTGAGGCCATCGGCCTTTTGGGTCTGTCTGCATCACCATTGATGATCGGCACCGGGTGGTTCATCCTGATCAACCCGATTGCCGATCCTGTCAGTCTGTCGCTTTTGGTAACCGCAGTGGTCAATGCACTGATGGCGCTGCCCTTTGCGCTGCGCATCGTGGTGCCGGGGATTCGTGAGGCGCTGCAGTCGCATGGGCGGTTGTGCATGACCCTGAACATGACCGGGTGGACAACGTGGCGCTGGGTGATCCTGCCGCGAGCGCTGCCGCAGATCGGGTTTGCCGCTGGGCTGACGGGCGCACTGTCGATTGGGGACCTTGGCGTCATCGCATTGTTTGCGGACCCGGATCGCACAACGCTGCCCTTGCAGATGTATCGCTTGATGGGGGCCTATAAGACCGAAGCGGCGGCGGGTGCTGCGCTGATATTGCTGGCCATGGCGCTCGGTATTTTCTGGAGCTTTGACAGAGGGGCGCGCTGGTATGCTCGTACTTGACAACGTATCAATCGCCCAAGGCAGCTTCGCGCTGGACGCGGATTTCACGGTGCAACAGGGGCGCAAAGTTGCGGTGATCGGGCCCTCTGGTGCGGGGAAGTCAACCATTCTGGGCGCGATCAGTGGCTTTATCCCGCTTGCCCGCGGGCGTATCCATCTGGCGGACAAGGACGTAAGCGACGCGCCACCCGGTGATCGGCCCATCGCGATGCTGTTTCAGGACAACAACCTGTTCCCACATCTCAGTGTTGCGCAAAACGTCAGCCTTGGTTTGCGCCCCAACCTCAAGCTCAGCGCGGATGACAAGGCGCATGTTGCCGCCGCCATACGTCGGGTTGGCCTCGCGGGGTTTGAGGCGCGCCTGCCGGGGGCCTTGTCAGGTGGGCAGCAAAGCCGCGCGGCACTGGCGCGCGTTCTCGTGCAGAATAAGCCGCTGGTGCTGTTGGACGAACCCTTTGCCGCGCTTGGTCCTGCCTTGCGACATGAGATGCTTGATCTGGTCGCGGCGCTTGCGGGGGAAACCGGGGCCACGCTGCTGATGGTGACACATGCGCCAGAAGACGTCGCGCGGATTGCAGATGATGTGATCTTTGTTGAAGGCGGGCGCGCGCACGCGCCTGCACCTGCGGCGGATCTGATGAACAACCCGCCGCCTGCATTGCGCGCCTACCTTGGTTAAAGCGTCATGCCAAAAACCCGGATCACCCAGTGCTGTCTGAAATCAGAGATTTCACCGCGTCATGTGATATGCGCTGTGCCCGGTATTTCGTCGGACGCTTCAGGCGGCGTTGCGCGCGCTCAGTGACTGACGGGTTTTCAGGATTCCCAAGGCCGCTTGTGCCGCTTCGCGCCCCTTGGTGACGAAATGACTGCGGTAGATCTCGTTGTGATGATCGGTTTCCTGATAATGATGCGGTGTCAGGGATACGGATAACACCGGCACACCCGTGTCCAGCCCCGCGCGCATGAGGCCATCCACGACCGACTGGGCCACGAAATCATGTCTGTATATACCCCCATCCACGACAAATGCGGCGCAGACCACGGCATCATATCGCCCGGTGGCTGCAAGATCACGCGCCATCAAGGGCATTTCAAACGCGCCGGGCACGTCGAAAACATCGACCTGTGCTGCGGGAATTATCTCGGTAAAGCCATCCAAGGCCCGGTCGACAATATCGGCGTGCCATTGTGCTTTGACAAAGGTGAAGCGGGTGTGTGTCATAGTGATCTCCTTTTTTGCGGTCGACACGTCCACCCAAGGCGATCACGTCCGCGAAAAGGCACAGGCGTGCCCTCTTGCGGTCGCATTCTCTTTCATCCGGACTATGACCGTCGGCTCTGGCATCTCACCAGATCTGCTGAAACCCTTCAGTTCGGGAAAGGCCGCTCGCGGGCTCGTAAGGTCACGCCCCACATACCGCCGGTGGGGAATTTCACCCCGCCCTGAGAATACGCCAAGGTTGCCAATAGTTTCAAAAATCTGCAAGACCAAATGCGACACACTGCGAAGGCAAAACGATGCACCCCAACCCGGCTTTTCACACGCGACAAGAGATCGAAAACCTTGCCTTCGCGCGTGAACGCGGGTTCGGCGTGCTTGCGGTGAATGGTGAAGATGGCCCGCTTTTGTCCCATATCCCGTTTCTGGTGGATGAGGACGGCAAAACGGTCTGGCTGCATCTTGTACGCTCCAACCCGATTGTGCGCGCGCTGAGTGAGAAACGCCCGGCGAAGATCGCCGTGTCGGGCCCCGACAGTTACATTTCGCCCGACTGGTATGGTGTGATTGATCAGGTGCCCACATGGAATTACGTGGCTGTGCACCTCACCGGAGAGCTTGAACTGCGCCCGCAAGAGGAATTGCACGGCATTCTGGATCGGCAATCTGCACATTTCGAGGATCGACTTGTTCCCAAAACACCATGGACGACAGATAAGATGTCGGATGGCGTGATGACCCGCATGATGCGCGCGATTGTGCCTTGCCGGATGGTTCTGTCGGCGGTTGAGGGAACTTGGAAGCTCAATCAGAACAAAGCGCCCGAAGTGCGACAGAGCGCTGCCGATCATGTTGACGCCTATGGTCAGGGCACCGAGTTGAAACTGTTGTCGGCACTGATGCGCGCGGTGGATGGACAGACCTAGCTGCTCTGATACCATCCATATATACATAGTGAGGGCCATCCGATGAGACTATACCATTCGCCAGCGTCACCGTTCGTGCGCAAAGTCACCGTTTTGCTGCATGAGCTTGGTCAGACCGATGCTGTGACGCTGAAAACGGTCACGACGACAGCGCTTGCGTCGGATGAGGCGCTCAAGACGGCCAATCCGCTGGCGCGTTTGCCTGCGCTCGAACGGGACGACGGCATCACGCTCTATGACAGCCGCGTCATTACCGCCTATCTGAACGATCTGTTCAACGGCGGGTTTTATCCGCAGAATTCATCGCGCTGGGAAACACTGACGCTGGAAGCGACAGGGGATGGCATGATGGATTCGGGTGTCGCCATGGTCTATGAGACACGCCTGCGCGACGCCGAACAGGTCTCACAAGCGTGGATCGACGCGCAGTGGGCAAAGATCGAGCGCACGCTTTTTGCCCTGAACACGCGTTGGATCAGCCATTTGTCAGGCCCTTTGACGATGGGGCAGATTTCGGTGGCCTGTGCCTTGTCCTACCTCGATTTTCGGCACGACACGCGCAACTGGCGACAGGGAAACGAAGCACTCGCGAAATGGCACGCGGGATTTGATTCGCGCCCCTCGATGCGTGCGACTCACCCTTGAACGGCATGAACCTTTCTGAACCGTTCAAAAAAACAGGCCCAAAACGGGTTTTTGTCAAAAACATTAGGGGACTGCGACGGTTTGCGCGTGCAAGGTCACTAGACTGAAGTAGGTCGCGGCGCTACATACCCCGTCAAGCTACTGCCGCGCCTTGCGTGGCCAAATCGCTATTGGCCGGAAAATCGGCCCCGAAGAGGAGTAAACCTGTGTCGCATGCAGAAGACCACGAAGGCACCCGGCGGGATTTCCTGTACTACGCTACGGCAGGTGCCGGTGCAGTAACCGCGGGGGCCGCGATCTGGCCTTTGGTCAATCAAATGAACCCGACCGCGGATGTTTTGGCCTTGTCATCCATCCGGGTTGATGTGAGCGGCCTTGAGCCGGGCACGCAATTGACCGTGAAATGGTTGGGCAAACCCGTATTCGTCCGTCGCCGGACCCAAGAGGAAATCGACGCCGCGCGCGCCGTGGACCTTGCCGATCTGCCGGACCAATTGGCGGAAAACGCCAATATCGCGCCTGATGCGGATGCATCCGATGAAAACCGTTCGCTGGATGAAAGCGGCGAATGGCTTGTCATGATGGGTGTTTGCACGCACTTTGGCTGCGTTCCACTTGGCGATGCGGGTGATTATGGTGGGTGGTTCTGCCCCTGCCACGGGTCACATTACGACACTTCGGGTCGTATTCGCAAAGGCCCGGCACCAACAAACCTGCCGGTACCAACAGCAGTATTCGTGGATGATACCACGATCCAACTCGGGTAAGGGAGAAAACGAATGGGTGGAATTCCTCACGATCACTACGAGCCAAAGGCCGCCTGGGAGAAAAGTCTCGCCAAGCGTTTGCCGATTGTTGGCTTGATGTACGACACATTGATGATCCCGACGCCGAAAAACCTGAACTGGATGTGGATCTGGGGCATCGTCCTCACGTTCGTTCTGGTTTTGCAGATCGTTACGGGCATCGTTCTGGCAATGCACTATACCCCGCATATTGACCATGCGTTCGCCTCGGTTGAGCATATCATGCGCAACGTGAACGGCGGCTACATGCTGCGCTACATGCACCAAAACGGGGCATCGCTCTTCTTTGTGGCGGTCTATGCGCATATTCTGCGCGGTCTCTACTACGGTTCATACAAAGCCCCGCGCGAGATCACATGGATCATCGGCATGTTGATTTATGTGCTGATGATGGGCACGGCCTTCATGGGCTATGTTTTGCCATGGGGTCAGATGTCCTTCTGGGGCGCGACCGTTATCACAGGCCTGTTCGGCGCGGTTCCATTCGTGGGTGAAGCGCTGCAAACATGGCTGCTGGGCGGACCAGCGGTCGATAACGCGACGCTGAACCGGTTCTTCTCGCTGCACTATCTGCTGCCCTTCGTCATTCTGGGCCTCGTGATCGTGCACATCTGGGCCTTCCACACCACCGGGAACAACAACCCGACCGGTGTTGAAGTGCGCCGCACGTCCAAAGAAGAAGCCGAAAAAGACACACTGCCCTTCTGGCCTTACTTCGTCATCAAGGACCTCTTCGCGCTGGCAGTGATCTTGGCGGTGTTCTTCGCGGTCGTTGGCTTCATGCCCAACTACCTCGGTCACCCCGACAACTACATCGAAGCCAATGCGCTGTCGACGCCTGCACACATCGTGCCTGAATGGTACTTCCTGCCGTTCTATGCGATCCTGCGCGCGTTCGATGATACCGTCTGGGCGGTGCAGCTTGTGTCCTTCCTGACCGGTGGCATCGTGGATGCGAAATTCTTCGGCGTGCTTGCAATGTTTGGCGCGATCGTCGTGATGGCGCTGGCACCATGGCTCGACACATCGTCGGTTCGCTCCGCACGCTACCGTCCCATGCTGAAGTGGTGGTTCTGGGTGTTCGTCGTGAACTTCTTCGTTCTGATGTGGGTCGGCGCCATGCCTGCCGAGGGCATCTATCCAGTCATCGCTTTGATTGGGTCTGCCTATTGGTTCGCATACTTCCTGATCATCCTGCCCTTGCTGGGTGTGATCGAGAAACCGCTGGCACGACCAGAAACCATCGAAGCCGACGTCGCCGCTCAAAAAGCTGCTGCAAACGGCGGATCGCAACCGCTGGCCACACCGGCCGAGTAAAGGAACAAGGTACAATGTTCAGAAGACTTATACTGAGTGCTGTGGCGACCTTTGGGTTTGCCACGGCGAGTATGGCGGCTGGCGCCTATGATACGCACATCGAGGATTTTGATTTCTCGTTCGAAGGACCTTTCGGGACCTATGATCAGAACCAGCTGCAGCGTGGCCTTCAGGTTTACACCGAAGTTTGTGCCGCATGCCATGGACTGAAGTTCGTCGCGATCCGCTCGCTTTCCGAAGAGGGTGGACCGGCGATGCCCGAAGACCAGGTCCGGGCCTATGCAGAGAACTTCGAAGTCTACGATGAAGAAATCGAAGACTTCCGTCCGGCAAAACCATCGGACCACTTTCCAGAATCCGGTTTGGAAAATGCACCGGACCTCAGCCTGATGGCAAAGGCGCGTGCAGGGTTCCACGGGCCTTACGGTTTGGGGATCAACCAGTTCTTCAAAGGTATCGGCGGACCTGAGTATATCGCGTCTCTCATGACCGGTTACACAGGTGAAGAGAAGGAAGAGGCAGGGATCATCCTGTATGAGAACACGGCTTTCCCCGGCGGCTGGATATCGATGGCACCGCCATTGGATGATGAACTGGTTGAGTATGCGGACGGTCACCCCAATGACTTGCACAACCTGTCGGCAGACGTATCCGCGTTCCTGATGTGGACCGCTGAACCCAAGATGATGGCGCGCAAGCAAGCCGGATTTGTCGGCGTATTGTTCCTGACGATCCTGTCGGTGCTCTTGTATCTGACAAACAAGCGCATCTGGGCGCCTGTCAAAGGCAATAAGTCAGCCTGATACCCCGTCACTATACTGCTAAAAAGAAACAACCCCCCGAGCACGAGCAGCTTGGGGGGTTGTCCGTCTGCACCTCTTATAAAGGCTAATAACAGACCCTGGGGAGAGTTAAAATCAGAGGGGCATCCACAAAACGTCGGCTTCGCTGGCCTTAGGCCACTCAAAAAACCAACCAGATTCCCCCTCTGGACCGTGAAATAATTTCCCTTGTTACCTGTGAAACACCTGTTGCGAGGTCTTCTACTGTTTACCGGTCACTTCAATACCTAATGAATACCTAACATCTGATTCGAGTTCTGTGATCTTGTTCACATAAGGTCGAATTTAAAGCGTTTGACGAAACATCTGAAACATCAAATGTCACGTAACACATTGAAATCCTTGATTTCAGGCGGCGTCAGGTTCTTCAGGTTTTTCGCATGCCGCTTTGCCTCAGAAATCTGGCTGATACACGCGTATCCGCGTGTTGCGCATGACGTGATGGCTTTGTCGCGTGAGCGACGCTGTTGGGTTTCTGCAGTAACGCCAGCGTCACGGGTTGGATACAGGCACAAGACAATCCGGAATTCGCTTTCGTGCTCCGAAACTCGGCGCAGAAGTACTGAACATCGCAAGCTTGACCCCGGCACCTGATAAACGCGCACCAACTGTTACGCATGAATTCTCGCCACGCTGATGGCGCAAGGTGAATGTAACCCGCCGCTGGTTTCAGGAAACCGTGCGACCGACCAGCCTGTCTTTGTGAAAGGAATACTGTCCTTTGGTGCCATGCACCCATTGTGCCGTTCAAGGGGTTGATCGTTTGAACGTATCAGCAACCGGAAGTCCAAGCGCCGCGGATTGGCCAGCATAAACGCAGATCGGGCGGCAGTGCTGAAGATGCTCCCTATCGCCCTATACTCTTTCACAGTGCACTCCATCCAAAGGCCTGAAGATTGTGTCGGTCAGATCTATCCTTCTCAATCGAAACTTTGCAGGCTTGTTGGTCGCGAACACAATCCTTGGCACGGCGTTTCCCATTCAGTTGATCCTCGGAGGGCTGGCGGGACTCGTGCTGGCACCCAGCCCGACGCTGGCAACACTTCCCGCGTCGATCCAGACACTGGCGGGCATGGTCGCGGCTGCGCCGATTTCGCTCCTGATGGGGCGTATGGGGCGACGCGCCGGTTTTGCCCTTGGCGGTTTGATGACGCTGATGGGAGCAACAACAGCCACACAAGCCCTCTACGCTGACAACTTCGTGCTGCTTTGCGTCGCGCATTTTCTGATGGGCGCAGGTTGGGCTTCGTTTCAGTATTTCCGTTTCGCTGCGGGTGAAGTGGTTGAGAAGAAGTGGCGACCAGTGGCAATCTCACTGATGTTGAGTTCGCTTTTGATCGCGGCAATCGGTGGTCCGCAACTCTTTATTGCTGCGAAAGACATACTCGCCCCTGTCCCATTTGCCGGGGCATATGTGGCCACAGGTCTGATTGCAGTGCTCGGCCTCGTCCCGCTTTTGGCTGTGCAGATGCCGCAACCAAAGGGATCATCGCAGGATACGCCAGCACGCAAGTTCGCGCCACGCGCTGCACTTCGCAGACCAGCCATCATGCATGCGGTCGGGATTGCTGCGGTGTCTCAAGGGGTGATGGTCTTTTTGATGATCCCGACACCGATCGCCATGGTCGGATGCGGGTTCAGTGAGGATACTGCGGGCGACGTTGTGCGCTGGCACATCGTTGCGATGTTCGCGCCCAGCTTCTTTACGGGCTTTCTGATCAAACGTTTTGGGGCATCCACCGTAGCGATCACCGGGCTGATCATTATCGTCGCAGCGGCGGTTGCCGCCACGCTGGGTCTTTCCGCAATGCACTTTTACGGCGCATTGATAGTGTTGGGGGTAGGTTGGAACTTTGGTTTTATCGGTGCCACGGCAATGTTGGACGCCGCCGTCAGCGAAAATAAAAAGGCTACGGTTCAGGGCGCCAACGACACCATTATCGCATTGGTTTCGACCATCTGCGCATTTGCCGCAGGCTTTGTTGTATCGAGCCTCGGCTGGGTTTTTCTCGCCATGATTTCAGGTGGCGTTGTTGTTCTGGCGCTTGGTGTGTTGTTTGCGGACCGGGCGAGAGTATCGCATACCTAGAGTCTCGATGTCAGGCAAGCGCTGGACGCCTGCGCCATCGTACCTTTGCGGTTTGCCTGCAACCGCACCGCCGGTGAGGGTCGCGATTTGCGAACCGGTGCGCAGAACGAAGGAGCGGTCAGCCCAAGAGGTGCAAGGGCGCAGGCCGTCTTGAATTTTCAGACTTTGTGCGCATGGTGATTTTGTGGCGAGCAACGGCGCCTTGTGCAAGACGTCACAGCAGCGCCGCGAAACTGCTTCAGTCGGTCAGTTTATAGACGTTGATGTCCCAATGGCTGCCGGGGTGGCGATACTCCCCGAACAGAGGCGGTGCGTCGTAGAGTTCCACCCGAGAGAAAATATACGTCACGCCGAGCGCGCGTAGGCGGTCGAGGTCATATTCCGGCATCTGGATTGCATCTGTGCGGCGGCGGGCGAGAAAGTCCCTGTCCAGTTCGGCGCTGAAAAGATAGAGCCGGTTGCCCCAGTCATCGAAATAGCGTTTCAAACCCGCGCTTTTTTCCAGCTCCTTCGCGATAACCCCGCGCATCGCCCGTTTCTTCTCCAACGGGTAATAGGTCAGGTACCAGTCCGCCGTATGAAAGCCGTTATAGGCAGCGATCGCCGGATGTATGCCAAGGCTGACCACGCGGTAGTCTTCGACAGGCTGACCTATGTCCCGTTTGATTTCAGAGAAAAGCGGTGTCGCAAAAAACGCAGCATAGCTTATTCCGTGTTTCTCCCTGGCCTCAAGGATGGGGTGGTTTTTATAACCTGCCCAATGCGCCTGAAGGGCGATGGCCAGACAGACGCACGCAAGCCCGAGGCGTCGGTATGGAATTTGACGCTGGATCAGCGCCAGGGCCAAAGCAAAAGCGACAAACCAGAGCAAAGGGTGCAGCCAGTGAAAGCGGCTGAAGTTGAATTTAAGCAGCAGCGGAACAGAAGTGCGTATCGGTTCCAGCACCACGGACGACCACAGACCATAAAACAGCGAAATGGCCGCGCAAAATGACACCGTAGCGATCAGCAGCCACAGATGACGATCCCTGAATTGCCGTTTCCAGAGGCTTAGCAAAAGGGCCAGCAGTATCGTCGGTAGAATGACTTCGCTTTGCAGGCTGTGTGCGTGATACTGGCCATTTAAAAAGTTATCCCAAGCGCGGTCCAAAGCTGCAGTCAGGGGCACAAAAACCGGTGACGCCTCCTGACGGTGCGAGGTGAACACCGGGTTTATGGAATTCAGCACCAGACGGTATTCCACGGCGAGATACACAGCGCTCATCGCCGCCATTCCGAATAGAAAGGCCACATTGAAACGTCGCCGCACAAGCATGTCGTAAACGAACAGCCCAGCCACCATGCACAGAAAGAAAAACCCAACCGTGACGAGGCTGCTGAAAAAAGGGAACAGCAAGAGGATGGCCCATAGATGCCAACCCCGTTCGCCCTCGCGCAGCCCCAGAAATGCATAGAGGACGAGCGGCAAGCCCGCGACCCCCAAAACGCCCGGCGTCCAGAACGGAAGCAGCGCATAACAAAGAGCGACACCGACGCACAGAACGCGCGCCTCCCGGCCCAAAATGCGGCGCATAAGCAGCAAATACATACCAAGAAACGCCGCGGCCTGCATGAACAGTGTCAGCACGATATGGGTCGCCAGAGGCGATAGAAACATGTTCAGCAGCGTGGGCATCTGAAATTCGCTGCGCAACGCGCCGCGGGGGATGTCGTATTGGGCAATGATGCTCGATGAAGGAGCAAAAACCTGTCCGCTATCCGCCAGCACCTTGGCCTTCAGGAGAGAACTGTCAAGATAGTCATGAATGGTAAGATAGGCCCCGTCGCCCATAATGACATAAGGTATCCAGTGCCCCAATATGATCAACATCGCCCCCGTCAAAAGGATGTGGGGCAAAGTCAGGGACCGTCTGTTGGGGGAGTTCGGGCGCAAACGTCAGCCTATTATTGTATGTCCTGAGCACGCGGGCTTGGGCGAAACGTAGGACGCTATACCTTGCGGCACAACACCTTTAAACTCTGGCAGCCCGGGCGGGATGATATGCCCCGGGTATTCCGGCCCTTAAATCGGCTTGCATGATTTTTGCGATTTCCTATACACTTTTGAGGCGAAATGCGCCACTGGACACTTGCTATGACCTGTCTCATCGGTCGTTTGACTGTGGCGACAGTGTAAAATGTCATGATAGGACAATCCATGGAATGGCGTATCCCGTTTAACAAACCAGCGCTTGTCGGCACTGAATCCGGCGAAGTGCAACAGGTTTTTGCGCAGGGTAAATTTGCCGGCGGCGGCACGTTCAACAAGGCGTGCAACAGGTGGCTGCGGGATCACCTCGATGCCAGCGGTGTTCTGATTACGACGTCTTGCACCCATGCTTTGGAAATGGCGGCGTTGCTGTGTGATTTGCAGCCGCAGGATGAGGTCATCCTGCCGTCCTATGCTTTTACCTCTACAGCAACCGCCTTCGCCCGTTGCGGAGCCAAGCTGGTTTTTGTCGATTGTGAAGCGGCGACGATGAACCTCGATGCGAATGCGGTTGCAGCAGCGATCACGCCGCGCAGCAAGGTGATCGTGGCTTTGCATTATGCCGGGGTAAGCTGTGACATGCGTGCCTTGCGTGCGCTGGCCGATGAACATGGATTGAAGATCGTAGAGGATGCCGCACAGGCCCTGTTTGCATCTTATGATGGCAAGCCCTGCGGGACGCTTGGGGACTACGGCTGTTTCAGCTTTCACGAAACGAAGAACATGCACTGCGGTGAGGGCGGCGCTTTGGTGCTCAACCGTCCCGAAGACGTGCAGAAGGCTGAGGTGCTCCTTGAGAAAGGAACCAATCGGATGCAGTTCTTCCGTGGTGAAACCTCCCGTTACGAATGGGTGGGCATGGGATCATCCTATGTGCCGAGTGAATTGAACGCCGCCTTCCTTTTGGCGCAACTCAAGGCGGGCGCGCAGATCACGCAAGCGCGTCTGGCAAGCTGGCAGAGCTATGAACGACTGCTGCGCCCGCTCGAAGAGGCCGGACACGTCGCATTGCCGAACCCGCCACGTGATTGTCAGCACAATGCGCATATCTTCTGGATCAAGTTGGCGGGTAAGCCGGAGCGTGACGCGATGATCGCGCATCTGAAAGCGCAGGGGATAGCAGCGGTGTTTCACTATATTCCCCTGCATTCCGCACCCGCTGGCAGGGTTTATGGCACCTTCCACGGGGAGGACATAAACACGACCCGTGAAAGCGAACGGCTGCTGCGTCTGCCGCTTTACTACGCGATCACCCAAGAGGAGATCGCGGAGGTGGTGCATGCCGTCACAGCCTTCTTTGCCCTGACCGGAGAGACACACAGTGCCGTCGGCTGAAGGTATGTCTGCACCCGTATTTCAGCCGGTCTTCCTGCTGTGTTCCGAGCGGTCCGGCAGCAATTTGTTTATCCGGCTTCTGGACAGCCATCCCGTGTTCTGTGGGCCGCCGCCCTCCCATCTGATCCGGACTTTGGCGCTTAATCTGACCCGGCTCGGCGACGTGGCGCAGGATGAAAAGGCGTGGCAGCGGCTATTGGATATCAGCGCGCGCGTCATGCAGCACCAACTCGGTATCTGGCAGTGTTCCCTGGATGCAACAGCGCTTGCGCGGCGCGTTACAGAGCGGTCGGTGCGCGGCGTCATTTCTGCAATCTATACAGCCGAAGCGCATGCTCAGAACAAGACCAGAAGCGTCATCAAGGAAAACCGCATCCATATCTTCCTGCCTTTTCTGATGCAGGCGTTTCCTGATGCGCGATATGTCTGGGTTGTGCGTGACCCGCGGGATATGGCGCTGTCCTGGAAACGATCATCAAATCATCCGGGTGACGTTCGGCGCGGCACGCAGATCTGGTTGCAGGATCAGGAGCGTTTCCGCCAGATATTTGGCTATCTTGCCCCCGCCGGACAGATCATGCGGTTGCGCTATGAAGACATCCTGCAAGAGCCCGTACCAACCTTGACCGCGCTTTGTGATTTTCTGCAAGTGACCTATGACCCGGCAATGCTGAACTTTCACGACAAGGAAGACACCAAAGCCAATGCTGCGCGTATCGCAAACTGGGAAAACCTCGCAAAGCCCCTGATCGGTGGCAATACCGGGAAATTTCACGAGGCACTTACACGAGAAGAGATTGCCTATATCGAAACGGCCTGCGCGACCGAAATGCATGCGCACGATTACACGCTGACCGAGGAGCCCGGAGAGCGTAAAGCGGCCGAGCAGGCCATGGAACTGCGGTACGGGCAAGAAGACCTTGCGTTGCAGTGGCGCGCGTTGACCCCTGAGGAGCAGGCGATACGGGAGGGCCGTCAAAACGTCATTGACTATATCAACGCGCTTCCGATACGGCTGGCTACGTGAAACTCAAAAACATCCTGAAGCTCGCTTTCGGGCTTTCCCTGCTGGCATTTCTTTTCATCATGGCCGACTTTCAGGCGCTGGCCGTGATGCTGGGGCAGATGCATTGGGGCTATGGGTTCATCGGTTTCGCGGCCTTTGCCGCGACGAGCGCGCTGGACATGTGGCGGTTGCGCATGGCCAGCCCATCGGCCGCGCAGGTCCGTTGGTTTGCCTTTGCCCGGATGCACATCGAAAGCTACGCGATGGCACCGCTTTTGCCGGGGCACATCGGCGTTGATGCCTACCGGGTTGCCACCATCGGACGGGGCACCGGGCAAGGATACGTGGAACCCGCGGTCATTCTGTTCGGTCTGCGTGTGTTCAGTCTGCTGACGATGCTTGGTCTGACGTTCGGTTTGTTCCTAGGGCTGCCGGAATGGCGCGAGGTCTACAAACCTCTTGTCCTCGCGGTCATATCATTCCCTGTTTGGGGGGTGGTGTTAACAACCGTCGCGGCGCTGTTGTCGGTGGTGCTGGCGTGGCTGCTGTGGCGTCGAGCAGGGCCGCGTCTTCTGAACCGTTTCGCGGGGGTCCGACAGGCGTGGGCGGCACTGACATGGCCGCGTTTGATGCGATTGCTGGCGATGAGCATCGCGATGATCATCCTGCGGATTTTCACATTCCTGCTGACATTGCAGGCCTTTGGAATCGAACTGGATGTGTGGCTGGGCACCTCTGTTGCGTTATGCGCGGCACTGGCCTGGTTACTGCCCCTCAGCCCTGCGGGGATCGGCGTGCGTGAAGGCGTGATTGTTGGGCTTTTGGTCTGGTTGGGCATCGACTATGTGCCGGCATTGGCCGTGGCGCTGCTGAACCGGGTTTACTTTTTGCTCTTCGCGGGGATCGGAGGCGTTTCGTTCCTGCTGCCGAAAACCAATGCCACACTGGCTACGCAGGAAAACCACTCATAGGGACGCGTTTAAACTTACCACTGTCTGCGCTTCGCAGTACGGGAAAAACATGAGAAACTAGCTTCGCCATGCCGAAATCCGTCGCCATTTTGCAGTCCAACTACATCCCGTGGAAAGGATATTTCGACCTGATACGAAAGGTTGATTTGTTTATTTTCTATGACGATTTGCAATACACCAAGAATGACTGGAGAAACCGCAACAAGATCAAAACGCCTATGGGAGCGAGATGGTTGACGATCCCTTGTGGAAGCAGTTGGAACAGGCTGATCAACGAAGTGCGGGTTGATAACGCGTCTTGGCAAAAGAAGCACTTCGACACGCTCAAACAGCATTACGCTGCTGCGCCTTACTGGAAAACCTACGCACCCTTTCTCGAAGAAGTCTACCTTGGGGAAAACTGGGAATACCTCTCTGATCTGAACCAGACAGTCATCAAACGCATCAGTCAGGCGTTTCTGGGGATCACGACCGAATTCGACAATTCCGAGCGTTATCATCTTACGGCGAGTAAGGGAGAACGGGTCTTGCAGCTACTGGAGCGCGTGGGCGCCACGCATTACGTCAGCGGTCCCGCTGCCAAAAGCTATCTGGTGGAAGATGAGTTCGTCACGCGTGGCATCACGCTGGAATTCATGGATTATGCCGGCTACCCGAAGTATCCGCAGCTCTATCCTCCTTTTGAGCCTGCGGTGACGATTCTGGATATGCTGCTGAACTTGGGCCCGGCCACGCTGGAATACATGCAACCGGCGGACAAGCGGTAGTTTTGCAATGACACCATTCTTCATCACCGGGTTTTTGCGCTCAGGCACGACGCTGCTGGAAAAGTACCTGCATAACCATCCACAAATGGTGGTGGCATCGCAGCCATTCCCCTTCTTGTTCAAGGCGTTGAAAGAAACTTTTTTCCGCAGTCTTGGAATGGATGTACCCCGTTACCCGCTTGGACATCTTTGCGGGGATGCAGGTTATGGCAGGCAGGCGTTTCTCGATTTCGCCTCAACGCATCATTTCACGGACGCCGAGGTAAAAGCCATTTTCGAACAGATGCGCGGATACAGCGGGCAACTCACGCCCGGCGTCTTCGACCTGCCGTTGAAAGGGGGCACGTTGCAGCAGGTTTTTGTGCAATGCGCGACACAGTTTCCTGCCCTGTTCGATGCCCCCGCCGCGGAACATGTGGGCGTCAAGGAAGTCTTCTGCGAAGAGTTCATTCCGCTTTTCCTCCAGCATCGCATGCCTGTCCTTCTGATCTTGCGGGATCCGCGTGCGGTTGTCGCCTCGATCCATTGTGGACGGGGCGGGGAATATGCCAACGCGGGTTTGAGCGTGCTGCATATTCTGCGCTGCTGGAGGAAATCCGTAGCCTATGCGATGCGCTTTTCCGGTGAACAGGGGTTCCATTGGATGACCTATGAAAGGCTGGCACAAGACCCGGCCGCCTGCCTGCAACCCATAGCGCGGGCTTTCGGCGCTGATCCTTTTCCCGATGCGGTTCTGTCCGGTGCGTTGCTGTCGCAAGACGCAAGCCCATGGCGTGGAAATTCATCTTTCGGTGCGCCGGATGCGCGCAACCCAAGGTTTCGCAAGCTGTTGGACGCCGATACGATCACGTTCATAGACACGTTATGTCAGGCCGAGATGCAATGGCTGGGTATGGAACATGACGCACACTCCGCAAAGACGGTGTTGGAAAGCTACCAGGACCTGTTCCAGCCCGGCGCCCCATTCTTGTCGCAGGAAGACAAACAAACGGAATACCATCGTCTGGCTGCGTTGGCCGCACAGGTCATAGATCCCGCAGAGGCGGAAAACTGGTGCATTTACCCTTCGGTGCAACGGCGATTACATGCCGTTCTGCACTGAAAGCGTTCAAACCCATGAAACTGTGGTATCCATGAAGCTCTGAAGGAACAGAAAGTGAAACATACTGCTATGGCTGCCGAACCTGCCACGTCTTCCGCCTTACTGGAGGAACTGCGCCGCGCGGATTTCCCCAAGAAGGACATCAGTATCGCAGAAGCGCAGTTCGGCTTCCGCTATGTGGCCGAGTATCTTGGTGAATTGCCTGAAAACGGTAAGGTGCTGGAAGTCGGGTGCGGCAGCGGCATTCTGATGGGGCTGCTGAAAGAACAATACCCGACGCTGAATGTCGAGGGGGTGGAGCCCTTGGGCGATGGCTTCGCCGTGCTTGGTAGCATCAATCGATACATCCGCAATCAAGGGATAGAGATTCAGAAAATCGGCTATGAGCAGATCGAAACTCAGAATCGCTACGATGTCATTTATTGCATCAATGTGTTCGAGCACCTGAACGACTGGCGCGACTTTCTACATTTTGTGGAAAACCACCTTACGCCGACGGGCGTGTGTTTGATTTTATGTCCCAACTACGGCTTTCCCTACGAGTCACATTTCAAGATACCGGTGATCGTTAACAAGCCGATCACGGCATCGGTCTTTCGCAAGACCATTGACCGGCATGAAGAGCGCAAGGAAAGCCACGGCCTTTGGCGCAGTCTGAATTTCGTCAAGCTCCGGCAGGTTCGTCAGGCGCTTGCACGCACGTCACTTCGCCTCACCGTGCGACATCGCATCATCGAGGATATGATTGCGCGCACTGGAAATGACGCAGAGTTCCGCAAGCGGCAGAAAGTGATAGGCACGTTGGGCAGAGTTGCCTACAAGGCTGGCATAACCAAGCTGTTCCGGTATCCGTTGTTTCAGAATGTGATGCCCTATATGCAGCTTGAGCTCCGTCCTGATACGACGCGCCAAACAACAAGCGGAACATGATGCAAAATCCAGTCTACAGCACCGTCATTCCGGTCTACAACAGCACCCGAACGCTCGGCGAACTGGTGTCGCGGCTGGATCAGGTTTTCACAGAGATCGGCGCGGCGCATGAAGTCGTGTTTGTTGACGATGGCTCACCCAACCCGGAGACTTGGCCGATCCTAAAGGCGCTGGCAGAAGAGCATGAACATGTTCATGCAACCCGCTTGATGCGTAACTTCGGAAAAGCAGGCGCCGTGCTCTGTGGCCTGCGTCAAGCGAAAGGCGAATGGGTCATCACGATTGATGATGATTTGCAGCATGCCCCTGAAGACATCCCCATTCTGCTTGAAAAGAAAAGCCATGATGTTGTCATCGGGGCCTTTGCGTCGCGTAAGAAACACTCGGTTTTCCAGCGTGTTACCAGCCGAATAAAGAGTTATGTCGACACGAGGGTACTGGGCGTGCCGCCGGGTGTTCGCATGTCACCTTTCAAGCTTTTTCATGCAAGGGTCGTGCAGCACATGATAGCGGTCGATACGACCCGCCCGTTCATTCCTGCGCTTATGTTGCAGTCCACGCAGGATATTGTGCAGGTCGAGATCACGCATCATCCCCGCCTATACGGGCGGTCTGCCTTCGGACTGCGGCGACGCATACGGCAGTTTTCAAATCTGATCTTTGGCAATGCATCGCTGGTTTTGCGCTTTCTTGCGGTGCTTGGCGTGACAATCTCTTGTTTGAGCTTGTTGTACGGGGGGTGGCTCGTGCTGTCCTACTTCTGGAAAGAGCAGACTGTGGCCGGGTGGACGTCCTTGATGGTGGTTACGTTGACGCTTGGCGGGCTTATCATGTTTTCGCTGGGGGTCATCGGCGAATATCTCATTCGCATTATCGAACGCGTAGAAAACCGCGCCGCCTATCTGGAGCGCGAAAAACTTCGCTAGAGAGTGGCGGGATATCAGGTATTCCGGAATGCCTGCGCGGCAGTGAACCAACCGCACGGGGCACTGGAAAAATGCGCGCGGGTGCCGGGTTAACTGTGCCGGGTTTGTCGATGGGTCCAACGGCTGCGCAAGCGTAGCATCATAAACCAGACGGCAGGTACTGCGCCTGCGAAAAACCTGGACGCCGCCCAAGACGCGGATCATCTGCGCGCTTTCATTGCTGATGATCTAAACGCAACTGCGCACATCAAACGAAACCCAACCAGACAAGAAGACCGGCCAATCGATTGGCTACTCTATCGGGAAAGGTACCTCATCGAGTGTTTCTTCAATAGGCTCAAACGCTTCCGCAGGATCGCCCTACGCTGTGAGAGGACTGTCAGTTCATTCAAAGCCTTCGTCGATCTCGCATGCGCAATGGCGTGGATCGGTTAAATGCAGACTCCGCCTATGCCGCGCCTCATTTCATGCCTCAGAGCCCGAGCTTTCTGGGTAAAAATCGTAGGCTACTGTATGTTCCTTCATCTTGGCGTGCAGTTCTTTAACTTGCTGTTCGTCACTTGCCGCAGCTTTCTTACCATACCGCTCGAACAAACTAGGTGCGCCTTCGTGCAAAACACCTTTTTTTACTAAGGACCATGGTGGAATTGACGCCAAACCGGCTGGCCAGCTTCGTTACCGCCCATTCACCCTTCAAAGCTGCCATCGCGACTTTGGCTTTGTCCCATGGCTAAGTTTCTTTCGTCTCGACGTCTCTTTTCTCCTCTCCGTTGAGGATAAACAAACAGTACACCGTAGTCTAAGTCTTCGTCCCGATTGCGGGAAGCAGATCAGGCAGGCCTAGCGAACGATAAATTCTGCATGCAGGGCGCCTGCAGCTTTTATGCTTTTCAGTATGTCGATCATGTCTCTTGGCGAAACACCGAGCGCGTTAAGACCGGCGATGACCTCAGAGAGTGACGTACCGTCAGGAACCTCAGCCAAGCCTATTCCAGGCTCTTCCTCCAACTCTGCACGTGTCCTGGGCACAACGACTGTCTCGCCTTCTGCAAAGGGATTCGGCTGTATTGCGATTGGCGCTTCTTGAATGCGTAAAGTCAGATTGCCTTGTGATACTGCGACCCGCGATATTCTGACGTCCTCGCCCATCACAATGGTACCCGATCGTTGATCCACAACCACACGGGCCTTTCGTTCGGGTTCTACAGGTATATTCTCAATTCTACCCAAAGCGTGCGCGACTGAGGCCATTTCGGTGGCATCAACATTCAACCTAACGGTCCCGGAATCGAGCATGACCGCAACAGGACGGCCAAAATCATTGTTTATGGCCGCTTCAATGCGTGCGGCGGTCGTAAAGTCAGCATCTCTCAATGCCAATCGCAATTCGTTCAGGCTGGACAAGTCAAACTCTATCTCACGCTCTACGCGCGCGCCGGAAGGAATAACACCTGATGTCGGGACACCTCGCGTAACGTTTGCACCATCTCCTTCGACAGCTGCTCCGCCTGCAATAATGGTGCCCTGTGCAACCGCATAAATCTGCCCGTCAGCTGCATTCATTGGCGTCATGATCAGGGTTCCACCCAAAAGGCTATTTGCATCACCGATCGCGGAAACGGTGACGTCAATTTGGCTGCCCCCGCGCGCAAACGGCGGCAGCGTAGCCGTCACGAAAACCGCTGCTACGTTATTAGGCCTGAACTGTTCACCGCTTACGTTAACGCCCAGTCGCTCCAGAATATTGGACATTATTTCTTCGGTGAATGGGGCATTTCGCAGGCCATCGCCCGTGCCATTCAAACCTACCACCAACCCATAACCAACAAGGTCGTTTCCTCTGACACCGTCGAATTCTACCAAGTCTTTGATCCGTACAGGGCCAGCATACGCTGTGCTAACCATGGAAAACGCCAGTGCAATGAACAGAATTAGACGTTTCATAGGAAATTCACCAGTGAAAGCTGGGAGCTTCGAACGGTGACAGAATAAAGTGCCTGCAGTTGGAATTGTACGTTTTCCAACTGCGTCGCGGTTTCGAATGGATCCGCCAACAAAAGTGCGTTGCGCGCGACTTCCGTGCTGGTTTGCTCAGCTTGGTTTCGTGCATCAATCATTTCGATACGCGCTTCAGTGAACCCAATTCGTGAACGCAGATCGGTTAACTGGTCCTGGTTCGACTTGAGGCCCAGACCGACTGTTCCGAATAACTCCGCCTGTTGTGGCACCGTCAGCCCAAGGGCCGGGTCATCCGTCAATGCAGCAACAGCAACATTCATTAACACGTCCTTGAGGGCTTGATCATTGGCCCTGACATCTAGTGATACCCGCTCAGTTTCGGAAAGCGAAAAAGGTGCGAGTGCAGTTCCGGAGCCTGTGTAGATCAAGGTATCAAAACCTGCTGGGTCGGCGAACCAATTCTCAGCGGCAGTCATGATATCGTCAGGTGTCGTTTGACCAGCTATCGCGATACTCAATTCTGTGAGGAGGGTTTCGGCATTTTCAAGTGGTACGCGGTCGGTTGCGGCTCCGGCAAAAAGGCTTTTGCCGGCGATGTCGGCATTCAGTGAATTCAGAATGCCTTGCAGTTGTGTTTTCGCGTTTTCAGAAGGGCTACCTGCAATCACACCTACAGGTCCACCGCTCGCAAGAAGCAAATCCAACCCGAGTTGCCCACTGAAATCCTGAACACGATCAAGAGATGACTGCATCGCATCCGTGAAATACTTGGCTTCGCTGTTTGCCACGGAGAAGCCTTGCAAAGTCTCCAAAGACCTCTCCAAACCAGAAAGGTAATTGTGGTTTCCAGCGAGAACTTCTTTGATATCGCTGACTTGACCGCTGGAGAGCTCGTCGGTGAGCCTCGTCATGTCCTGGCGGAGCGCAACGCTGCGTCGCTGCATCATGAATGCCTGGGATAAATCGCCTAAAGAGACTGAACTCACTGTTTAAATCCTCAAAATTGTTTGCATCATTTCGTCCGCAGCCTCGATCATGCGGGCGTTTGCCGCATATGCCTGTTCAACAATCAGTAGTCGCTGCAGTTCTTGATCGCTGTCCACGCCATTCGCCAGAACCTGCTGCGTCAACTCGTCAAACTGAGATGACGCAAAACTCAAAGTCTGTTCTGCCCTGCTCCGGTCGGCGCCGACCTGTGAAGTAAAAGTGGAGATAAGGTTCATGGCGGAGAAGGCTCCCGCGCCAAAATCTCCTGACGCGGGTGCCCGTTTTGCGCTCAAGGTGTCCGATAGAGCCTGAATAAGGCGTGCATCGCCCACATCGCCCGGAGTAAGTGCATTTACACCATCACGGATGCGCCAGGATTCACCGCCTTGGCGTTCGTCAACCGCTGCGTTCACCGATAAGCGTGCAGATAGGCCGATTTCATTTACCGGATCAAACGCCAATCCAGCATCTGTAAAGATACCAGGATCACCCACTGCCAGACTGGCATCGACTGCAGGGTCTTGAAAACGTTCTATCAGGTCTCGTGCAAAGGCATCCAGTTGCGTCTGAGCGGATGTCCCCAGTTCATCCCGGATTTCGAAGTGCGCACCCAATGTACCGCCACCCAAAGCGCCTCTGGCGCTGTCCGTTCGAACGGGATAGCCATTTACGCTCAGTCCTGACAGTGTACCACCGCCCAGCGTCATGAATGGTGTGACCTGATTGACTGCATTAAACTCGATCTCGGCAACACCGCCGTCGATCAAAATGGCACCGCCAGTTGAATAAAGGGCAATTTGGCCATTGTCTCTTGGAACCAAACGCACAGGGACGATCGCATTTATCTCGTCTACAATCGCTTGCCGGTTGTCAAAGAGTGCCGATGCGTCGCTGCCCGTAGATATGGTGCGTGTGATTTGCGAGTTCAGCTCTTTGACGCTTTGCAGCGATGTATTCAGACGGTCAATTTGTACCTGGATTGCCCTATCTGCATCGCTGCGCGCTTGCTGGACCCCGTCCGATGCCTTCGAAATCAGGGTTGCAATGTCCCGAGCGGCATCTACAACGCTGTTCAACCGCTCAGGCGCATCAGGCCTGCTTGCGGCTGTGATCAGTGTCCTTTCGAACTCGGCCATGCGGCCTGCGAGGGAATTAGCCTCCTCCGGCGTACCAAGAAGGTTTTCGAAATCGTTCAGGAACTTGGTGCGATTGTTTGCATTGCCAAAACTTGCATCTGCCAACCTCAGGTCCGCCAACAAGCTGGGGTCAACGTTGCGCATTACACCGTCGATGGCCACCCCGCCAAGCTGCGACGAAGAAAGTGACAGGTTTCGAACGCCATAGCCTGGTGTCATGGCATTCGCCAGGTTTGCCGAAATGACTTCTGACGTCCGACCTGCTGCGCGCAGACCGGTCATCGCGTTGGAAAGTGCTCCTGAAATTGACATCTCGGCCTCTCTGGATTGATAAACTACTTAATGGTCAAAACGTGTTAGCGTTTGATGTTGGTTGTTTCCTGAAGCATTTCATCAACAGTCTGGATGACTTTTGCATTCGAAGAATAGGCGCGCTGCGTCTTGATCATATCGGTCAGTTCACCTGCGACATCCGTTGTGGATTCCTCGCGCGCAAATGAAACGATGTCGCCGGTTGGTCCATCACCAGCATTCCACAGAAAGAATGCACCACTCTGCCTCGAAGGAAGGTAAGTTTGGCTGTCAAAAGCCTGCAGTCCGTTTGGGTTGGGCACATTGATCAGCGGAATCTGATAGATCGTTCGAATCTCACCAGTGTCGAAAGACGCGCGGACAAAGCCGTTGGGGTCAACGTCAACACCGACGAAGTTGCCGATAGCAGAACCATCTTTCGTTACCGAAATCGGTGCGAAACTGTAAGACAGCTGAGATAAACCTTCGGTATCACCAAGCGCGCCGATGTCCACTTCGATTGGACCGGCTGCCACGTTGATTGTGATCAGCCCGGTTGTGTCACTGTAGGCGGGGCTGGCGCCGATTGGTGTTACATCAAAAAGAGTACCGCCGCCGGTCCGAGAGTCGTTGAACTCCAGAGTATAGGATCCAATGGACACGGCTGGATTGACCGAATCGAACATCTCCATTGTCCAGGTATTGGTCGCAGGATTTCCCGGCGCGGGCACATCGGGCGTGAAGGTGATGCTGACGCTTTGAGAAGTGCCAAGGTTGTCAAAATACTCGACGGAAATCTGTTCAACCAGGCCGGCGGAATCCGCCTCTGTTTCAGTGGCTGGCAGGTTGATACCCAAGGACATCGAGGTGGTCGGGTTTCCGGCCAGTTGACCTGTAGCAATTCGAATAGGCTCCAGACCATCGGCGGTGTCACGTGGATAAACAGGGATTGATCCGTCCGCTGCGGCAGGCCAACCCATGAGAACGAGGCCGGATTGAGAGGTCAGATACCCGTCAGCATCCGGTCGAAATGAGCCTGTCGTCGTCAGAAACATCGGGGCGTCAGTGCCTGCAGTCTGAACCTGTGCTGCCTGTGCCACCGGCAGCATCCCGCCGCCACGAACCGCGAGGTCAGTGGAGTTTGAGGTGGAGACCAACGTCCCGCGTTCATCGATCAGGCGTTGCGTATTCGCCCGAACACCCCCGGCTGCATAGGCGCCGCCGCCGGAGGAAAGGACCATCGACTCAAAGTCGGTTTGCACACGCTTGTACCCAAAGGTCGACGAGTTTGCGATGTTGTCCGAGATGGAGGCCAATCGCTGCGAATTGGTCTGCAAACCTGCAACGCCTGCATTGAGCGAAGATGAAATCGACATGGGCACGCCTTTCTGATGTGATAATCCATTCTTGGTATCATCAGATAGCGGCTCGGACTTAACACTGACCTAACATATAAAATGCGCCCTATTTCTGCCACTATTCACGTAGCAGCACGATTTCGACCCGGCTGTTTCGCGTCGCCATCGGGTTGAGGTGAGCCGGTTCGCGATCCGCATGACCGGTCACACGTTGCATTCTTTCTGGCTCCAGGCCGTTCTCCTGCAACATGAGCCGCGTGCGCGTCGCACGGTCCGTCGACGCATCCCACACGGGATTCTGCGCAACAACGATCGGTCGTGACGGCACATGTGCGCCGATTGCGATGTCGTTTGTTGCAGCGAAGGCGACGCTTGCAACCAGTTCGACCAGTTGCGTCATCAAGGGCGTAGGAACATCCGAATTCGGCTCGAACAGCGGCAAGCCGTCCAGAGCAAACAACTCGATGACCAAGCCTTCGTCCGTGATGCGCGTAACGATATGTTCAAGGGCATTTTCCATGACCGTTGATTCACCGCCGCGGCCCATAAGCTCCTCAACAAGAGCCTGAAGCTCTTCGTCGGAGGTATCCCGTTCGCCGCCGTCATCATCATTCCCGCTTTCGCCGCTGGCAGCCTGCTTACGGGTTGCATGCTGCGATGTTGCGCCCAGTCCGTTTTGCGGCAAGGTCTCCTCGGAAAAGATACTGTCTCCGCCAAAGGCTCCGTCGCCGCCACCGGAAATCCGGTTGATCGGGATCGTCGGCGCAAAGTAATCCGCCAAGCCCTGACGTTGTTGTTCAGTCGTTGCATTCAACAGCCACATCATCATGAAAAAGGCCATCATCGCAGTCACGAAGTCCGCATAAGCGACCTTCCAGGCGCCACCATGGTGGCCACCCCCTACGACTTTCTTCTTTTTCTTGATGATGACTGGTGCCAGATTGCTCTGCGCAGCCATGTCTCCACCACTCTTTAATTCACCCAACGCCAGTATTACGCCAAAAGATGTTTCAGTTCGCTTAACGGCGATATCCTTTGGCTGGGTTTTCAGGCGAGACATGGATCACGCGCAGGCGAGCGATTTTCTCAAACCTTTGGTACCGCTGCTAAAAAGCAGGTACACGCTTTGCCAAAAAGGTCAGGCCCTGGCCCGTTTTCTTGCCAGTTCAATTTGTTTCTGACGTTCGCGAAAGCGTGCTTTATCCTCGGATGTTGTCTGATCAAAACACTTGTGACAGCTCACACCTTCCTCGTACTCGGCGCGCTTCTTGTCCGCCGGCAAGATCGGCTGACGACATCCATGACACAAAAGGTGCGGGCCTTCTTGCAGGCCGTGGCCCACACTGACGCGGTTGTCGAACACAAAGCAGGCACCGTTCCACGTGCTTTGATCCTGCGGAATGTCTTCGAGATACTGAAGAATACCACCTTTCAGGTGAAACACATCCTCAACCCCCTGACCAAGCAGGTAATTGGTGGATTTTTCACATCTGATGCCCCCTGTGCAGAACATCGCGATCTTCTTGTTGTGAAAGCGGTGTTTGTTCGCCTCCCACCATGCGGGAAACTCGCCAAAACTCCGGGTCTTCGGATCGATTGCACCTTCAAATGTGCCGATCTCGACTTCATAGTCATTGCGCGTGTCGATCACCGCGACATCGGGTTGCGCGATCAGCGCGTTCCAATCCGCCGGGGTCACATAATGCCCGGTTTTCGCACGCGGATCGACATCCGGCTGCTTCATCGTCACGATTTCACGTTTGATGCGGACCTTCATCTTGCCGAAGTTTGCCCGCTCGCTTTGGGCTTCTTTCCACTCCAGACCGTCACATCCGGGCAGGGCTTTCAGGTGAGCAAGCACAGCGTCAATCCCGGCGCGTGATCCCGTGATCGTGCCATTGACGCCTTCGGGTGCGAGTAACAACGTGCCGGTCACGCCCTGGGCCTTGCAAAGCTCCAGCAAGGCGGGCTTCAGCGCCGCCGGGTTTTCAAAGCGGGTGAAATGATAGAGTGCGGCAATGATAAACATGGGCGAGGGGATACGCCTGCGCGCGCTTTCAGGCAAGAGTGTTGTAGCGCATCACCGCCATTGGCATTGACGGGCTGCACGCAGGCGCTTAGCCATATCCCAGACGGGAGAAAACGCATGAGCCACGCTTTGATTGTCATTGACGTTCAACTGGATTTCTGTCCGGGTGGCGCACTTGCCGTGCCGGATGGGGATGGGATCATCGCGGGCATCAACGCACTCATGCCGCAGGCGGATGCTGTTGTGCTGACACAGGATTGGCACCCGGCGGGTCACTCCTCCTTTGCCACTTCGCACAAGGGGCATGCGCCTTATGACGTGATCGACATGGATTATGGCCCGCAGGTGTTGTGGCCGCACCATTGTGTGCAGGGGGCTGACGGCGCGCGGTTCCATCCCGATCTACAAAGTGACGGCGCAGATCTGATCCTGCGCAAAGGGTATAATCCGGCCATAGACAGCTATTCCGCGTTCTTTGAAAATGATCACAAAACGCCAACAGGGCTTGAAGGGTACCTTCGCAGCCGGGGTATCGAAAAACTGACGCTGGTCGGGCTGGCATTCGATTTCTGCGTCAACTATTCAGCACTCGATGCCGCCAAACTGGAATTCGACGTCACAGTACGCGAAGATCTGTGCCGCGCGATTGACCTTGATGGTTCCCGTGATGCAGCGCGTCAGGCCATGCAGAATGCGGGCGTGCGTCTGGAGACAGTGCATGGTTGATATCGCAACCCGCGTCTGGAACCACAAATGGAAGATCGACCCGATTGTGCGCTCGTTGATCGATACGGATTTTTACAAGCTTCTGATGTGTCAGTCGGTTTTCCGTAACAAACCCGATACGCGCGTGACCTTCAGTCTGATCAACAGGTCCACCCATATCCCGCTTGCCGAACTCATTGACGAGGGGGAGCTGCGCGAACAGCTGGATCATATCCGCTCGCTTTCCTTGTCGCGCGGAGAAAGCACATGGCTGCGCGGCAATACCTTTTACGGCAAACGGCAGATGTTTCGTTCGGATTTCATGGAGTGGTTCGAACAGCTTCGCCTGCCAGCCTATCACCTTGAACGGATAGGCGATCAGTTTGAGCTGACATTTGAAGGCAGCTGGCCGGAAGTCATGCTTTGGGAGATACCGGCGCTCGCCGTTCTCATGGAATTGCGCGGGCGCGCGGTGCTCGACCAGATGGACAGGTTCGAGTTGCAAGTGCTGTACGCGCGCGCGATGACGCGGGTGTGGGAAAAGGTCGAGGCCCTGCGCGACATCCCTGATTTGTCGATTGCGGATTTCGGCACGCGCCGACGTCACAGCTTTCTTTGGCAGGACTGGTGCGTTCAGGCGATGCGCGAGGGGCTTGGTGCTGCCTTCACGGGCACGTCGAACTGCAAGATTGCGATGACCCGCGAGATGGAAGCCATTGGGACAAATGCGCATGAATTGCCGATGGTTTACGCAGCACTGGCACGCGATGACGCGGCATTGGCGCAAGCACCATATGACGTTCTGTCAGACTGGCATGACGAGCATGAAGGCAACCTGCGCATCATTCTGCCCGACACTTTCGGCACCAGCAGATTCCTTGAAAAAGCGCCGGACTGGCTTGCGGGTTGGACAGGCATCAGAATAGACAGTGGCGATCCGGTGCAAGCGGGTGAAAACGCAATCGACTGGTGGCGCTCAAGAGGCGAAGATCCGAGCAAGAAGCGCGTTATTTTCAGCGACGGGCTGGATGTGGACAAGATCCGCAGCCTGCATCGCACGTTTTCCGGGCGGGTGCAGCCGTCCTTTGGTTGGGGAACCCTGCTGACGAACGATTTTCGCAATCTGGTACCACATGACAGCCTCGCACCGTTCTCTCTGGTCTGCAAAGCGGTTAAAGCCAACGGGCGGCCCACAGTCAAACTCTCCGATAACCCGAACAAGGCGATGGGGCCGGCCGCTGAGATCGAACGATATAAACGTGTGTTTGATGTCGGGGTGCAACGCGCGCAAGACGTTGTTGTTTAAGCAACTTTTCTAATAGCTTGAGGTATCCAGACCGCAGCAGTTTCATTCGATACTGTCAGGCAGTTGGTTCATCTGATCTGGCATGCCCATAACACTGTTTCGATCAGGCATAGCGGAGAGATGTCCAACAACGATTTTGATATGTGCATGAATGTGACTTGATCCTTCTGGAAACATCAGATGCCGCTTTTTGGCGCGCCGTGGAATGCTGTCGCGTGTTTTCTTCACCACCTCGCAAAGGTAAATGATCTTATCCGATGTGGGCTATCCGGTTTCCCTTTCGAACGCGCTGAAACAGCATCCATGCACAAGCGCATCAATCGGATCGGCCGCAACCGTGCCAGCATTTGGCAGATCAACCTACAAGGCATGCGCTGCTTGCGCCACGCGCATTCTACAGTTTGAATGAGAGCGTCTGTCGAAATACCTGAAACATCGAGTAAGATGTAACGCGTTGAAATCTTTGATTTCAGACAGGGTTACGTGATCGGGGTCTTTCTCATAACACTTTAGCACCTGAATCAAAAACAGCCATGCGCAAGCAGCAGACTACCATGTATAAACCCCAAAACGTCGCACCCTCCAGGTTTTGTGCATTCCAGCTGTTGCCAGACCCGTTGGGTCGAAACGATCACCATTCGGTTTCTCAGCGCGTTTCAAATTGTGATGGTCGCCGTGGACATTGTGGAAGGATAGCTGAGACTTGGTGGGGTACCGTTGCGGTTGTGTGGATTGCAATCGGCGAGGCCTCATTGGCAATCTTATCGTTCGGACGCCCTTCTTGGCGGCATCTGAGGTGGGGAGAGCTGTGTCCCGTCACAAATTGCCGTGCGTTCAAGTGTTGCCGGGTATCGCAAAGAAATCGGCTTGGAGGTTTGCAACAAAACCAGCCATTTGCGTTCATTGAAGGTGTGAGATTGGTAAGCCGTCTGCCGCGGTCCGTCAGATAACGTCAAGCCACGCCTTTGCTCTTTAAGCACGCGACTTGGAAGTTGGAAGTCACCATGTGGCTTATGTGTAATTGGTGATGCTGCAAATTTTGACAGGCGGCACGCCTGGTGACCGGTCCGACCCGAGTGTTTCGGTTGGTTTATGCGTGCAAGAGTTGCCATTGTGTCATTTGAAGGATGGCTTCAGAAACCGATGAGCAGTTGCCGCTTGTCTTTATCAATGATGTTCAGCGTCCGGAACGCTTTTTCTTGGTTCGCCCGTCACTGCATGAAGTCTTGCGTCCCAACATGATCATGACATTCAGGTGGCAAATGATCGCCTGGACCATTATTGAGCCAGTGCGGTAATTTCTTTGGTCGTTCACGGAGTTTCAAGAAACACGAGGATTGGCGCTTTCAGCCCTTCTCGACGCGGGAGCCTTGCGTTCCGTTTGTTGTGCAAATGCCAGCCTTGAATAGAAGCGCAGCGACCTGATGACAATCGCATGGGCGTAGCACCGGCTCAATCCGATTATATCGGCCACCAAGGGTCGACCGTTGCAGTGAACAACGCGCATGCCAAGCATACACATTTTCGGTTTCAGCCAAATGATTGTACAACGCGGCCATGATAGCGTCGCTGTCTTGTGTGTTAATTTTTGGCACTGATTTTTTAGGCCTCAGTCAATGCGCGGTCCGAAATGACACGCAAGGGTTTGAGGAGGAAAGACAAAATTGTTCTTCCTTCTGATTTTATGTCCGCAACTACGGTCATTCCGGGTGTAACCCTGCGCCCATCTGGCATCTGACCGACGCTCGCAATGGTCAAGGAGCGAAAGCCAAGCCGGACGCGAAAGACAGTTTGACCGTTCTCCTTTGTGAAACTGGACGGTGAGATATGTTCAACCACAGCGTCCAACGAGCCATATCTGGTGAAATCATACGTCAGAACTTTCACACTGGCAGTGCTGCCGGTTGTTACCCCGCCAATACGATCAGCGGCGATTTCAATCTCTGCAAATGTTTCACCTGTCGAAGGGATGATCTCAACAATCACCTCGCCGGGCTGGACCACTTCGCCGAGGTTCTGTACCGAAATTGCATTTACCATACCAGCGACCGGGCTCACAATTCGGCTCCGCTGGATTTGAAAATCCAGTGCTGCGCGGGTTTCCAACAATCCGGCCAGTTCTGTGCGTTTCTCGTCCAGTTGAAGTGCTGCATCCCTGCGAAACTGTGCAATCATTTCTCTTTCGCTGGATCCCAGTTGTTCAATCCTCGCATCCAGAATCCTGACCTCACCGGATAACTGTGCGATGCTACTCTCCAGCCGAAGGTTTTCGCGTTGTAGCTCTTCGCGTCGGTTCAGTGATACTGATCCATTGAAACCGGCGCGTTGGTAGCGGTCCAACTGCGCTTGTTGGATCGCAAGTTCTTGACGCAGGCTTTCGATGTTGGCGTGAATCGCCTGCTGTTCGGTGCTTGCAACTGATTTTTGTGAGCGGATCGTCTGAATTTGCGCAAGACGGTAGTTGATGTCGCTGATGATCGACACCGACGTCATTTGCCTTAACTCCGTGTCATCAAGTGTGCCGAAGCTGATGGCGCTGATTGTTTCATATCGCTCGATACTCTCTTGCACCTGTGTCAAAAGCGTTTCGATTTTGGCCAACTCGGATTGGACGATTTGCGTGTCAAGCTGCAGGATGAGTTGTCCGGGTTGCACGATATCTCCGTCTTGCACAGCAATCTCGTTTACGATGCCGCCTTCAAGATGTTCAATCCGGGTGGAAAGACCTTCGGGTTTGATTGTGCCTTCTCCCGTAACGACCTCATAGACAGGCGTCACAGAAGACCAATAGAAAAAAGCGGCGAGTGCGAGAACAACTGTCCAGATCACGGACCTCGCATATCCACCATCATGTACCTCGCTCAAGTGAGGGCTTGCCGTGATATTCGCAGATTGCACATTGCCGGACTGTGGAGCATTGCCCTGCTTGTCTTTTCTTTTTTTGCGGAAAAATCTGTTCGACATGTTAGCCGTTCCTGGACTGGAGTTTTTCGGGGCCGCCAAAAAAGTCGATCTGGCCTGCATTGAGAAGCAAAACCTTATCGGCCTGACGCATGATACTGGGGCGGTGGGTAACCAGCAGGCAGGTTACGTGACCTGCCCGCCGCTTGATTGCGTTCATGATGGCCGTTTCATCCTCGTCCGACAGTCCCGCCTCGGGCTCATCGAGCAAGAGAATTCGTGGCGCATTGAGCAGAATTTGAGCGACGGCGAATTTTGTGCGGAAAGCAGGGGAAAACTGATGCCGATCTGCGTGACTGAACTTGGTGTCGAAGCCGTCTGACAAGCTTTCAATACTCTGCAGAAGTGATAATTCCTCCGTAACGGCGCGCAGTTCTGCGTCCGTGGCATCAGGCTTTGTCAGGCGCAGATTTTGAGCCAACGTGCCATGTATTTGCAAGGATTGATGGCCCAGATAGCTTATCAAACTGGCGCGCGTTCGTGTGTCAAATTGGTTTACATTCGACTGCCCGATCATGACGGTTCCGTTTTGAGCGGAATACTGTCCCGTGATTGCGCGCAGGAGTGACGATTTGCCGGATCCGGCCTCCCCCGTGATGCAGGTAAGAGAGCCGCCGTCAAACCTCACGCTGATCCCTTTGAGCGCCGCCGTGACCGACTGTGGATATCTTAGTACCAGGCTGTCAATGTGAATATCGGGTGCGGTATCACCTTGGTCCAATCCGATGGAAAACTGCGATCTATCCAACTGGTTCCGACCTTTGATCCGCATCATGACGTCAATCTGCTTGAACAGGTTCAAAAGATCTGGTGCGCGAACCGCAAGCAGCAGTGCCTGCTGCACCGGGCTCAATAGACGTGCTGATATGATTGTACAGGCGATCAGCACGCCAGCGGTTAGATCAGCAGATATCACGCGCAATGCGCCAGTGAAGATCACGCAGCCAGTGGCGAGCGGCGTGGCGACCGTGATCAGGCTGTTAAGTACGCGCCAGATTGCATCCAACCGATGTCGCGCTTGGCTTAATGCGGTAAAACGTGGTGTTACCCGCGCGCTCCATACAGCACCCAAACCACGGGCGATGATCTGCTGGCGCTGGCTCAGGGTCTCTTCCTGCAGGCGCATACACTCGTTGTGCAGTTGACTGAGCTCCTTGGAACCGCGCGATATCTTTGGGTAGAAAATGGCGCCAATCAGCGCGTAAAGCACTACAAAACCAAGTAGAATAGTACCAATCACCGGATCTAGAAAAAACATCGCGGCCAATAGAATTGCAACAAATGGCAGTTCAAAGATGACCGCAACAAACGGACCGGCATAGAAATCGCGTACCGTTTCGAAGTGTTTTAGACGGTTCATTTGATCGCTCGCAGAGGATCCGGTCACCATCTCCAGTGGAAAGGCCATCAGTCGCTCAAACAGGGTACTGCTGACAATGAATTCTATGCGTCCTGATACCTGCGCAATAATTCTCGATTTGATCCGCCTCAGGCGTAAATCAACGTAAAGCAATATGCATATACCGGCGAGCAAGGCTACGAGCGTATCGAAGGCTTTGGCAGGCAGAACCTTGTCGAAAATAAATCCGACTGACAGTGAAGCGATGACAATCAGAGTATTGGACAGGAATATGATGAAAAGTATCGTCCTGTTTTCAGGGGCGAAACGGTGAAATGTATTGCTGATCCAACTCCCTGATACAGGCGTGGTACCGGATTTCGAATGTGCTTGCGACACGCGGAAACATCGATAGAGGCGTCTTTGCCGGATCGGCTGTTCTTGCCCGGTAACAGGATCGCGTAAAACCAGACGACCGTTGTCATTGGCGCCGATAAACAGGATGTCCTCACTCGTGGAAACAACGAATGACCCGCTCGGCAGATGCTGCAGATTGCGTCCGCGCAGGTTATCCTCGGCGGTTTCAAAGCCAAGGTTGCGCAGGATGCCACGGGCTGCATTAAGGTTGAGTTCTGGCGAAAAGTGCGGAACAGCCGCGGCGAAGGCACGAAAATCAACCGGCCAGTTGCATTGACGCAAGACCTCTACGACCGCTTCGCCAGCATTTGTATGCGAGGGCAATCCGCCAAAACGCCCGCTTCGCAGGCCGGCGCTCAAAGCATCGTAATTGCTGTCATTTTCCCAGTCACTGGTTGCGGATGCGATCCCAGCTCGATCAGAAACCGCGTCGAAAGCGGAACCCTGTCTGTCCTGTGTTGCGTTGAGAGGGGAAGCACTTGTCATCCGGCCATTGTCCTCTCTGACGGTATGACTTCGCCTTCAATGAGGCGGCCGTCTCTGATCTGCAGGACGCGGTTCGCCAAAGCCATGTAGGACGGTCTGTGGGTGACAATCACGATAATTGCCTCCGGTATTCGGCGCCGCAGCGCCTGTAACATGTTTTGGTCGATGTTTCTGTCCAGACCCACATTCGCCTCATCAAAAAGGATAACATCGGGACAGCGCACCAAGCCTGAAATCAGAACGATTCCATCATGGATCGCTTTGGGCAAGCTGTTGGCATTGCGCGCCGCGACCTGTAGCGACAGGCCGTCAGAGTGATGCGAAATGAAACTTGATATTCCAAGTTCTTCCGCAAGTTTGAAGGCTTGCTTCTGGTGTCGGGGCACATCAAATGCGGTGAGGTTTTCCAGCAAGGTTCCGTCAAGCATCGTGTAGTCAGGAGACAAGGTGCTGATCCGGTCGCAGAGAATTTCCTGATCGATATCATCGCTCGCCAAGCCGTTGATGCGCACCGTGCCGGAAGTGGGGCGGGCCCTGCCGGCCATGACTGACAACAGAGTGCTACGCCCACATCCATCAGCGCCTGTCAGTAAAACGCAGTCGCCGCGCTGCAATTGGAGCGAGATGTTTTCAAACAGTGGCTTCTTGTCCGGATGTCGCGCAATTGTAACATTGCTGAAGACGATGCTGTCAATTCTATCTATTTTTCTGGTGCCGGAAGCAGCCGTATCTGCCTGCAAGAGTTCATGAGCTTGTTTTTCCGATCTTTTGACATCCGCCTCACCAGCCAGCAGCGCCTCAATGCGCAGCATTGGCTGTATGACACGCCCGGTGAGCAGAACTGAGGCCGCGACCCCGCCAACAGACATTTGGCCGTCTATGACCAGAAACGATCCGACTCCCGCCATAAGGACGGGGGCCATCAGCCCGATCGCGGATGTAATCCCCTGGGTGAGCGTCACGCGACGGCTCAGATCATGCGTGATCGCTGCATTGACTGACATCAGTCGCTCATAACGGCGTTGCATCAAATCCTCGATCCCGAGGCTCTTGATCATCTCTACGCCGTCAATTGCCTCCATCAGGAAAGAGTGGCGTTGTTGGTCTCTGCTTTGTCGGAAAGTATTGAGCTCCAGGATCTTGCGCCGCTGAAACCAGACGATGCCCATGGACAAAAGCGCAAGTATACAAACACTTATACCCAGAACAGGCGAAATCAGAGCCATCACTGCGATGAAAAGCACAATGAACGGCAGATCGAGCATTGCGGAGGCTGCTTCACTCGCATGGTGTTTGCGCACCCGCTCGATGCTTTCCACATGGTCGTGCAGCACGCCCGGACTGGCATCCCTCAGGCGCGTACCCGTGGCAAGAAGATTGCGGAAAGCGCGGTGATAGGCCTCAGTCTCGAACCGGTTGCTGGCGGCGGCCATCAACCTGCCACGCGCCATACGGATCATGAAGTCGGCGAGTGCCGCCGTCGCAAGGCCTGCGGCCAATACAGCCAGCGTCGCATAACCTTCTCTGGGAATGATCCGGTCATATACGTGAATCATCGCCAAAGGCAGCGCAAGACCCAGCACATTTGCGCATAAAGAGGCGACTACAACATGTGGGTTGCGTCGCAGACGACGTAAGTCCAATCCACGTTCCATGCGCCAGTACACTCCTAATTCTACGAGGTGACGCTACGCAAAAACAGATAATTTTGGGTTACCCGTTACCAGGTTATCTTGTCGATTTCAGTGAACTCCACGATCCCGCCGGCATCAAAGGTGATCACCCCGGCGGCATCTTCGGAAAGCGCCAGTGCATCTGCGCTTTGGCCTTCAACGCTTGATCCCGTTTCCAGAACCATTGTCCATCCATTGCCGGTCACGGTGTTGCCCGCGACGTTTGCGCCGCCCGTGGTGTCCTGAAGTTCGATGGTTTGTGTCCACCCGGACGCACCGCCGACAACAGTGTCGGACCCTTCGGATGCGGCAACCAGAAAGGTGTTTTCGCCGGCACCCCCGTACAAGACATCGTCGCCAAGCCCCCCTGACAGGACATCGTTGCCACCGTCACCGTAGATGGTGTCGTTCCCCGCACCGCCAGAAAGCACATCATTCCCGCCGCCGCCTTGCAGCAGGTCATTTCCATCGCCCCCGAAGAGGCTGTCATGACCGCCCATGGTGATCCCCTCGCGCTCGATTGTCGCCACCTCGGATGCGTCGAGTTGATAGTCGAAGACGGCAAATTCATCGATGGCACCGTCAAAGAAATGCTGCAGATTGTCCGCAGCACCGTCACTGCTTTTCCACTGAGAGGCCCCGAGCGTCCATGGCTCATTGTTGCCGGTGATGCCACCGGTGTAGCTGTCTGTATCGACCCGGGAGCCATCAACAAAGAGTGCAGCACCTTCGGGGCCAAAGCTGAAAGCGACATGGGACCAGTCGTCGGCTGCCACCGCGCCTGAGTCCGAGCGCAGGAAAGTGTTGCTACTGTCAGATTGCAGGCGCACCTCTATCGAGCCATCGGTATTCAGCCACGCGGTCAGATGTCCACCGCCATCAAAATGTGTGGAGTCGCGCGAAAAAAGTGTCTGTTTATCGTCCAGGTTATCCGCATTGAACCGAATCGAAACCGTGCCTGCGTCAAGCGCATAGGCGTTGTCCTGCGGGTCTGCTGTGCCTGTGCTGTCCGATCTTGTTGCGCGGTTTGACAAACTGCCCGAGCTTGTTGTGCCCCAGCTTGTTGTGCTTCCGCTTGACCTGCCGCTCTGACCGGTTGTGTTGTCGGATGGAATTTCAACGTAGCCATTTTTGCCATCAAGCGTGACGGCCGTGCCATTCCCGTCCCAGCCGGTTGCACCGGGTGTTGCGCCGCCGCGGTACATGCCATCGCGCGCGTTGCCACTGCTGTCTGCCGAGATGTTTCCGACGTCTTCAAAGTGCATCAGAACAACGGCGTCGGCACCGACTTCGTCACCGCCAAAAAGCCTGTCATCGCCTGCACCGCCTTCGATGGTGTCGTTACCGGCATCGCCATATAGGCGTTCGTCACCCGCACCACCGATCAGGTGGTCATCGCCCGCACCGCCGGAAATCCGGTAGCGTTCGCTTCCTGTGGCACCTTCCGCTTCCAGAGTTGCGATTTCGGCCGCATCGAGTTGGCTGTCGAAGAGAACAAATTCATCAATCGACCCTTCGAAATAGTCGCGAAGGTTGGTTGCAACTCCGTCACCGCTCCGGTTTTGGGAAGCGCCCAGCGTCCAAGGTTCATTGTTTCCGGCAAGACCGCCCGTATAGCTGTCCGTGTCTACCTGCACACCATCAAGGAACAACGCAGCACCTTCGGGGCCAAAGCTGACCGCAACATGGGACCAGTCGCCAGCTTCGATCGTGCCCGGATCAGAGCGAAGGAACGTATTCCCGCTGTCCGATTGCAGTCGAACCTCAAGCGACCCATTTGACATCACCCATGCTGAAAGATGGCCACCGCCATCGTAACTGTTTGAATCGCGTGAGAAGATGGATTGCTGACCGTTCAGATTATCCGCATTGAACCGAATTGAAACCGTCCCTTCATCCAGCGCATAGGCGTTGTCGGGCGGCACCTCGACATAATCGCCATGCCCCCCAAGGGTGACGGCTGTGCCGGTTCCGTCCCATCCGGTTGTGCCGGGTGTGGCATCGCCACGGTAAAACCCATCGCGCGAATTGCCGCTGCTATCCTCTGCCGTTCCTCCGGTATCGGAGAACGTCATCAGCAGCACCGCATCCGGACCTTCCTTGGCCTCGGGACCTTCGGCATTGGCAGTGATCACATCATCACCGCTCCCGCCCAGGATCGCTTCTTCCGCAACACCGGTATCTGTAAAGGTGGTGCCGCCATCGGCCAACTGAATGGTTTCAGCCACATCGGTGACGGTGACTTCGATGGTCTGCGTGGTAGCATTGCCGGCCCCGTCAGTCGCGGTTACCGCGACATCGATCACGCCACCATCAGTTTCGTAATCAAGATCGATGCCATCCTTGAGCTTGACGTGATTTCCAACCACTTCAAAACGGGCGTCATCGACCTGATAGGTAAGCGTGTCGCCCGGATCGGCTGCGGCGCCAATAGCACTGCCAACGACGGCACCTGAGGTGTTTTCGTCAACGGTACCGCCCGCTGTCGACAGGAGCGGTGAGTTGTCGACCTGTGCAATCCGGGCTTCGGGACCGGCGTTGTCGTCGCTGGAAGACGTGGGCGCTTCCTGCATGCTGGCCGCCGCCTGTGTGGTGGGCATCGCGGTCTCACCTGCATTTGCTTCGGTCCATATGTTTGGACCACTTGCCCTGACGGGCGCGGGCGCATCGGCGATTTTATCTGCGGTGATGTCGGACCTTGGTGCGCTCTGCCGCACCTGCTCCAACTCCAGTGCGGCTGGCATGCTGCCAGTGCGGGCGGAGGCAGTTGACCCTTCGCCGGTATCGATAGCAGGGCCTTGCAACGGCATGTTTGGTCCGGATGATCGGTCCAAATCCGGTTGCTGGGGCATTGCGGTTGCGGTGGTGCCCGTTGCGGGCGGTGCGGATACCTCGGCCACGGGGGCTTGGGCGTCGGCCTGTTGTGGACGCATGAAGCCGCTCAATGCGGCCAACGTTACCGATGCACCGCCAACGGCCGTCGCGTTCCCCGACGCCTCGGAACCTTGGAGCGCGTCCAGTTGCACCTGATCCGAATTCGATGGGCCCGCGTTTTCCGCTGCTTCATTCTTGCGGCCAAACTTGGACCGAAACGCCGAAAATATGGAACCCATAACGCTTACACCTCACACACAGACACCCCTGCCCGGAGGTGGTTATGGCAGGCAATCGTTAACAGATCGTGTTCGTTTCCGGGTCACATGACGGCTGAGGCCCCCGCATCCGGGGGCCTCAACATGCGGTTATTCGGCTGCCTGTGTTTTGCTGTCCCGTTTTGGCAGCACCCAATCGGCGCGTGGGAAGTGGCAGGTATACCCGTTTGGATAGCGTTCCAGATAGTTCTGATGCTCGGGTTCGGCTTCCCAGAAATCGCCCACCGGGGCGACTTCGGTCACGACTTTCCCCGGCCAGAGGCCGGAAGCGTTCACATCTGCAATCGTATCGAGCGCCACTTGATGTTGGGTTTCGTCCACATAGTAGATCGCCGAACGATAGCTCAGGCCGATGTCATTGCCCTGCCTGTTCAGCGTAGTCGGGTCGTGTATCTGAAAAAACAACTCCAGCAGGTCACGATAACTCAGCACGGCGGGGTCGAAAATCACCTCAATGCCCTCGGCGTGGGTGCCGTGGTTGCGGTATGTCGCATGGGCCACATCGCCGCCGGTGTATCCCACGCGGGTCGAAATCACACCTTCCCGCTTGCGGATCAGATCCTCCATGCCCCAAAAGCACCCACCGGCTAATACTGCGCGTTCCTGTGTCATGTTACGTCCTCCACCTGATTGATGTAGTCCCCATAGCCCTCGGCTTCCATGTCATCACGGTGCACAAACCGCAGGGAGGCCGAATTGATGCAATATCTAAGCCCGCCGCGATCGGGCGGCCCATCCGGAAACACATGGCCAAGATGGCTGTCACCATGCAGAGAGCGTACCTCGGTACGCACCATGCCGAGGCTGACGTCTTTCAACTCGTTGATATTGGCAGGCTCAATGGGTTTGGTGAAACTGGGCCAGCCGCACCCGCTCTCGTATTTGTCCGCGGAGGCAAACAGTGGCTCGCCGGACACGATATCCACATAGATCCCGGGTTCCTTGTTTTCAAGCAGCGCGCCGGTGCCCGGACGCTCTGTCCCATCCTGTTGGGTGACGCGATATTCCTCGGGCGACAGCCGGTCGATCGCTTCCTGCGTTCTGGCATAATTGGCCATGGACCACTCCTTTTACCTGTTGTGCTAATAAATGGGCGCAAAACCCATAAAGAAAAGGGGCAAACCGACGCAACAGGTGGGATGTGTCTTTTTGACGGGGCGGACTATATTCCACCTCACAGTGGAGGAGACGCGAATGAAAGCTCTGAAATCAACAGTGGCGGCACTTGTCACAGCCGCATTTGTCGCAGGTCCGGTCTGTGCGGGGGCACGCGATCACCAGTTTGCGTCCATCGACGGCGGGTTTGTGGACATGGCCGATTGGGCAGGGCAGCCCGTGCTGGTCGTCAACACTGCCTCGCAATGTGGTTTTACGGGCCAATATGCGGGGCTGCAGGAACTCTATGACACCTACCGCGCGGCCGGTCTGGTGGTTTTTGCGGTTCCATCGGATGATTTCAATCAGGAACTTGGCAGCGCGGAAGAGGTCAAGGAATTCTGCGAAATGAACTTTGGACTCGATCTGCCGATGGCGGATATCACCCGCATCCGGGGCAAGAACGCGCATCCGTTCTATCAGGATGTGCGTGCGGAAACCGGGTTCGTGCCGCGCTGGAATTTCAACAAGGTATTGATCGGTCCGGATGGCGAAATCGTTGACACCTGGGGTTCGCAGACAAAACCAATGTCGCGTGAGATTACCGACGCGGTTGAAACACTATTGGATCAAGCAAGTCAGGGCTGAGTTTTGACGCAGGAGAAAGAAGACAAACGGCTGGACCTGCAAGCGGCCTATTCCGTCCGGACCCCGGCGGAGAATGAGGCGCTTTATGCGGCCTGGGCCAAGACTTATGACGAGAGTTTCGCCGCTGCGTCCGATTACATATTTCCGCAGCAGGTTGCGCGTGTGTTTCACGAACAAGGCGGCCATGGCCCCGTGCTGGACGCCGGCGCGGGGACCGGGTTGGTGGCGGAGGCAATCGCTGCGCGCAAGACCTGTTTGATGGATGCGTTCGATATCTCCGAACCGATGCTGTCGATTGCCAAGGCCAAAGGGGTTTATCGCAGACTGGTTCAGGGTGATCTGACGCAAAAGCTGCCTTTTGACGACGGCAGCTATGCGTCCGTTGTGAGTGCAGGCACGTTTACCCATGGGCATGTCGGCCCCGAAGCGATGGACGAGTTGTTGCGTGTGAGCGCCAGCGGGGCGCTCTTGGTCCTGACCATCAAGGCCGAACTCTATGAGGCGCGCGGGTTTGCTGCGACATTCAGTGACCTCGGCATGCAGATCTATGACTTCCAATTGCAAGAGGTGCCGATTTACGGCGCGGGGGCGCAGTCCTCTGATACGCTGGATGCCGGGTTGATTGCCTGTTTTCGCAAGACTTGAGTGTCATGTGAACGACCTGCATCACATACTTCTGGCTAAAACGACTTCATGCCTTTTGCTGGCGTGACACCTGCACGGCCAGAATCCCGAGCGTGATGATGACGACACCCAGAATATCCTGCCCGCCCAAGGGTTCGCTCAGCAACAGCGCGGCGGTTGCAACGCCCAGAAACGGGTTGAGGAAGTGGAACGTCGCCGCGCGCGTGGCGCCGATCCTGTTCACCAACCAGAACCATACGAATGTGGCCGCCAGCCCGGGGATCAGTGTTGTGTAGCTGAATGCCGCAAGAAGCCGCCAGCTTGGCGTGACATGCGGGGTTTCGAAAATTGCCGTCGCAAGGGCCAGCACCAGACAACCGACGAGCATCTGCAACCCGACGATCATCAGGAAATTGCCGCCGGACGTCGCGCCGCGCACCGATAGGGTCGCGATGGTCAGGGCAATCACGCCAATGCAACATAAGGCCAGACCAAAGGGGTCCACACCGGTTGTGATGCGCGCGCCCATGATCAAACCGACGCCCAGTATGCCTGCCGCCAGCCCCGCAATGCCCAGCGGACGCAGCCGTTCGCCCAGCACGATCCAAAGCGCCATGGCAACCAAAAGCGGCATGGTGGATGCGATGATGGCCGCGACCGAGGCTTGCACGGTTTGCATCGCCACGAAATTCAGTCCCAGATAAACACCGTTTTGCAACACGCCGAACACGACCGTGGCGCGCCATTGTGCAGGGGTGAGGTGCCATGACTGGCCCAACGCACGGGCAATGGCCACGCCCAGCAGGCCCGAAATCAGGTAGCGCAGGGTCAGGGCCGCCAGCGGCGAAGCGTCGGCGACGATGATGCGTGCGGATGTGAAGGCCGATGACCACATCAGCGAAAAAGCCAGCCCCATCAGAATTGCGCGGATGTCCATTTTTGTTCGTTACACCGATGAGTGACTTTCCAGCAGACAATTTCCGAAAATGCACCGGGATACAAGCGGGCAGCGCCCCTTGACATCACCGGCAGATGAAAGTCTGACCGCTGACGTGTAAACGAAAGACCGCCATGCTGATACCACCGGACATCATGCTGATATTTGCCGCGGCCAGCGTTGCCCTCGCGCTTGCGCCGGGGCCGGATAATATCTTTGTACTGACTCAATCCGCGCTTTACGGGCGGATGGCGGGCGTCATGGTCACGTTGGGGCTGATGACAGGTGTGATGGTGCATACGACATTGGTCGCACTGGGCGTTGCCGTGATCTTTCAGACGTCAGTGCTTGCCTTTACCGTGCTCAAGTTGGTAGGGGCGGGCTATCTGGTCTATCTGGCGATCATGGCTTTTCGCGCCCACGCAACACCTGTTGATCGGACGCAGGCACCAAAGACGCCTCTGGCGCGCTTGTATTGGCGCGGTGTGGTAATGAACCTGACGAACCCCAAGGTTGCGATCTTTTTCCTCGCTTTCCTGCCGCAATTCGCAGACCCGCTGCGCGGTGCGGTCACGGCTCAGATTTTCCTGTTCGGTGCAATCTTCGTGCTGTGTGCCCTTGTCGTCTTTTGCACAATTGCCGGTGCGGCAGGTTTTCTTGGCACGTGGCTCTCAACCAGCCCTAGGGCGCAGGTCGCGCTGAACCGGGTGGCAGGTGTGGTGTTTCTGGGACTCGCGCTGCGTCTGGTTCTGGCCGAGCGCTGAGGCGCTTAGCGTTGAATTTGAATGACAAGCCGCTGCCCGTTTCTTTGGTCGGACGCGTCTTGCGATGTTCATGCCTCAGATAGGACGCAAGATGCTGGAGGCATAAAAAAGGGCCACCCGCAGGTGACCCTTAAAGAGTTCGCGTGTTTGGCGATTAGCCGTTCACACTGTCTTTGAGCGCTTTTGCAATGGTCATCTTGACCACCTTGTCAGCGTCTTTCTTGAACTGTTCGCCGGTTGCCGGGTTGCGAACCATACGCTCCGGGCGCTCGCGGCAGTAGATCTTGCCGACACCGGGCAGCGTCACAGCACCACCGCCGGACACTTCTTTAGTGATGAGGTTGCAAACTGCGTCCAGTGCTGCGCCTGCAGATTTCTTGTCTGTGTCCATCTCTTCTGCCAGTGCGGCAACGAGTTGGGTCTTTGTCATTGGTTTCGCCATTTTATTCTCCTTCGCTGCCCGATAAGTAGGGCCTCATTTCGCGAATCTATCCGTATGTTGTGGTTGAACACAACGATTAGGTGGTGAAATTAACGAAAAACATGCCGATTTTCGTTGTTTTTAACGGTTTGACCCTCTCAGAGGAACGCGGTTTCCTCAAATGAGCGCAGTTTCCGGCTGTGAATGCGTTCCAGCGGCATGGATCGCAGCTGTTCCATCGCGTGAATTCCGATCATCAGATGGCGCACAACCTGCGTTTTATAGAAGTCTGACGCCATGCCGGGCAGTTTCAACTCCCCATGCAGCGGCTTGTCGGACACACATAAAAGCGTGCCATAGGGCACCCGAAAGCGAAACCCGTTCGCCGCAATCGTGGCACTTTCCATATCAAGTGCGACCGCGCGCGACTGGCTGAGCCGTTGCACCGGGCCGGATTGGTCGCGCAATTCCCAATTGCGGTTATCAAGGCTGGCCACGGTGCCGGTGCGCATCAGGCGCTTCAGCTCATAGCCTTCGAGTTCGGTGACCTTGGCCACCGCCTGCTCCAAAGCGATCTGTATCTCCGCCAGCGCGGGCACCGGGACCCAGACCGGCAGGTCATCGTCCAGCACCTTGTCCTCGCGCAGATAGGCATGGGCGAGCACAAAATCCCCGAGCGCTTGCGAATTGCGCAAACCCGCGCAGTGCCCGACCATGATCCACGCATGCGGACGCAACACGGCAATGTGGTCCGTGGCGGTTTTCGCGTTGGAGGGTCCAACACCGATGTTGACCAGGGTGATCCCCGATCCATCCGCGCGCTTCAGGTGATAGGTCGGCATCTGGGGCGTTTTGCTGCTGGGCGGCAGGGGAGCGTCACCATCGGTGATCTCGGCATTGTCCGTCGATACGAAGGCCGTGTAGCCGGAGGTTGCATCCTTGAGCTGCGCGCGGGCGTAGGCCTCGAATTCAGAGACATAGAACTGGTAATTGGTAAACAGCACGTGGTTCTGAAAATGCTCCGGATCGGTGGCCGTATAATGGGCCAGCCGCGCCAGCGAATAATCCACGCGCTGCGCGGTAAAGGGTGCAAGCGGCGCGATCCCGTCGGCCGGACTATACGTGCCGTTGACGATATCGTCGTTCGTGGTGCTGAGGTCGGGGACATCAAAGACATCGCGCAGCGTGAACTCGGCGGCCCCTTCTTGCGGGACGGTGATGGCCGCGTCTCCGGCGACGGCGAAATGCACCGGCATCGCCGTTTCCGATGGGCCAATCGTGACCGGCTGCCCGTGGTTTTCAATCAACAGGCCGATTTGCTGTGTCAGATAGCTGCGAAACAGGTCGGGCCGCGTGATCGTCGCGCGATAGCGACCGGGCGCAGAAACATGACCAAAGGACAATCGCGTGTCCACATGCGCGTAACTTGAGGTTTCGAACTCCACCTGCGGATAAAAGGCACGCACGCGGCAGTCCGGAGCGCCGTCGCGCATGGCCTGCGCGAAATGCGTGCACAGAAAGGCGGTCGCCTGCGTGTAAAGTTCTTCGAGCCGGGCAACGGCGGCCACGGCGTCATGAAAGACTTCGGCGGCCGGGCTGTCCGGCGTAATGATCGCGCTCATGTGGGGGACTCTATCACAGGAATGAATTCAAAGGTGCGCACATCCACAAGGCCCAGATCGGAAATCCGAAGCTCAGGGATCACAACAAGCGCCAAGAGGGAGTGCTGCATATACGCGTTGTTCAGGGTGCAGCCACAGTCGCGCATGGCCTGCATCATCTTGTCGGCCTTTGCGGCGACTTCGGCGGCGGGGCGATCTGACATTAGACCTGCGATGGGCAATTCGACCAGCGCAAGTTCAACACCGTCCTTGAACAGCACAATGCCGCCGCCGACCTCGCCCAGCCGGTTGGCCGCGCGCGCCATATCATCAGCATCGGTGCCGACTACGATCATGTGGTGGCTGTCATGGGCCACGGTCGAAGCCATGGCCATCCGGCCCTGATACCCAAAGCCCGAAACAAAGGCATTGGTCACAGACCCGGTGGCGCGGTGACGCTCAACCAGTGCGATCTGTGCGACGTCACCGGTGGCTTGCACGCGCCCCTCGGTCACGGGCAGTTCGAATTTCAACGCCTTGGTCGGGGCCTGGTTTTCCACCACACCGATAACGTTCGCCGTCACCGCATTGGCGCCTTTGGGCGCGTTGATCGTAAAGTCATCCGGCCCCAGCGTCTTGCCCATATGCACGGTTTGGCGGGCCGCAGCGGGCCAGTCGAAGTGCGGACATTCGACAAGGCAGTGACCGTCTTCCGCCACGACCTGTCCACGGGCAATGACCGTTTCGATCGGCAGGGTTCTCAGATCTGAGGTCAGGATGATATCCGCGCGCCGCCCCGGCGTGATGGACCCGATTTCGCGTTCCAGCCCGAAATGGGTGGCGGTGTTGATCGTCGCCATCTGAAGCGCCACCAGCGGGTCACAACCGCATTCAATCGCGTGGCGCACAACCCGGTTCATATGCCCGTCATTGACCAGCGTGCCGGAATGGCAATCGTCCGTGCACAGGATCATGTTGCGCGGATCAAGACCCTTTTCGGTGATCGCCGTGATCTGGCTTTCCACGTCATACCATGCAGAGCCAAGCCGGATCATCGACCGCATCCCCTGCCGCATGCGCGCGATGGCGTCCGCCTCGCAGGTCCCTTCGTGATCATCCGCCGGGCCGCCGGCGATGTAACCTGCAAACGCCGGCCCAAGGTCGGGGGATGCGTAGTGCCCGCCAACCGTCTTGCCCGCGCGCTGCGTCGCCGCAATTTCCGCGAGCATCTTCGGATCGGCATTCGACACGCCGGGAAAATTCATCATCTCACCCAAACCGACGATACCGGGCCATGCCATGGCGTCGGCGACATCGGCGGCGGTGATCTCAAACCCGGTGGTTTCCAACCCCGGTGCAGAGGGCGCGCAGGATGGCATCTGCGTGAAAATGTTGACGGGTTGCATCAGCGCCTCGTCATGCATCATCCGCACACCTTCAAGTCCTAGAACATTGGCGATCTCATGGGGGTCCGTGAACATGGATGTGGTGCCATGCGGGATCACCGCGCGGGCAAATTCTGCGGGTGTCAGCATCCCGGACTCGATATGCATATGACCATCGCACAGGCCGGGGATCATGTAGCGCCCATTTGCACGGATCATATGTGTGTCTGGCCCGGTGCAATTGGTGGCATCCGGGACCACGCAGGCGATGCGCCCGCGGATGATGGCAACGTCATATCCATCCAGCACTTCGCGGGTATGGACATTGACCCATTTGCCGCCCCTAATGAGCATATCGGCAGCCATTCTGCCGGTCGCAACGGCGATCAGATCAGCCGCAGTATCGGGCCAGGAGGGGAAAGGGCTGTGCGTCATGTCCTTCCGTGCCACGGCTCATGAAAATGTTCAAGGCAGGAGGCCAGAAGATGGACTATGAAACAGTGTCGGCGGAGGATTTTGGCAAATCCTTGCGCGGCATCGGGCTGAACCTGCTGGTGCGCGACGTGCGGGCGACCAGCGCGTTCCTTGAGGATGTCTTTGATGCTGGCATTCATCGCCTCAGCGATGATTTCGCGATCGTGACCTTTGGGAAAGACGTATTTCAGCTCCACAGTGATGCCACCTATTCTGCCAACCCCTTGCTGGGTCTGCTGCCCGAAAATCCGCCGCGTGGTGCGGGGCTTGAAATCAGGCTCTACGACACGGACCCTGATGCGGCGGTTGCGCGGGCGGTGGCCCGCGGTGCGATGATCTTGCAAGACCCGTCAGACAAGCCGCATGGATTGCGCGAGGCTTATATCCTGTGCGACGACGGTTACGCATGGGTGCCCAGCCGACCGCTTTGAGCCTGCCTTGCGAATTCGGCTTGAAGGTCTGCGCCTCGGTATGATCGGGGATATGGACGGCACGATGGCCCCAAGGCTTGCTGTCTGTCTGTCCCGAAACATGCCCGCATGCGACGTCCCCTGTCATATCGGAACCAGCCACGGGACCATCAGTTTCTGACAAAACCCGTTGTCGTTCATCCTCTTGCGGGGGCAGAAACGTGCCGCTTGCTCGCTCCGGCGGACATGGGCCAATAGCGGAATTGATCGCAAGTGTGATGCGATACCTTCGAAAACAATGTAGTACTTTTCCAGACATATAAGAATGAAAACCGGAATCCTGCGCGGCGAGGAGGAGCACTTGCTTGCCAGCGCATTGTTTCCTTGGGGGGCGGACATGAAATCACGCACGAAGGTTGCGGTCATCGGCGGTGGTATAGCCGGGTGCTCAACGCTTTATCACCTGACCGAAGAGGGTTGGTCAGACGTGGTTCTGATCGAACGGGACGAGTTGACCTCGGGCACCACATGGCACTCAGCGGCGCAGGTGACGAACTTCGGGATGAACCAGACGATGGTGGGTCTCAAGACCCATTCGATCCGGCTCTACAAGAAACTGCGTGATGATCCCGACTATCCTGTTGGCTATCACCACGGCGACGGCGGCATCCGGCTGGCCAATACGCCCGAACAAATGCAGGCCTACAGGCATTTCGCATCCATGGCGCGGGGCATGGGAACCGACTTTGAGGTGATTGATGCCAGAGAATGCGCCCGCCGCCATCCGCTGATCTCAACGGACAACCTGCTGGGCGGTCTGTGGGATGGTGAAGATGGCGATATTGATCCGGCCCAGTTGTGTCAGGCACTGGCCTTTCACGCACGCAAGGCCGGCGCGGAGGTCTACCGCCATACCAACGTCACGGCGCTGACGCAGCATGCAGATGACACCTGGACGGTCGAGACGGACAAAGGCCGGATTGATGCCGATATCGTTGTGAACGCCTGCGGCTACCGTGTGAACGAGGTTGGCAGTATGATGGGCGTGCATCACCCTGTCGCCTCGATGGAGCATCAGTATTTCGTTACCGAAGACATCCCCGCGATAGTCGAGGCGGGGCACCGAATGCCTCTGCTGCGCTGCCCGATCTCTGACTATTATGCGCGCCAGGAAAAGAACGGCCTCCTGGTGGGTTTTTACGAACAGGATTGCAAGACATGGGGCATGGACGGGATCAGCCCGAGCTTTGCCAATGACCTGTGCCCGGATGATCTTGACCGTGTGATGGACGTGCTGGAGGGAGCGTTTGAACGCATGCCTGCCTTGTCTGAAGTGGGCATCAAGCGGGTGGTGAACGGCCCGATCACCTATACCATCGACGGCGCGCCACTTGTCGGTCCGATCCCCGGCAAACGCAATGCCTACTGTATCATCGGCTTGCGCGCAGGTGTCGGCGAAGGCGGTGGCCATGGCTGGCTGCTCGCGCAACAGATCGTGCACGGTGAGGCGGAGTATGACACTTGGGTCCTTGATCCGCGTCGCTTCACCGGTCACGCAAATGTCGAACTGACAGCACTCAAGGCGATCGAGGACTATCAGAACGAGTTCCGCTTCCATTTCCCGCATGAACATCGCCCGGCTGGCCGCAATGCCAAGACGACCCCGCTCACGCCTGTCATGGCCGCTGAGGGTGCCGCCTTCACCGTCGTCAATGGCTGGGAGCGGGTCGATTACATCAAGCCCGCACCGGATTTCCACCCGTCGCTGAGCTTCAATTTTGACGAAACCTTTGATGTCATTGGCGACGAAGTCCGCAATGTGCAGCAGAATGTCGGCCTCTGTGAGGTCAATGGCTTCAACCGGTTTGAGATCACCGGCACGGATCGACACAGCTTCCTGGATCGGATGTTCTGCGGTGCGGTGCGCAGAAAGGACGGCCGCGTCGGCCTAGGCTACATGCTGAACCATCACGGGAAGATCAAGGCCGAGGCGACCATCGCCAATATCCCCGCTTCTGACAGGGGACCTGCGCGGCTTTGGTATGGCTCGGCTGCGGCGTCCGAGTATCATGATATGGACTGGCTGACCCGGCATGTGCAGCCGGACGAAGACGTGCAGATCCGCAGTCTGACCAATGATCAGACGGTGCTCGTACTGGCCGGTCCCAAGGCGCGTGACGTGCTGTCAGCCTGTTCGCGCGGCGATTGGTCCAAAGCGGCCTTCCCTTGGTTGTCGGTGCGCGAAGCTTTTGTCGGCTTCTCTCCTGTCACCGTTCTGGGCGTCAGCTTTTCCGGCGAGCTTGCCTATGAAATCCACGTACCGAACGCGTCGCTTTATGCCGTCTATCTTGCGTTGCGGGAGGCTGGACAGGCACATTGTCTCACGCTCTTTGGCGCGCGCGCGGTTGACTCGATGCGAATGGAAAAAGGCTTCCTGCACTGGAAAGCCGAACTGCTTACCGAATTTGATCCGTTTGAAACGGGGCTGGACAGGTTCGTGAAACCCGAAAAAAGACCGTTCATCGGTCAGCAGGCCTTGCAAAAGCGCATGGCAAACGGGCCGATCCGCAAACTTGTGACCCTCAAGATCGACTGCACCACGGCACCGGCGCACGGTGGCGCTTCATTGATGCAGGACGGTGCGGTGGTGGGTACGATCACATCGGGCGCGTGGGGATACCGCGTCGGTTTGAACCTCGCCTATGCCTTTGTCATTCCGGAAATGGCCGAAATTGGCCGCGCCATGCAATTGGACCTCTGCGGCGAACTGGTGTCAGCAGAGGTCATTGCGCCGTCACCCTATGATCCTGAACACGCACGGATGCAGGCGTGAACCACGCCGCGGCCCTCAAGGCGCGCATGCCCTTGCCGCAGCGGTGAAACGCTGACGCGCAACGTTTTCCATCTCACAAAAAGTGCATCGACGTCGTTTTTTTGTTGGTCAATGATGCCAAGGATGTGGTCTGCTTTGAGCGACAAAACAGGAGAGTCGTATGTCCGTAACCGAGATACGCCCGAATATGGAAAACTGGCAGGAACGCGTGGACCTTGCCGCCGCGTTTCGCTGGACGGCCCGGTTGAACATGCATGAGGCGGTCGCCAATCACTTCAGCCTTGCCATCAATGACGACGGTACACAGTTTCTGATGAATCCCAACCAGATGCATTTTTCCCGCATCAAGGCATCGGACCTGATCGTGGTTGATGCCAATGATCCTGATACCCTTTCGGGGCCGGATGCGCCTGATCCCACGGCATGGGGCTTGCATGGTGGGTTGCACCGGCATTGCCCGCATGCGCGCTGCGCGATGCATGTGCATTCACCCTATGCCACGGCGCTTGCCAGTCTGGCCGACAGTCGCCTGCCGCCCGTGGATCAGAACGCCTGCATGTTCTTTGATCGCGTCGTGATTGATGAAAACTACGGCGGGCTGGCCTTTGAGGAAGAGGGCGTGCGCTGTGCGCAGCTGTTTGATGACCCAAGGAAAAAGGTCATGGTCATGGGCAATCACGGCATCATGGTGATCGGTGACACGGTGGCCGATACCTTTAACCGGATGTTCTATTTCGAACGGGCCTGCCAGACCTATCTGCTTGCCTTGCAAACCGGGCGGCCGTTGCGGGTGCTGCCCGATGATGTCGCAGAAAAGACCGCGCGCGAGATCGAAGATTACCCCGAACAGGATCTGCGGCATCTGGCCGAACTCAAGGCCATTCTGGATGAAGAAGGCGCCACCTATGCCCAATGACGCTGAGACGCGCGAGGCGGGGCGGTGGAATTATCGCCCGCCCGTACCGCTGGCGCAGAATCCGCTGTTTCAATGGCCCCCCAAACCCGCAGCCATCTTTCGCTGGTACGCCGCGTTCTGGCTTGAAGTGTCGACCACGACGCTCTGTCTGGTTTTTGCACTGATCGCCTATTTCCTCGTCCTGCCGGATCTGGCCGAGATGCAGGTGCTGGCATGGGGTTGGGTCTCACAGGTCTGGCTTGCCAATCTGATCCCGCAGGTCATTTGCGCGGGCACGCTGCATTATTGGCTGATCATGCGCAAAGGACAGGGTGATAAAACCAAATACGACCCGCGCGATCAGGCGCGCGACAACGGGACGTTCACCTTCGGCAATCAGGTCCATGACAATATGTTCTGGCATATTGCCAGCGGCATCACCCTCTGGACCGCGGCGCAGGTGCTGGTGTTCTGGGGGATGGCGAATGGCTATGCGCCCGCCATGCTGTTTCCGGGCAACCCGCTGTGGTTTGTTGCGTTTTTCGTGCTGATCCCGATCTGGTCGAGCTTTCATTTTTACTGGATACACCGCGCGCTACACTGGCCGCCGCTCTATAAACTGGCCCATTCCCTGCACCACCGTAACGTCAATGTCGGGCCGTGGTCCGGGATTTCGATGCACCCGGTCGAACATCTGCTGTTTTACACAAACTTCCTGATCCATTTCGTCGTGCCCAGCCATCCGTTGCACGTTCTTTTTCATGGTTATGTTCAATCGACGCATCCTGTCTTTTCCCATTCCGGGTTTGAGGAAATCGTGGTGAACGACAAACGTCGGGCCAAGGCCGGGGTGTTCTTTCACCAGCTGCATCACCGGTATTTTGAATGTAACTATGGCACGGTTGAGATGCCCTGGGACCGTTGGTTTGGCAGTTATCATGACGGATCCGCGCAAGCGACGGATGACACGCGGGCGCGCAAAAAGCAGATGTATACCTGATGGCACCGGTATTTTACGAGGACTTGAAACGCTGGACCAGCACACGCCGGTTGGGAAGAAGGGCAAGCTGTCGCCCGTTCCTTTCCCAATCAAAAGACACATATCATGACAACTTACGGCTTAACCGAAGAACATACGATGATTGCGGAGTCCGTCCGCAGCTTTGTTGAAAAAGAGATCTACCCCCACGAGGAACTGGTCGAGCGGACAGGCGAAGTGCCTGCAGAGATTGCGGATGAGATCAAACGCAAAACCATTGATCTGGGCTTTTACGCCTGCAATTTTCCGGAAAGTGTGGGTTGTGCCGGGCTGAACCATCTTGAATTTGCGCTTGTCGAGCGTGAATTGGGGCGCGGCTCCATGGCGCTGACGCATTTCTTTGGCCGTCCGCAGAATATCCTGATGGCCTGTGAAGGGGATCAGATCGAACGCTATCTCATGCCCGCCGTGCGCGGTGAGCGGATGGACGCGCTGGCCATGACCGAACCGGGTGCGGGATCGGATGTGCGCGGCATGAAATGTGCTGCGGTGCGGAAAGGTGGTGACTGGGTCGTGAATGGCACCAAGCATTTCATCTCGGGCGCGGATCATGCGGATTTCATCATCGTATTCATCGCAACTGGCGAAGATCAGACGCCCAAGGGTCCCAAAAAGCGGATCACAGCGTTTCTGGTGGATCGCGGCACGCCGGGTTTCACCATCCGCGACGGGTATAAATCCGTCAGCCACAGGGGGTACAAAAACATGATCCTCGACTTCGATGATTGCCGCCTTTCGGATGCGCAGGTTCTGGGCGAAGTTGATGGCGGTTTCGAGGTCATGAACACCTGGCTTTACGCGACCCGTATTACGGTGGCCACAATGTCGGTGGGGCGGGCGCGGCGTGTCTTTGATTATGCGCTGAACTATGCGGCGGAACGGGAACAGTTCGGACAAAAGATCGGTAAATTTCAGGGCGTGAGTTTCCAACTGGCCGATATGGTGACCGAGATTGATGCGGCAGACCTGCTGACGCTGGCCGCTGCGGATCGGCTGGACAAGGACCTGCCTGCAAACCGCGAGATCGCGTCGGCCAAGCTATATGCTTCGGAGATGCTGGCGCGGGTCACCGATGCGGCGGTCCAGATTCATGGGGGCATGGGCCTGATGGATGACTACCCGCTGGAACGGTTCTGGCGGGATGCCCGGGTTGAACGGATCTGGGACGGGACGTCTGAAATCCAGCGCCACATTATCAGCCGTGATCTGCTGCGCGCTTTGGGGGCCTAGCGGCGATGTCGCCCCTTGAAAGCAGCAGGGTCAAAAAAGGCGCAACGCGCGATCTGTCGCGCTTGCTGCGACCCCGGTCCATCGCGGTTGTCGGCGGTGGATATTGGTGCCAGCAAGTCGTGCGCCAGTCCCGTGCGATGGGTTTTGCCGGGGATATCGCGCGCGTGCACCCCAAAGCGGATGTTGTCGAAGGGATCAGGGCGGTGGCGCATGTTCGCGACCTTTCCCATGTGCCTGATGCTGTATTTCTGGGGATAAACCGTCACAGCACGACAGAGGTTGTTGCAGAGCTCGCGGCGATGGGGGCAGGGGGTGCCGTTTGTTTCGCCTCGGGCTTTGCTGAAGCAGATGCCGAGGATCCCGCAAGTGCAGATTTGCAAGCAGACCTTGTGGCAGCGGCGGGTGACATGCCCATTCTCGGGCCGAACTGCTATGGTTTTGTGAATGCGGTGGATGGCGCACTGCTCTGGCCTGATCAACAGGGGTGTAGTCGCGTTGATCGCGGCGTCGCGATCCTGACGCAAAGCTCCAATATTGCGATCAATCTGACGATGCAGCGGCGCGCCCTGCCCATTGCCTATACGGTGACCTGCGGGAACATGGCGCAGACCTCGCAGGCAGAAATCGCCATGGCCTTGCTGGATGATCCGCGCGTCACGGCGCTGGGTCTGCATGTGGAGGGGTTTGGAGACACGCACCAGTGGCATGCATTGGCGATCAAAGCGTTTGAAAAATCCGTGCCCATCATAGTGCTCAAGATCGGGGTGTCCGATCAGGCGCAGCAGGCGACCGTGTCCCATACCGCGTCCCTCGCTGGGAGTGACGCAGGGGCTTGCGCGTTTCTGCGCTATCTTGGCATCGCGCGGGTGCAGGATTTGCCGACCTTTCTGGAAACCCTCAAACTGCTGCACTGCCACGGGGTTCTGCCGGGCAGCAGGCTCGCTTCCATCAGTTGCTCGGGCGGTGAAGCGTCCCTTGTCGCGGATATGGCAGCTGAGCACGCCGTTTCGTTCCCCGCGTTAAACGATGCACAAAGGATCACCTTGTCCGACGTACTGGGGCCGATGGTCTCGCTCTCCAACCCATTGGATTATCACACACATATCTGGGGGGATGCGCATAAGATGGCGGCCGCGTGGTTGCCCATGGCCGCCCCGCATATTGATCTGGTGATGATCATTCTGGACTATCCGCACACGGATGCGACCGCATGGGACTGTGCGACACAGGCGGCGATCGCTGTGCACCAACGCAGTGGGCGGCCTGTGGCTGTGGTCGCGACACTGCCTGAATTGTTGCCAACGGATGTGGCGACATGTCTGATGGCGGCGGGGGTGACGCCCTTGCATGGTTTGCGCGAAGCGCTCGGCGCGGTTGAGGCTGCGGCGGGGTGCAGCGCTGCGCAGGACGCCCCTCCTTTGCGCGCCGGATCCAGCGGCAAAACCGAAATGCTGTCAGAGGCGGAGGCCAAACAGAGCCTTGCGCGATTTGGCATCCCTGTCCCGCGTGGGCTTGTTGTGAAACGGGCTGATCTCGAAGGCGCGGCAACTGCGCTCGACGCGCCCTTGGTCCTCAAGGCCATGGGGCTGGCGCATAAATCCGAGGCCGGCGCGCTCAGGCTGAATGTACAGGCGGAAACCCTCGCCACGGCGGCGCGAGACATGCCCGGCGACCGGTTTCTCGTTGAGGAAATGGTCACGGGCACCGTTGCGGAACTGTTGATCGGTGTGACGCGCGACGCCGCACATGGGTTTGTGCTGACCCTTGCGGCGGGCGGTGTATTGACCGAACTGTGGGGCGATCAAAGATCATTGCTGATCCCGGCGTCGCGGGTGGATGTGGCGGACGCTTTGGCCGGGCTGCGGGCCTATCCCTTGCTGTGCGGCTATCGCGGTGCCGCGCCAGCTTGCCTGCCTGCGGTCATCGACGCGGTGATGGGCCTGCAGGATTACGTTATGGACAACGCCGACCACGTGCATGAGGTTGAAATCAACCCGCTGATGTGCACCCCCGACGCAGCTATCGCGGCGGATGCCCTTATCACACGGCTAATTCCCCAATTCCCGGCAGGAGAGCGACATGGACCCGATTAAAACCCGTCAGCAAGGCATGATTCTTGAAGTCACGCTGGACCGACCCAAGGCCAATGCGATTGATCTGGCAACCTCGCGCGTGATGGGAGAGGTCTTTGCCAGCTTCAGAGATGACCCTGATCTGCGCGTGGCGATCCTGACCGGGGCGGGTGAAAAGTTCTTTTGCCCGGGCTGGGATCTCAAGGCTGCGGCAGAGGGCGATGCGGTTGATGGCGATTATGGTGTCGGTGGTTTTGGCGGCCTGCAGGAATTGCGCGCGATGAACAAGCCGGTGATTGCAGCCGTCAACGGCATTGCCTGCGGGGGCGGACTGGAACTGGCCCTGAGCGCGGATATGATTCTGGCCGCTGATCACGCCAGCTTTGCCCTGCCTGAAATCCGCTCTGGCACGATTGCGGATGCGGCTTCGATCAAGCTTCCCAAACGTATCCCCTACCACATCGCCATGGAACTTTTGCTGACCGGGCGCTGGTTCGACCCGCAAGAAGCCAAAGGCTGGGGGCTGGTCAATGAAATCCTGCCCGCCGCTGATCTGTTGCCCCGCGCTTGGGAGTTGGCGGAGTTGCTGGCCTCCGGCCCGCCACTGGTCTACGCCGCAATCAAAGAGGTGGTCCGAGAGGCAGAGGACGCCAAATTTCAGGACATCATGAACCGGATCACCAAGCGGCAGCTTGAAACCATCGACGTGCTCTATAGTTCCGAGGACCAGCTTGAGGGCGCGACCGCTTTTGCGGAGAAACGCGACCCGGTCTGGAAAGGACGGTAGGGGGTTGTCTCTGGCGGGGCGAGGCGTCACGTTGCGCCTATGACGCAGAACACTCTTTTGTCACTCGGGCATGGCTTTAGCGCGCGGGCCCTTGCCACCCGGTTGATCCCGGCGGGCTGGCGGGTGATTGGCACAACGCGCAGCGCAGACAAAGCCGCTGAGATTGCGCAGACCGGCGTTGAGCCGCTGATCTGGCCCGGCGCGGATGCGGAGACGGTCTTGCAGGACGCGACGGCGCTGCTGATCTCTGCCGGGCCTGACAAGGACGGCGATCCGGTGTTGCGACAGTTGCACGCGCAAATTGCATCCCACGCCAAGCAATTTCAGTGGGTCGGGTATTTGTCGACGACGGGTGTTTATGGCGATCATGGTGGCGATTGGGTAGATGAGGACACACCGCTGACGCCATCGACCGCGCGCGGACAGGCGCGGGTGGAGGCCGAGGCCGCATGGCAGGCGATCCCCGGATTGCCCTTACATATCTTTCGGCTGGCGGGCATCTACGGTCCGGGGCGCGGCCCGTTTTCCAAAGTGCGCGCCGGCACCGCCCGGCGGATCATCAAAAAGGGTCAGGTTTTTTCCCGCACCCATGTCGACGATATTGCGCAGGTGCTTGAAGCCTCGATCCGGCAACCCCGCCCGGGTGCGATCTATAACGTCTGCGATGATAATCCTGCCCCGCCACAGGATGTGATCGGCCACGCCGCAGAGCTGTTGGGCCTGCCCCTGCCACCCGCGGTGGACTTTGAAACCGCAGATATGACGCCCATGGCGCGAAGTTTCTACGCCGAGAGCAAGAAGGTGCGCAATGATCTGATCAAGCGCGAATTGGGTGTCGTGCTGAAATATCCCGATTATCGTTCTGGTTTGAAGGCCATGTTGTAACGCTGGCGCGCCGCTACCGATTTGTCTTTGCGACTGCGCGTAACAAGGAAAAGACTGGTCGGAAACGAAAATGGCGACACCGAAGTGCCGCTATTCGAACCAAACCTGTTCAAACCATTACGATGATTTCTTGCGCCGCTTCATAGCTGCAAGACCGCCGATCCCGGCCAACAGCATGAACCCGGCAGCAGGCAGCGGGACCGGTGCAATATCAATCCGCATGGCCATATCATCAAAGTCGCGGTCGCCCGATGCAATGTCGTCGAACAACACGTAATAGGATGTCGCGCTGATCGCCTTGTAGCCAATGGCATAGTTTGCCGAGGCAGGGTTCGCGCCTGCGTTGTTGAAAATCTCTCCTGCGCTGGCCGTAGGAATCGTTGTGCCGAACGAGAATGCAACCAACCCGTCAATCAACTGGTTCACTGTTGCGGTTGCATTCACTGTGGAGGCGCCAGTGCCTTTGTTGGTGAACAGCGTTCCACCCACATTGGCAGAAAAATTTGTGTTCCCCGCCTCGAAGCCGAGATAGGTGAAGGTTACCTTAGCGGGTCCGCCTGTAATCGACAAACCGTTCGATGTTGATTTCTTGTCACCGGAAATAAAATCAATCGTTTGGCCATTAAGTCCAAGGCCAAGGTCATTTTTGGCGATAACCTGCGTTTGGTTGGTTCCAGTAAAACTGAATGATGCAGCATTGGCTGCGGAAATACTCAGTGTCAGAATAGCGGCGGTCGTCGCCATCAAGGTCTTAACGTTCATTGTAGTCACCTTTCACCAGTGGTTACTTGTAAAATGGACGACGCTCAAAAATGCGCCGCGTTATCAAGGTGGAAGTATTGCACTTTAAACTTTCTGGCAACGCTTTCTTAACTTTTGGCGCTGCCACGCTGCATTTTGCAATCCTTGCGGTTGCGTCCGGATGTAAAGCGACCTGAAGGTTGTGTTATTGATCTGTGGCATAAAAAAAGTCCGCCGATCCAAAGAACGACGGGCTGGTTTATTCAGAAGTCGGCCACCGGGTCACATCAGGTCGCGAACGTCCGTCAGGCGGCCTGTGATGGCGGCGGCGGCGGCCATGGCGGGGGACATCAGATGCGTGCGTCCGCCCCGGCCCTGACGGCCCTCGAAGTTGCGGTTTGATGTGGCCGCACAGCGCTCACCGGGTTGCAACTGATCGGGGTTCATCGCAAGGCACATGGAGCACCCGGCCAACCGCCATTCAAAACCGGCTTCCTTGAAGATATCCGCAAGCCCTTCCTCTTCGGCCTGCGCGCGCACGAGTCCGGAACCGGGCACGACCATCGCGCGCAACCCGTCCTTCTTCTTCTTGCCTTTCAGGATTTCGGCTGCGGCGCGCAAATCCTCGATGCGACCGTTCGTGCAGGACCCGATAAATACCGTGTCAATTTCAACCTCGGACAGTGGTGTGCCGGAGGTCAGCCCCATGTATTCAAGCGAGCGCTGCACGGCTCCGACCTTGCCGCCGGTGAAGTCCTCGGGCTTGGGCACGCTTGCGGTGATCGGCAGTACATCCTCCGGAGATGTGCCCCATGTGACCACGGGTGCAATGTCGTCTCCCTTGATGGTGATCACCTTGTCCCAATGCGCGTCATCATCCGAATAGAGCGTTTTCCACCATGACATGGCCGCTTCCCACTGTGCGCCTTTGGGCGCGTGCGGCCTGCCCATGCAGTATTCAAAGGTCTTTTCGTCCGGCGCGATGAGGCCTGCGCGCGCGCCGCCCTCAATGGCCATGTTGCACACGGTCATGCGACCTTCCATCGACAGATCGCGGATCGCTTCACCGCAGTATTCGATCACATAGCCGGTGCCACCGGCAGTCCCGGTATGGCCGATCACTGAAAGGGTGATGTCCTTGGCCGTGACACCCGGGCGCAGTTTGCCGGTAATCTCGACCTTCATGTTCTTGGATTTCTTCTGGATCAGCGTCTGCGTGGCCAGAACATGTTCGACCTCGGATGTGCCGATCCCATGCGCTAAAGCGCCAAAGGCCCCATGTGTCGCCGTGTGGCTGTCGCCGCACACCACAGTCATGCCGGGCAGGGTCCAGCCCTGTTCGGGACCAACGATGTGCACGATGCCCTGACGAATGTCGCTGACCGGGTAGTAATGGATGCCGAATTCCTTGGCATTGGTATCAAGGGCCGCAACCTGAATGCGGCTGTCTTCGGTCATGTTGTCGGCCTTCTCGCGCCCCAGCGTCGTGGGCACGTTGTGATCCGGAACGGCGATCGTCTTGTCGGGAGCGCGGACCGTGCGGCCCGTCATGCGCAAGCCTTCGAAAGCCTGCGGTGACGTCACCTCATGCACAAGGTGGCGGTCAATATACAGCAGGGTCGTGCCGTCATCGGCTTCATGTGCCACATGGGCATCCCAGATTTTATCGTAAAGTGTCTTGGGGGACATTGGTCCTCTCCCGTATTGTGGAAATGGTCAAACTCAACTGCGCGCTACGCGTGTAGGTGCGCCTTCGCAGCACGTATGAGGCACACAAAGCGGCCGGGCAGTCGTGCGTGATCCGATATGTCAAACAGCTGTTTCATTGCGTCGAACCGATAGCGTGAAATGCGCGCTTCATCAAGCCTTGGGAATTGCACATCGCCTTGTGAGTGTTTGGCCGATATGTAACCCTGCCCCTTATGGAAAACCAGTCGCAGGACTTTGATCGCGTTCTGATGTCAGTCGATGAGATCTGGCATCTGATCACCAGCTTTGGCGTCAGCATTATGAATCCGGGCTGGCGTCAAAACCAGATCATCATCCTGCTGGCACTTGTGGTTGTGGCCTGGGTCCTGCACCGCCTTTTGGGCCGCGAAATCGACCGCCGCGTGCGGGCGCGCGAGGGGTGGGAGAAATGGAAACTCCGGGTCATTGTTCAGATCAAGCGCCGTCTGGGCCTGATCTGTTTTGCGCTGATGGCCGGTCTTTTGTATCAGATCATGCAGCAGATCACCTGGCCCTCGCGCTCCTATTTGATCGGTCTGGCTGCAACGCTGGCGGTCGTCTGGGCGGTGATCAGTTTTCTCGGACGTTTTATCCAGAACCGTTTGCTGCGCCGGTTTGTGGTCTGGGGGATGTGGATCTATGCGACGCTGATCCTGATCGGCCTTGGCGATGAGGCATCGGGGTTTCTGGATGATGTCGGTCTGAACTTTGGCGATTACCGTATTTCACTGCTTTCCGTGCTCTCTGCGGCCGTGGTGGTTGGCGTGCTGTTCACCGGCGCGCGGTTCATCAGCCGCACCACCGCATCGCGCATCCGCAGCAACGAAGACATCAGCCCCTCCATGCAGGTGCTTGTGGTCAAGGCGGTGCAGGTCATCTTCTACGGGCTTGCGTTTTTCATGGGGATCAATGCGCTGGGTCTGGACCTCACCGGGCTGGCGGTGCTGTCCGGTGCCATTGGTGTGGGGCTGGGGTTCGGTCTGCAAAAGGTCGTCTCCAACCTCGTGTCGGGTGTGATCATCCTGCTCGACAAGTCGATCAAGCCCGGCGATGTGATCAGCCTTGGCGAAACATTCGGCTGGATCAACAGTCTGGGCGCGCGCTACGTCAGCGTGGTGACACGGGACGGGCGCGAATACTTGATCCCGAATGAGGATCTGATCACCGGGCAGGTGGTGAACTGGTCCCACTCGGATGAATATGTCCGGCTCGATATCTTTTTCGGCACCTCCTACGGCTGCGATCCGCATGTGGTGCGCAAACTGGCGGTCGAGGCGGCCAGCGGCGTGGCCCGTGTTCTGGGGCCACCCAAGACGCCCGTGTGTCATATCGTCGGGTTTGGCGACAGTTCGGTTGATTACATTCTCAGGTTCTGGATCAGGGACCCGACCGGCGGGCTCACCAACATCCGCGGCGGGGTTTATCTGGCGCTCTGGGATATTTTCAAGGCGAACAACATCTCCATCCCCTTCCCTCAGCGCGAGGTTCGGGTTCTTGAGGAACAGGATTAAGGCAAGACCGTCTTGCCACCGCCTGATCCGGGGCTAACTTCTGCACTTCCCAACGGCAGACGGCGACGGTTATGGCGCGACAGACAGACATCGTATTGATCCTCGGCAGCGGGCCCAACGCACCACAGGCCGAGGCGTGGCCGCGCGGCTGGTTCGACCGGATTGTTGCGATCAACAACGCATGGCGGATCAGAGAAGACTGGGACGATCTGGTCTTTCCAGAGGATTTTCCCGAGGACCGGCGACCACAAAGCATCCTGCCATCCCAGCGGTTTGTTCAGGCGGATCAATTCGTACCGGCGCAAAACGCCTATGGCGGTTTTGTCTATGCGGGCGGCACGATGGCTTTCACAACGGCCTATTGGGCCTTGCAGGCGCTGCGACCCAAGGTGATGGCGTTTCTGGGCTGTGACATGGTCTATCCTAAAGCTGGCCCGACCCATTTTTACGGAACAGGTGCCGCTGATCCGCTGCGCCCGGATATCACCCTGCAGGATTTAGGTGCAAAATCAGCGCGTTTGGGCATGTTTGCTGCGGCGCAGGGCTGTCGCTGCGTGAACCTGTCATCTGATCCGAGCAAGTTGATGTATCAGCGGGCAAACCCCGATGCGCTGCGCGACACTGTGTTGGGTTTGCCGGATGTCACAGGCATGGGCGCACTGCTGAAGCGCGAGGATGATCTGGGCTATTTCGTTGCCACGGGGCGCTATTGGGAAAGAGACTTCGGGTTTGATGCGCAGGGACTGGCAGCGCTTGATGCATCCTGGCGCGCGCTGTGGTCCGAGGGATCCGGCATTACATGCGCTGCGTAACAATGTGTTTCCCAAGCTGTTATTGAATTGTCGCAATCATATTGCTAGATTTGAGATACACCCAGCGACCGGGGTCTGGCGGCGCATCTTAAGGAGGACAATGTCCTGTCAATCCATGCTGATGCAGCAAAGGCTGCGCACACCGAGGCTGCGGTAATGTCTGCGGCAACCGACAATGCCACGAGCGAAAAACTTCTGGCGACAATCCTGACTTCCCTGAATGACGACAAGGCCGAAGATATCGTTCAGATTGATCTGCGCGGTAAGACGGAAATTGGCGACTACATGGTGATTTGTTCAGGCCGGTCGACCCGTCAGGTCGCCTCGATTTCCGAAAAGCTCGTGCAGACGATAAAGGATGATTTCGGGCGTGTCTCCAAGATCGAAGGCAAGGAAACCGGTGACTGGGTGCTGATCGACACGGGCGATGTCATCGTGCATGTCTTTCGTCCCGAAGTCCGGGAATTCTACCAGCTTGAAAAGATGTGGCAGCCCATGGGCGGCCCCGAAACGGCGGCAAACTGAGCCGACACGGCCTCGATGCGTATCCACATCATTGCGGTCGGGCGCTTGCGTGCCGGGCCTGAGAAAGATCTAATCGGCGATTACCTGACGCGTTTTGCGCGGTCGGGTCGCGCGCTTGGCCTGGGTCCCGCACGCGTTGTCGAAGTCGAGGACCGCAAGAACGGCGGTATGGGCAACGAAGCGGCGCTGCTGCGCCGTGCAATTCCAGATGGCGCGCTGATCGCGGTTCTTGATGAACGCGGGCGCGTCGAAAGCTCACCGGATTTTGCACAAAGACTGGCAGGCTGGCGGGATCAGGGCCGGGGTGATCTGGCCTTAGTGATCGGCGGGGCGGATGGGATCGACCCCGCATTGCGCGCCGAGGCAGATTTCGCGCTGTCATTGGGCAAGATGGTCTGGCCGCATATGCTGGTGCGCGTGATGCTGGCCGAACAATTGTATCGGGCAGCGTCAATTCTGGCCGGCGCGCCCTATCATCGTAACTGACAAGAGAGCCCGCGCTGTGTTTACAGCGCTTGATTTCCGGCCAGCTTTCGCTGTGTCGCCAGCGTACCACGGCCCATCACGCGCATGAGTTTGACGGCCTGATGGGTGGGTAAATCCAATGGTTGTACCCGGTCCAGCGTGACAACGACCGTCGTGCCGGACCATGCTGAAGGCGCGCCGGGAATGAAGAGAACGGCTTGCGTTTCATCCCGCTCCATCTCAAAGGCGATCTGGTCGTAGTCGTCGAATTTCGCAACCACGGGCTTCATAAGCGTTGCGACGTCCTTTGACCCGCTCATACTGCCCAGCATGCCCTTGAACACCGCATAGGTGGGCAGCACATCAATCAGCAGATCATCAATTCGGCGCACCCGCGCCTGCATGAATTGGCTGCGCGCGACCAGTCCCGCCAGATAACAGACCAGAAGGATCATGACGATTGCCAGAATATTCACCAAGGCAAGGCCACCGATCTGCGTGACCGGAATAAGCCGGTCAACCGGCGCGGCGACGAGCAGGCCAATCTGATAGACTTTGCCCAAAAGTATGGCGAGTACCGCAAGGGGTGCCAAAAACAGGATGCCGCCCAGAATAGTTGTTTTCACGATGTGTCCCTCATGTTCTGATTGACCGGGATGTGCACCGTTCTGTCCGACGCTTCAAGCCATGCGGTGATCACGCCGAAGCCCGCCGTAACGCTTTGCCTACCTGAGTGTCACGATTTGCGTATCCGGATTCCACCCGCCCGGTTTGTCCCGTGCCTGCACCTGCACCCGTTTGACCCCCTCCGGGATTCGCACGTTTGACAGCGAACGCGTGAAGGGTTGTTCTTCCACATGCGGGTGGGCAAGAACACGCACGCCCAGTTCCCTGCCTTCCATGTCCAGCACCCGCCAGGCATCCGCGTAGTGGTCCCAACCGGTGTCGGGGTGGGAAATCGTCACGCTGAACCGCCACGTTCCGTCGCTCGCCTGACGCGCGGCAACGTGATCAATCCTTGGCGGTTCTGCCAGTGCTGGCAAGGTTGAAAGCAGCAATGAGATGATGACGTATCGAATCATGTTGAGAACCCGGCTCATTCTGTTTCTGGGCTAAACATAGCCATCCAGCAGTATTTTGCGAGAATTGGATGCAAACTCGCGCCGCCAGACGACGATGAAGGTGACACAGGCCGCCAGCGCCAGTGCCAGTGGCCCCAAAAGCCACGCCGCAGAGGCGAGGGCAAAATAGATGGAACGCAACCCGCGGTTAAACCCTTTGGCTGCCGTGATGTTGATTTCTGCCGCTTGCGACGCGCGGTGATAAGCCTTGTCATCATCCGGATCGTTAGGAACCGCCGCCATCAGCACCGCGCAATACCCGAACAGCCGGTTTGACCAGACGAATTTCAGGAACGCATTCGTCAGGAACAGGGCCAGCATCACCAGTTTGATTTCCCAGACGATCGCCGGATAGTTCGCCGCTGTGATGTCTTCGGCAACCCCTGCGAGTTGATCCGCGTTGCCGATCAGGGCCAGAGTGCCACCCAGAGCGATCATACAGGTGGAGGCAAAAAACGCAGTTCCCTGCCGCAGGGCCGACAGGATCTGCGCATCAAAGACGCGGGGTTCGCGGGTGACCATCTGTTTCATCCATTCCTTGCGGTAACTCGCCATGAGCTGTGATGTCGAAGGTTTGGACTTGGGGGCGTGCTCTACCCAGAGGCCGATGATGAACCACAGGCCAAAGAGCAGCCCGACGGCGGCCATGTCAAAAACGGTAAACAGGGCAAAACGATCCATGATATCCATAGGCAGACGCATGGCAGGTAAGATAATTCTTGCCAATGGTCAAAATTGGTCATATTAATTTACCAAAAGGAGGATGTCGATGGAGATGCCTGTACCTGATGCCGCGATTCTGGCCCGCAAGGCGCGGCTGGTGGAGCGTCTGCAATCCGTGGTTCCAGCCGATGCGGTCATCCATGATCCGCACCAAACACGCGCTTACGAGTGTGACGCACTGACGGCGTATAAATGCCCGCCGATGGCTGTTGTGTTGCCGGCGTCCACCAAAGAGGTGTCGGATGTGCTGCGCATTTGTCACGAGGATGGCGTGCCCGTCGTGCCGCGCGGCTCTGGTACGTCTCTGGCCGGGGGGGCTTTGCCCACGGCGGATTGCGTGATCCTTGGCGTGGCGCGCATGAATGACGTGCTGGAAACGAATTATGACGACCGCTACATCCGCGTGGAATCGGGGCGCACGAACCTCAGCGTGACCGGCGCCGTGGAAGAAGACGGGTTCTTTTACGCGCCCGACCCTTCCAGCCAGTTGGCCTGTGCCATAGCGGGCAACATCGCGATGAATTCAGGCGGTGCGCATTGCCTGAAATATGGCGTGACCACCAACAACCTGATGGGCGTGACGCTCGTGATGATGGATGGCGAAATCGTCGAGGTGGGCGGCGCGCATATGGATTCGGCGGGTCTCGATCTGCTCGGTCTGATCTGTGGTTCCGAAGGGCAGTTGGGCGTCGTGACCGAAGCCACCCTGCGGATTTTGCCCAAACCCGAAGGCGCGCGACCCGTCCTTATGGGGTTTGACGACAGTGAGGTTGCGGGCGCCTGTGTCAGCGACATCATCAAGGCGGGCGTCCTGCCGGTTGCGATTGAATTCATGGACCGGCTGTGCATCGAGACGAGCGAAAATTTCGCACAGGCAGGCTATCCGATGTGCGAGGCGTTGCTGATCGTCGAGGTCGAAGGATCAGAGGCCGAGATCGACCATCAACTGGACCTCATCATGGAGATCGCGCGCCGCCATGACCCGGTCGAATTGCGCCAAAGCACCTCTGCGGAGGAAAGCGCGTTGATCTGGCTGGGGCGGAAATCCGCCTTTGGGGCCATCGGGCAAATCAACGATTACATGTGTCTGGATGGGACGATCCCGGTATCTTCGCTGCCTTTCGTCTTGCGCCGCATTGGCGAGATGTCCAAAGAGTTCGGCCTGCAGGTCGGCAATGTGTTTCATGCGGGGGACGGCAACATGCACCCGTTGATCCTGTTTGATGCCAACAAGCCGGGTGATCTGGAACGCTGCGAAGCGCTTGGCGCGGAAATCCTCAAGCTCTGTGTCGAAGCGGGCGGATGCCTGACCGGAGAACACGGTGTCGGGATCGAAAAGCGTGACCTGATGGAATACCAATTCGCGCCCGACGATCTGGAGGCGCAGATGGCCATCAAGGACGTGTTCGATGCCCAATGGCTGTTGAACCCGGCCAAAGTCTTTCCGCTTTCCGTTTCACAAAACCGTCGGATGCTTGCCATTGCGGCGCAGTAAGGCCCATGCGGGCGTTGCGTTTGGTTCGAAACTCATCACAGGCCATGAATCATGATCACCCCTGACACCGAAGCGGCCCTGGCCGACGTCATAAAATCGGCTGCGGCTCCTATGCATATACAGGGGGGCGCGACCCGCGGCTTTGTTGTTCCGGGGACGCCGCTGTCGACGCGTTATATAACCGGTATTTCGCTTTATGAGCCGGGTGCGCTGACACTGGTTGCCGCTGCTGGCACGACGGTGAGGGACATTGACCAGGCACTTGCGGCGGAAAACCAGCGCCTGGCCTTTGAACCCACCGACTATCGCAAATTGCTCGGCACCACCGGCGAACCCACGATTGGCGGGGTTCTGGCGACAAACGCGAGTGGCCCGCGGCGGATACAGGGTGGTGCGGCGCGCGATTATGCGCTTGGGGTCCGATTTGTGGACGGCAACGGGGCAATCGTCAAAAATGGGGGCCGGGTCATGAAGAACGTCACCGGCTATGACCTCGTGAAGCTCTTTTCGGGCTCCTTTGGGACCTTGGGTGTCTTGACCGAAGTGTCGCTCAAGGTGATGCCGGTGCCTGAAACACAAAGCACACTCATGCTGCACGGCCTGAGCGATGTGGCCGCTGTGCGTGCGATGGCCGATGCCATGCGGTCCCCTTTTGAAGTTACCGGGGCAGCGCATGGGGCCTATGTCGAGGGGGAGGCCGCCGTGACCCTCCTGCGCCTTGAAGGGTTCGAGGGGTCTGTGGCGTATCGCATCAACGCGCTGAAAGACCTGCTCACGGGGACGGGCGCGCAGATCACTGTCATTGATGCTGCAGCCTCGGCGCAGGTTTGGCGGGATATCCGCGATGTGACGGTGATGGCGAAGGCGACCGGGGACGTCTGGCGCGTGTCCTGCAAACCCTCGCAGGCGGCGGAACTGGCACAGCGTGCGGATGCGCTGTCCTGCGCGTTTGACTGGTCGGGCGGGCTGATCTGGGTCAATACCCCGCCGGACACCGATCTGCGCGCAAGACTTGGAGTGTTTGACGGCCATGCAACGCTTGTGCGGGCATCCGAGGAAACGCGGCGCAGATTGCCTGTTTTCCACCCGCAGTCTGCCGGTATCGAACGGCTCTGCGCAGGTTTGCGTGCGCGCTTTGACCCGCGCGGTATCCTCAACAAGGGCCTGATGGACGCCCCCGAAACCGAGGTCGCATAATGCAGACAACATTCACACCGGAGCAGATGAAAAACCCGGAAATCCAGCGCAGCAACGAGATTTTGCGCTCCTGCGTGCATTGCGGGTTCTGCACCGCCACCTGCCCGACCTATCAGGTGCTCGGGGATGAATTGGACAGCCCGCGCGGGCGGATTTATCTGATCAAGGATATGCTTGAGAACGACCGTGATCCGGATGCGAAAACGGTCAAACATATTGACCGCTGCCTGTCCTGTCTTGCCTGCATGACCACCTGCCCGTCGGGCGTGCATTACATGCATCTGGTCGATCACGCGCGCGCCTACATCGAAGAACGTTACAAGCGGCCGTTCAGTGACCGCGCGCTGCGTTGGGTTCTGGCGCGTATCCTGCCCTATCCCATGCGGTTCCGTCTGGCCCTGCTGGGTGCCAAGATCGGGCGTCCTTTTGCACGGTTTATGCCGGATGCGCGGTTGCAAGCCATGCTGGAGATGGCGCCCAAGACCATCCCGCCCGTCAGCCGCAATGACGATCCGCAGAGTTTTGCACCGGAGATTGAACGTAAAAAACGCGTGGCCCTGATGACCGGCTGTGCGCAAAAGGCGCTGAATACCGACATCAATGACGCGACGATCCGCGTGCTGCGGCGTTTGGGCTGCGAGGTTGTCGTGGCCAAAGGGGCGGGTTGTTGTGGCGCTCTGACCCATCACATGGGCAAGTCAGATGAAAGCCACTCAACGGCGGCGCGCAATATTCGCGCATGGGCGCGGGAAATGGATGCGGGCGGTCTGGACGCGATTGTGATCAATACATCCGGCTGTGGGACGACCGTGAAAGACTACGGTCATATGTTTCGCAACGATCCGGCCTTGGCAGAGGATGCCGCGCGCGTCTCGGCGATTGCCAAAGATGTCTCCGAAGTGCTGGTTGATCTGGACATGCCTGCCGGTGAGGACAAGGCGATGGTCGTGGGGTATCACGCGGCCTGCTCGCTGCAACACGGTCAACAGATCAAGACCTTCCCAAAGGATTTGTTGAAACGCGCCGGTTTTACCGTCGTCGAGCCGCGCGATTCGCATCTGTGCTGTGGCTCTGCGGGGACATACAACCTGATGCAGCCAGAGATTTCCAAACAGCTCAAAGCGCGCAAGGTGCAAACGCTGGAGGCGAAAAACCCGGACGTCATCGCGGCAGGTAATATCGGGTGCATGATGCAAATCGGCTCTGGCACTGAGATTCCAGTGGTTCACAGTGTTGAATTGCTGGACTGGGCCACGGGCGGGCCGAGGCCACCGTCGCTGGATGGCGATGCGATGCCAAAATCCGACGTGCCGATCCTGCGCTGACCTCCGCTGAAGGGGGGCAGGACAGAAACCGCCGGCCTCATTTTTGCCCCAACCGATCTGTAGTGCTAGGCCCGATCAGAAAGGGGTCACATGCGCAGATGGGTTCGAGCAGCAGCACTGCTGGGGTGCCTTGCCACGTCGGCAGCAGCCGATCCCCAAGGCTTGCGTGCCCTTGAGACGGGTGTTGACGCTGGCGCCTGGGAGGCTGTGGGCCGTTTGAACATCGGTGGGCGAGGTTTTTGCACGGGGGCCTTGATTGCACCTGACATTGTGCTGACAGCTGCGCATTGTCTGTTCGACAAACGCAGTGGCGCGCAGGTTGATCCGACAGGAATCGAGTTTCTGGCCGGTTGGCGCAAGGGGCGCGCGGCGGCGCATCGGCAGGTCAAACACGCAGCTTTGCACAAAGATTACACCTATGGCGACGTGGTCGCGCCGGAGAGGGTGCGTTACGATTTGGCGCTGCTGCGTCTGGTGCGGCCAATCCGAAACACCACGATCACCCCCTTTGAAACCGCCCCGCACCCGGCAAAGGGCGCGCAGGTCGGCGTCGTGAGCTACGGGCGTGACCGCGCCGAAGCGCCCTCGCTGCAAGAGGTTTGCGAGGTGCTTGGCCGTCAGGAAGGGGTGTTGATCACCACATGCGCGGTCGATTTCGGATCGTCTGGCGCGCCGATCTTTTCCTTTGCGTCTGGCGCGGCGGTCATCGTATCCGTGGTGTCCGCCAAGGCCGAGGTTGAGGGGCAGAACATCGCGCTCGGCACGGATCTCAGCGGTGCGCTTGCTGCATTGCATGAAACGCTGGCGCGGCAAAACCGTCCCTTCGTGCGTGCTGTGCCCGCCTTGCGGCAAACCACCATCGAAGAAAGCCGCAGTAGCATGGGGGCCAGGTTTATCCGCCCTGCGCAGTAACACATTGGCATCCTTTCGATTGCAACGCAGCAGTTGGGGAGGCAGTTTTTATTGTGTTGTGTGCTTTGCGCCTGAAGGTCTTGAAACCCCGGAAAGGATCCCCATTTCGGGATCGTAAGGACGCCTTTGTGAGGGTTCTTGCGAAAACTGGAACCGGATGTGTCTGGGGTAAGAGCATCCGAATTTATCGCTCAAAGAAGAGGATATACCTATGCGTACGTTTGATTTTGCACCGCTTTACCGTGCAACTGTTGGCTTTGATCAGATCGCTGATCTGATGGATCGAGTGCTCACCAACGAGGGCGCCCAGCCGAGTTATCCACCCTACAACATCGAAAAACTGGACGATGACGCCTATCGGATTTCGGTGGCGGTTGCCGGGTTTTCTGATCAGGACCTGAGCGTTGAGGTGCGTGAAAACGCGCTGATCGTCTCTGCGCGCAAGGCCGAGGAAAACACGGAGCGCACTTATCTGCACCGTGGCATTGCGACCCGCGCGTTTGAACGCCGCTTCCACCTTGCCGACCACGTGCATGTGACCGGTGCCAGCCACGTTGATGGCATGTTGCACATTGATCTGATGCGCGAAGTGCCCGAGGCGCTCAAGCCCCGTCAGATCTCGATCACCTCGGCCAAGCAGATCGAGAAAGATGTTGTCGACGCAAAGGCCGTGAACTGAAGCGTCAGACGACGACCTTGCTCATCCATCGCCGTCTGAAATCAAGGATTTCAAGGTGTTGGGTGACATGCGATGTGTCTGGCGCCTTGTCAGGCACCATGCGCATGAGCCTTTGATATCTTGTTGAGCGCGGCCTGAGCACCGCGCTCAATGCGCATTTCCCCACGTTTCGGATCCGAATGGGCAAAGTCGAAACAGGCCAATGTGATCGCAATGATCCGCGTGCGGGCGTCACTTTCCGCCACCGCGAGCGCGGCCTGAACGCAACCCCAACCATTGATGCACCAACGCGGGTGCTTCAATCCATCGCTTCGCGCGCGATCAGGTGGGTCGGTGCGGATCCCAGTTCGATGCGCTGCTGCCAAAGCTGACCTTCGGCGCGCATCTGCTCGCGCAGCTTATCCTCGTGCTTTTCCAGCCATTCGGGAATAGAGCGGAACGCGGCGATCCGTGCCTTTCCCTCCCTGATCTGAACAACCGGCCAGTCGCCAATCAGCGCGTTATCAATGCCAAACAGGCTCTCTCCCCACCAGCGGGCGGGGCCAAAGGCGTGGGTCACGGGCTGCATCTGTTTCATCGTTGTCAGAACGGAAACCGGGGACACCGACGCGACCCTTTCGACGGCGGCATGCCAGATTTCGAGGATCGCGACATATTCCCAACTGACCGCACTCCACGCGCCGGGGTATCGCGCATTGTACTCTTCAAAAAACGCACTGGGGCGATTGAAGAAGAAAGCTTTGCGGGCAAGTTCGGGGTCATCAAAATCAGGGAACTGAAACACCGTGCCTTCCATGAAACCTGCTGACGTGCGTTCGATCAGGCGCGGATAGTTGTCCAGGGTGCAGGACAGGATACGCCCAGTGAAACCCCGTTCAAAGGCGTATTCCGTCATGGCATGAACCGCAGGTGTGTAGCTGGTGCACCAACACAGGATGTCGGGTCGGGCGTCCAGCATCGGTTGCACGATGGCGGCGATATCCGTGTCTTCGGGGCGGTATTGAATGTCCTTCACGATTGCCAGATCAGCGGCATCAAAGGCCGCGCGATAGGTTGCAGTGGATGGCAGGCCAAGCGCGTCCCGCTGGCTGCACATGGCGACGCGGCGCCTCTGTGGTTCATTCGCAGCCAGCCAGTCCACCCCGGTCACATTATAGACCGGATGCACCTCTGACGGGGCGATCAGGTAAGGCGTATCGGGGGACAGATCGCTGGGCAGAAGGGTCGAGGTCAGAACGCGATTCTGCATCAGGAAACTGCGCAACGGCGTGAAGGTATCCCCCCCCAGCATCATGAGGAGTTTCACCTTTTCGGACAGGACAAGATGGCGTGCCCCTTCAAGTGCGCTTTGGGGATCATAGCCGCAATCATAAGGCAGGATGCGCAAGGGGTAGCGTCGTCCCCCGACCAACAGCCCGCCCGCCCGGTTGAGCCATTCGGCCCAAAGCTGGCAGCCATGCAGGCCGGGCAGGCCCCAGGAACTGACCGGGCCGGTGAGCGGTGCCAGAAAGCCGATATTGATTGGTTCCTCCATGCCGACACCATCATTGGGAAACAGCGAAGACAGGGCGATACGATGGGCGAAGCTGGAAGAGAACATACCAATTCATACCGCTTATTCGAGTGGCTTGAAACGCTGATTTTGTTTAACTTCAGAGATTTTTGTTTTCTGTGGTGAAAAACCATTGACTCAAGCCCCTGGAGAAGGCGACAATTGGTTCAGCCAATAAGTACCACTTTCAAACCATCCAGTAGGGAGACAGACATGAGCACAAAACGTGTCGCCATTATCGGTGCAGGGCCATCAGGACTTGCCCAGCTTCGCGCCTTTCAATCCGCAGCCGAAAAAGGAGAAGAAATTCCCGAAATCGTCTGTTTTGAAAAACAGTCCAACTGGGGTGGTTTGTGGAATTATACGTGGCGCACGGGCCTTGATGAAAATGGCGAGCCTGTGCACTGCTCGATGTACCGTTATCTGTGGTCCAACGGCCCAAAGGAAGGTCTGGAGTTCGCGGATTACTCTTTTGAGGAGCATTTCGGCAAGCAGATCGCATCTTATCCGCCGCGCGCTGTCCTGTTCGACTATATCGAAGGGCGCGTGAAGAAGGCAGGGGTACGGGACTGGATCCGCTTCAGCACGGCAGTGCGTTGGGTGTCTTACGACAACGACACGGGCCTGTTCACGGTCACTGTGCATGATCACAAGAAGGACTACGTCTATGAAGAGACGTTTGACCATGTAATCTGCGCATCGGGACATTTTTCAACGCCAAATGTACCTTATTATGAAGGGTTTGAATCCTTCAAGGGGCGCGTCGTGCATGCACATGATTTCCGTGATGCGCGCGAATTCACGGGCAAGGATATTCTGGTCGTCGGATCGTCTTATTCTGCCGAGGATATCGGTTCGCAGTGCTGGAAGTATGGCGCGAAAACCGTCACCTCCTGCTATCGCAGCGCACCGATGGGCTTTAAATGGCCGGAGAACTGGGAAGAAAAGCCCGCGATGCAAAAGGTCGACGGCAATACCGTTTTCTTTGCGGATGGCACCACGAAAGAGGTGGACGCGATCATCCTGTGCACAGGGTACAAACACTTCTTCAACTTCCTGCCCGATGATTTGCGCCTGAAGACGGCCAACCGTCTGGCGTCAGCCGACCTCTACAAAGGTGTGGCTTTTGTGCATAATCCCAAGATGTTCTACCTTGGCATGCAGGATCAGTGGTTTACCTTCAATATGTTCGATGCCCAAGCGTGGTGGGTGCGCGATGCGATCCTTGGCAAGATTGATCTGTCCAAAGTATCCAAGGCCGAGATGGTGGCGGACGTCAAAGAGCGTGAGGCACGCGAAGAAGAGGATGACGATACCAAATATGCGATCCGCTATCAGGCTGACTATATCAAGGAGTTGGTCGCGGAAACGGATTACCCCGATTTCGACATCGACGGCGCATGTGAGGCGTTCTTCCAGTGGAAGAAGCACAAGGCCGAAGACATCATGGGCTTCCGCAACAACAGCTATAAGTCGGTGATGACGGGTACGATGGCCCCGGTTCATCACACACCTTGGAAAGACGCGCTGGATGACAGTATGGAAGCCTATCTCAAGAACTGAGTAACGCTTTTTGCGCAGAAACCGGCCGCACTTTCACAGTGCGGCCGCGTAGCGTTTAAAGGGTGCTCGCGTTTGCGATGCCCTTTGGTGCCGCGGTGCAGATCAGGCCACCGATTTGGCGGCCTGTGCCTTTAGGGCGTTTTACAAGACACCTTAAACATCACGTATCGCGTTGAAATCCTTAGCTTCAGGCAGCGATACGTTTGTCAGGTTTTCCGCACCACGCTTTACCTTTTGTAGCCGGGGTTTATTCCGCCGCCCAGCCGGAGACAGCTTTGACTTCGAGGAACTCCTCAAGGCCGTAGATTCCACCTTCGCGCCCATTGCCGGATTGTTTATAGCCGCCAAAAGGTGAACCCTGGGCAAAGCCCTGACCATTCGTTTCCACCATGCCAGAGCGCAAGCGACGTGCTACGCGGCGGCGTTTGTCGGTATCCTCGGTCTGGATGTAGTTGGTCAGCCCGTAGGGCGTGTCATTGGCGATGGCGATGGCTTCCTCTTCGCTTTCAAACGGGATGATCGACAGCACCGGGCCAAAGATCTCTTCGCGCGCGATGGTCATCTCATTGGTGACATCCGCGAATACTGTCGGTTTGACGAAGTAGCCCCGGTTCAGCCCGTCAGGACGCCCCAGACCACCCGCAACGAGGCGCGCCTCGCCCATGCCGACCTCGATCAGCTTCTGGATCTTGTCGAACTGTGCCTCTGATACGACAGGGCCAATGTGCTTGCCCTCTTCGGATGCCGGGCCGACATGCGTGTTCCTGGCGACATCGGCGGCCATCTCGACCGCTTCGTCGTAACGGGATTTATGCACCAGCATGCGTGTTGGCGCATTGCAGGACTGGCCCGAGTTTCTGAAACACCGCACCGCGCCGGATTTCGCAGCGTCCGGGCGTGCGTCCTCAAAGATGATGTTTGCACCCTTGCCGCCAAGTTCAAGGCTCACGCGTTTGAGCGTATCCGCCGCCGCTTTGGAGATCGCAATTCCGGCGCGGGTCGAGCCGGTGAAGCTGACCATATCGACCTCCGGGTGCGCGGAAAGCTTGCTGCCCACTCCGGCACCATCGCCGTTGACCATGTTGAAAACGCCCGCTGGAAAGCCTGCCTCATGAACGAACTCGGAAAACAGCAAACCGGAAAGCGGCGCGATTTCGGATGGTTTGAGGATCATCGTGCAGCCGGTCGCCATGGCAGGCACCGCTTTGAGCACGATCTGGTTCATCGGCCAGTTCCATGGCGTAATCAGCGCGCAAACCCCGATCGGTTCGAGCAGCGTCTTTTCGCTGCTTGTGAAATCACGTTCAAAGCTGAAGTCTTCGAAGGCTTTCAGAAAGCCCTCAAGGTGCCAACTGCCTGCACCGACCTGCTGTGCGCGGCTAAGCGCCATGGGCGCACCCATTTCCATCGACATGGCTTGTGCCATTTCTTCAGAACGGTCGTTGTAGACTTCCAGCAACCGCTTCAGCAGGCCCTGACGCTCCGATTTCGAGGTTTGAGACCAATCGTCGAACGCTGCACGTGCGGCGGCAACGGCTGCATCCGTATCCGCCTGTCCACCTAGTGAAATGACCGCGCATTGTTCCTCGGTCGAGGGATCAATCACGGCAAAGTCATTCTGTTTTACCGGGGCAACCCACTGGCCATTGATATAGAAATTGCGCTTTTCTAGCATGAGGTTCGTTCCTTTAAGAGGGTATCTGGTACACCTTGTTCGGCGGGCACTGTGTCACTGTCGCGTGTGAACGGCAATAGAGGGGGTGTCACTGGCCGAGATAAGTATTAGATGTGCGCAGAATGAATGACAGCACTGCACCGGAGGATTTTTATGGGCTTGCGCATCAACGATACTGTTCCCGATTTCACAGCGGAAACTGACCACGGAACGATCCAGTTTCATGACTGGATTGGCGACAGCTGGGCGATTTTATTCTCGCACCCAAAGGATTTCACACCGGTTTGCACCACGGAATTCGGCGCCGTCGCGCAACTGGCCGATGAGTGGGAAAAACGCGGCACCAAGGTGATCGGCGTTTCGGTTGATGGCGTTGAGGATCACAAGAAGTGGAAAGGTGATATCGAACATGTCGCGGGCACAACCGCTGGCTTTCCGATCATCGCTGACGAAGGGCTCGCCGTGTCTAAAGCCTTTGACATGTTGCCGGCGGAGGCCTATCTGCCCGACGGCCGCACACCTGCTGACAGCGCAACGGTGCGGTCGGTCTTCATCATCGGGCCGGACAAGCAGCTTAAACTGTCGATGACATACCCGATGACCGTTGGTCGTAATTTTGCCGAAGTGCTGCGCGCCCTTGATGGTTTGCAAATGTCGACCGGCAAAGGTGTTGCGACCCCCGCAAACTGGGTTCCGGGTGAGGATGTGATCATTCCGCCATCGGTGTCGGATGAAGACGCCAAGGCGAAATTCGGCGACTTTGAAACCGTCCTGCCCTATTTGCGCAAAACCAAAGCGCCAAGCTGAGAAACTGGCCCGTGCCCCGGGTTACGCAGGGTGCGGGCCTGCCACTTGAGCGTCATGCGAAAAACCTGAAGCACGTAACGCTGCCTGAAATCAAAGATTTCAACGCGTTGCATGATACGCGATGTGTACGGAATTTCGCCAGACGCGCTAGTCGCCCGTGACGGTCTTGTAAAGATCAGAACGGCGCCCGCGCAGCGCGTCGAAACGCCCGGCAACCCAGCCCGACGTGCGCACCACATCCAGCAAGGTGCGGCCCCCCGTGAATGGCAGCGCAATCACAAGACCGCAAATGATGACGATCTTGATCGGCACGCTGACCAGGACGTTATATTTTGCCGAGGGTTGCCCTTCGAGCTTGCGGGTATAGTTGGTCGAGGATTGATCGCGACCCCGTTTGAACTGATAACGGATGGCGAGCCGTTCAAGCGGGATTTCTTCATAAACGGCCGCGTCAGCCGCCCATGCGGTTGGCAATCCGGCGGCCTTCACCTCGGCACAGAGCTTGGAGTCCGTCCCGCCGGTAAAACGCATTTTCTCATCAAACCAGATACCGTGTTTTTCAAAAACCGAGGTTTCAGCCAGCCAGTTGTTGGTCACAATCGTCACGCCCGGCGTGCCCGTCAGATCGGCCCGGCGCGCGGCGCGCGTTTCCTTGCGCAGATAACGGCGGGCAATACATTTATCCATGAGAGCGGCGACAAAAGACAATTTGCGTGGCGTTTCCTTGACGCGCAACGGCCCGCCGATCAAAAGCGCTTCGCTGTGGCGGTAAGCGGCGATGAGTTTGACCAGCCAGTCTTCTGCCACGATTTCATCATCGTCCACAAAGGCCAGCAAATCTGATCCGGCAGCGATCGCTTCCTTTGCCGCCCGGTTGCGTCCAAAGGGAATACCCGGTTCGGTTTCGAGCACATAGGCCAGCCCCACGCCATTCGCCAGCGGTCGGGCCACGTCAACCACGCCGACGCTCTTGGGTTCCGCGTCATTTTCCACAACCAGACAGGTGATTTCGCAGGCAATTGGCACAGCCATTTTGCCCCAGCTTTCAATCAGCGCGGCGAGCATGGCCGGACGTTGCCGCGTGAGGGTCGAAACCGTGATCCGAAGGGGGCGCAATGTGGACATGAACAGGGATTACTGTGTATACGGGGCCAGCGCAACCAGCGCCGAAAGCGACATGCGGAGCATCCAATTGGACAAGAAAGCGTCCGTAATTATCCCGACCTATCACAGCTGGCCCGATCTTCAGCGCTGCCTTGATCTTCTGGAGGCGCAAACAACCCCCGCGTCGGATTTCGAAATCGTTGTCGTCAACAATGCTGCGACCGATGAAGTGCCGGATGACTTTCATCTGCCACCCAATGCCCGTGTGATCCGGGAGCCAAAGCCGGGATCATATGCAGCGCGCAACGCGGGGATAGGTGCTGCGGGTACTGACCTTTTGTTCTTTACCGATGCCGATTGCAGGCCGCGGCCGGACTACATTGCGCAAGGTCTCAAGGCTTTCGCGGCGCATCCGGATGTCTTGCGGTTTGCCGGCGCTGTCGAGCTTGAGGCCGCAGGAGAGGTATGGACGATTGCGGAGCGTGTGGATCGTATGACGTCCCTCAAGCAAGAGCATTACGCCAGTCAAGGACGCGCCGCGACGGCGAATATTTTCGTGCGCCGTGCCGCGTTCGAAGCGGTTGGGCTATTCGATGACACTGCCCTCTCCGGCGGGGATATGGAATGGGCAAGGCGATGCAATGCGCAAGGTGTGAAGCAGCTTTACGTGCCCGAAGTCATGGTTGGTCACCCTGCGCGCGCCTCGATGGAGGCACATGCAATCAAACGGCGGCGTATTCTGGGCGCCCAAATCCGAAACGCCGACCCCAGGAAAAAGTGGAAATATCACATTCCACCGTTCAAACGGTTTCTGCTGCCTTCTTTCGGTGCCATGCGCAGTGCTTTCAGAGAGCCTGACGTGACACTTTGGCAGAGGTTTCAGATATGGTCGTTCCTGAACAGACTGCGGCGGGTTATTGCAAAAGAACAGATCCGCCTCACGTGGTTCAAGGGGCGGCATGAACGTCGCTGAAGCATCACGTGAAAAACCTGATTCACATTGCGCTGCGCGACTGACGATGTTTGTGGTGTTTCGCCTTTAGTCATAGCCAAACAAAAAACCCCGACGTCGCCGCCGGGGTTTGCTTTTTAAGGTGAAGCGCGGATCAGTCTGCCGGCGCTTCTTCTTTCTTGATTTCTTCGCCGGTTTCCTGATCGACGACTTTCATCGACAGGCGCACCTTCCCGCGATCATCAAAGCCCAGCAGCTTGACCTTTACTTCCTGGCCTTCTTTCAGAACGTCGGAAGGGTGGTTCAGGCGGCGGTTCTCGATCTGGGAGACATGCACCAGACCGTCGCGCTTGCCAAAGAAGTTCACGAAAGCACCGAAGTCGACGATTTTCACAACCGTACCGGTGTAGACCATGCCTTCTTCGGGTTCGGCCACGATGGAGTGGATCATGTCGTAGGCTTTCTTGATCGCTTCGCCGTTCGGGCTGGCAATCTTGATAATGCCTTCGTCGTTGATATCCACTTTGGCACCGGATACTTCGACGATCTCGCGGATCACCTTACCACCTGACCCGATCACTTCGCGGATCTTATCCGTCGGGATCTGCATGGTTTCGATGCGTGGTGCGTGGATCGAGAAATCCTGCGCGCCGGTGATGGATTTGGCCATCTCGCCCAGAATGTGGATGCGACCCGCTTTGGCCTGTTCCAGTGCTTTCTCCATGATCTCGGGCGTGATGCCTGCGATCTTGATGTCCATCTGCAACGATGTGATCCCGGCTTCTGTACCGGCCACTTTGAAGTCCATGTCGCCAAGGTGGTCTTCGTCACCCAGGATATCCGACAGGATCGCATAGGAACCGTCCTCTTCGAGGATCAGACCCATGGCCACACCGGCAACCGGTGCCTTGAGCGGAACGCCTGCGTCCATCATGGACAAGGAACCACCGCAGACCGATGCCATCGAAGATGACCCGTTGGATTCGGTGATCTCGGAAACAACACGCACGGTATAGGGGAAGTCGGTCGCCGCTGGCAGAACCGCCTGCAACGCACGCCACGCCAGTTTACCGTGACCGATTTCACGACGTCCGGGAGGGCCCACGCGACCTGCTTCACCGACCGAATAGGGCGGGAAGTTATAATGCAGCAGGAAGTTCGATTTGAAATTCCCGTGCAGCGCGTCGATGAATTGCTCATCATCGCCGGTGCCCAAAGTGGTCACAACGAGGCCCTGCGTTTCACCACGGGTGAACAGCGCGGAGCCGTGCGTGCGGGGCAAAAGACCCGTTTCACATACGATATCACGGATTTCATCGGTTTTACGACCGTCGATCCGCTTGCCCGTTTTCACCACGTCGCCGCGCAGGATGGAGGCTTCAAGCCCTTTCATCGCGGAGCCGAGGTTGGGGTCTTCTTTCTGCTCGTCACTCAGCGCGGCCATGATGGTTTCACGGGCGGCAGCAACAGCTGTGGTGCGTTCCTGCTTGTCGGAAATCGCGAAAGCGGCGCGCATCTCTGTCTCACCGGCAGCTTTGACCGCAGCGGAAAGCTCAGAGTAATCGGGCGGTGAAAAGTCAAACGGCTCCTTGGCGCAGTCTTCTGCCAGATCAATGATCAGGTCCAGCACAGGCTGGATCGCGTCATGGGCAAACTTCACCGCACCCAGCATTTCCGCTTCGGACAGCTCATAGGCTTCGGATTCGACCATCATCACCGCGTCTTTGGTTCCGGCAACGACCAGATCAAGGCGCTGTTCAGGGTTCAGGCGCAAATCCTGCATGTCATCAACGGTCGGGTTCAGGATATATTCGCCATCCTCAAAACCGACGCGGGCACCAGCGATTGGCCCCATGAAGGGCGCGCCGGAGATGGTCAGCGCCGCCGAGGCTGCGATCATCGCGACCATATCGGGATCATTCACCAGATCGTGGGACAAAACGGTGCACATCACCAGCACTTCGTTCTTGAAGCCGGGGACGAAGAGTGGGCGCAGCGGGCGGTCAATCAGACGTGCTGTCAGTGTCTCTTTTTCAGTCGGGCGCGCTTCGCGCTTGAAGAAACCACCGGGGACTTTGCCTGCCGCGTAGTATTTTTCCTGATAATGTACGGTCAGCGGAAAGAAATCCTGACCCGGTTTTTGTTTCTTGGCAAAGGTGACGTTTGCCATGACGCTGGTCTCGCCCAGCGTTGCAATCACCGACCCATCCGCTTGGCGGGCCACTTTTCCTGTTTCGAGTGTGAGCGTCTCTTCGCCCCACTCAATCGATTTTTTCGTCTCGTTGAACATCTACGTTTCCTGTTTCGGCCCATTGGCCATTTCATAGAGGGCGAATTCCCCCTGACCCCGGTATCTTCTTTTGGCGGCGCTGAGGTCCGGGCGCCGGCTTTCAGATTGCGAGGGCATACACGAGATGCGGGCATTTGGAAAGGGATGGATGCACGGGCGGAATCCGCGGCCGATACGGCCTGCGGTGGCTGCCCGCCGTCGCAGATACCGGTGGGAAACCACAGCCCGCGCAGGCACGGGCAGAGCGGTTGGTGTTTGGTAGGTTTGTTCAGGGATAATGAACTAACGACAGCACGCCAGCATGATGTCGCCTTGTGCAGAGCGCGCCCGTCTTTCGGCGCGCCTTGCGGTTTTAGAGCGTCTGACGAATTACCTGAAACATCGAGTATCACGTAACGCGTTGAACCCTTGGTTTCAGGCAGCGTTACGTGATCGAGGTTTTTGCCATGACGCTTTAGTGGCTGAACTTCTTGATTTCACCCGACTTGAGGCGGGCGCTGTAGCTGGCCAGTTCCGCGCGTACCAGTTTCATCAGGAAGTAGAGCGCAAAGATGTTCACAACAGCCATGGCAAAGATCGCCGCATCCGAGAAGTCAATGACAGGGCCAAGGCTGGCCGCGGCACCGATCACGATGAAGATGCAGAAGATGACCTTGAATACCAGCTCAGAGGTTTTGCCTTCACCAAACAGATACGTCCATGCTTTCAGCCCGTAGTAGGACCACGAAATCATGGTCGAGAAGGCAAAGAGCACAACCGCAATTGCGAGAATGAAGGGGAACCAGCTGATGCCGGATGCGAAGGCTGCCGAGGTCAGCGCCACGCCCGAATTCCCATCAACCGTCGCAATCGCAGAGCCTGCTTCGTTCAGCATGTAATTGCCGGTTGCTTCATCAATGATCAACTGTTGCGAGATGATGATCACCAGGGCTGTCATTGTGCAGATCACCACCGTGTCGATCAAAGGTTCCAGCAGGGAGACAAACCCTTCGGTGATCGGTTCCTTGGTTTTCACGGCAGAGTGCGCAATCGCTGCGGAACCCACGCCCGCCTCGTTCGAAAACGCCGCCCGCTTGAACCCCTGGATCAAAGCACCGACGAAACCGCCCGCGACCCCAAGCCCGGTAAAGGCGCCAACAAAGATCTGACCAAAGGCCCAGCCGATCATATCGAAGTTCACGATCAGAATGATGAGCGCGGCACCGACATACATGATGCCCATGAAGGGAACGACTTTTTCGGTCACCTTGGCGATGGATTTGATCCCGCCGACGATCACGGCGAACACCACACCGGCAAAGATGATACCCGTGATCCAGCCGGGATAGTCCCCGGTGATCTGGGTGATCTGTGCATGTGCTTGGTTGGCCTGAAACATGTTGCCTCCACCAAGTGCGCCAAGAATACAGAACACTGAGAAGAGGACAGCCAGAATCTTGCCACCGGGCAGGCCAAGCTCATCAAAACCTTTGGACATGTAATACATCGGACCACCGGAAACGGTGCCATCGGGGTATTCGTTACGGTATTTGACGCCGAGCGTACATTCGGTGAATTTCGAGGCCATGCCGAGCAGACCCGCAAGGATCATCCAGAATGTCGCCCCCGGCCCGCCGATGCCCACCGCAACAGCCACACCGGCAATATTGCCGAGGCCGACCGTACCGGAAAGCGCGGTTGCAAGGGCCTGAAAGTGGCTGACCTCGCCTGCGTCATCGGGATCGGAATAGTCCCCTTTGACCAGAGAGATCGCGTGACCAAAGAAGCGAAGCTGCACGAAACCGAAATAGATGGTGAAAATCGTTGCAGCAATTACCAGCCACATCACGATCCATGGGAAGCTCGTGCCCGGAAAAGGCGCGAAGATCAGGCCAACAAACGGCCCGGTAAATGTTGCGAAGATTTCGTTGACGCGGGCGTCAAGAGAGCTTGCCTCTTGCGCCATGACCGGATTGGCCATCGTCGCGAGTGCGGCAGAGGCTGCCAGATAGTTAAGCTTTTTGAGCATTGTGTTTTCCTTATGGGACCACGGTGACGGGGACGGTGGCTTGCATCACCAGATTGGCAGTGGAGCTGCCGAAAATGCGTTGTGACAGACCGGTTTCGGTTGAGCGACCGACGATAATCTGGTCGGCGGATGAACTGGACGCGATGGATTCAAGCGTGTCTGACACATTGCCGTGCCGGACCTTGCCCTGGGCTGTGACGCCTTTTTCTTTCAAACTGTCCAAGGCGGGCTGCACGACGCGGGCCATTGCCGTGGAAATCTCTTCTTCGCGGCGCTTGTGTCGTTGTGCGTTTTCTTCGGCGGTCTGGAAGGAATAGGGCGACCATTCGATGACATAGACCACCAGAAGCGTGCAGTTTCCGATGAGTTTTGCCAATTCTTCGCCATATGCCAGTGCACGCTCGCCTGAGCTGTGGCCATCAAGGCCCACTAGCAGTGTTGTTGTCATTGTGAGTTTTCTCCTGTCCGCCCGCCCATAACCTGGGTCTGTGGCCGGGAGAGGGGGTCCTGTTATTCAGGCCGGTCGCAAACGGTAAGCGGGTTTATTTCCACGACCTCTCACAACTGATGATAGAAGAAAACAAGGAATTGTTAACCTTCATTTTCCCAAGATGCAGTGTTTTTGACCAAAATTAACCGCTGATGCAGTGAATATGACCAAAACACAGAGGATGCGCGTCTGGGTGCGCAGCGCAGCCTGCGGATATCTTGCCCGCTGTCATTCAGAATTGAGCCGTCGCAGCCAGCGCAACGACCACCATCATGGAGGCGGCCATGGCGATGTTGATGGCCCTTTGTGTCCGGTCTGGGAGGTTCATTCTGCGCAGGCTGATCCCAAGATAAAGCCATGCGATATGAATGGGTATCCAAATGGCGTTCACGATCAGAAATTTCAGCGTGATTTCCAGTACCAGATTGCCCGGCAGAAACCCGAAACCGGAAAACAGGGCTGTATTCACCGCGTAAGCCTTGGGGTTGATCGCCTGCAAGGCGATCCCGCCGATGACGCCCGGCGGTTTTTGCCTCTCGATAAACGCGATCTTACTGCCCGCAAATGCGATCCGCAGCGCGAGGTATGTCAGATAAGCGACGGAGGCGAAAAACAATATGATGCGCAAGCGGGGGTCGGCGAGAAGAAAGGCGGTCAGCCCGCTCACGACGGCCAGACACACAAGGTTGGTGCCAATGAACAGCCCGGCCAGATAGCGCACGCCCGCCTGCGCTCCGAATGATGCGCCGACACCGGCAGCGGACAAAACGCCGGGACCGGGGGTGATGATGAGGAAAAAGACAGCGGCGGCAAAGGTATACATGTCGCAACCCTAGCGGAAGCAGGCGCGGTTGTGCAGGTGTCCCGCCCATTAAAAAACCGCGTCAAAAGACGCGGTTTTATCGGTATTGCGCTGCGCCCTTTTGGCGTGATTAGACCTAGCCGGTTTCGGGCAGGTCAAAGCCGTCTATTTGCGCGCGGGGTTGGAGTGGTCTGATTAACGACGCAGTCCAAGACGTTTGATCAGGTCCTGATACCGTGCTTCGTCTTTGGCTTTTGTGTAGTCCAGAAGCTTGCGGCGCGTTGCCACCATCTTGAGCAGGCCACGGCGGCCGTGGTTGTCTTTCTTATGCGTTTTGAAGTGCTCTGTCAGCGTCGCAATGCGCGAGCTGAGGATGGCGACCTGTACTTCGGGCGACCCTGTATCGCCTTCCTTGGTCGCGAACTCTTTCATGACGCGGGCTTTTTCTTCTGCTGTAATCGACATCGGGGTCTCCTAATTCTAAAGGTTTCAGTAAGGCGCAGGCCGGGATGTCGTCCAGCACAGGCCCGTGGAGGTTCGCCGTGAGAACGGATTCTTTCCGGCGATGGGCGCGTATAGGCAGGTTTTTGTCGGAAGGCAATTATTGAATCGCTGCGATTGCCGCTTTGCGCGCCTTAAACTGGTTCAAGGCCAATGCGCCTCGCGGAACTGCTGGGAATCACTGTGATACCCGATGCGTCCAAACCCGGATCGCCGTGGATTTGAGCCACGCAGCGCCCGTTCATCAGCACCAGTGCCACCTGCGCGTCGAAAGGGACTTTTCCAACACCTATATCCGGTGCCGACGCGTCGACAATGGTATCATTCCAGACCAACATCAGGGTGTCCTGACCCGTTTCATGATCCAAAACTTCGCCCGTTTGGCCGTTTTTTTCCAATCGCTTGGTGCGAATGGCGGTGCGCTGGTGTCTTCAATCATCTGGTCCTGCGGCAGGGTCGCCGTATCGTCCACGGTTTGTGTCGCTCTGCCTTTTGTGTCAGGCGCGATGCTGTTGGCGTGCGGGTCATGCGCGGTGTCATTCAGCATTTCTTTGTCAAGCGCGCCGGACAGCGGCCCCATTCGAAGCCAAAGCGGATCAGGGACACTTTCACGATCGGGGAAAAGCGGTCCTTTGTCGCTTGGCAGTCGGTCGACGAAGATATCCTTGTCCTGTCCCAGGACGGCAAAGGGTACGGGCATGTCCGTGGTGGGTGAAACGGGTCCTGCCAGATCGGTATGGTGATCGCCCGGAGTCGGACCGAAGACATAGTCCTCTTTGCGTGGCGGCTCTGGCCCTTCGTCCCTGTCAGGGGATAACAGAAACGGGTCACCGGATAAATCCGGTCCCAATGTGTATGCCTGACCAGAAACAAGGATCAGATCGCAGTGATCGGACGGTCCCAAGTCGCCGTCGACCACTCCGTTTTCCGGGTCCGTTTCGGGCTGGGACACAAAGAAGGAGGCCGCGCTGACACCAATCACACCCATCAAACCGGCTAACCACAGCATACGCGGCCTCTGATTGTACAAAACACGTCAACAAATCACTCAGACAGCGGTGTAATGCTAAAACATAACCACCGGGTTAATCGTGCTGTGCTGCGCAAACCTCGCCCTTGTCAGACGTCGGTGTGTGAAAAGCTCGGGAACACAAACCTCTGGGTATCGTCACGAATATAAAGCGGATGCTGGGCGGAGCCGTCCTTGTTCAGCTTGAGGCAGTTCAGCGGTTTACCCGTCCCCCGCAGCGCGCTGACCGTACGCATAACGACATCCACATAGCGTTTGTGAAGTTTCCCATATGCCATCAGAACCTCATCAACCTGCGCGGCCTCTTCCATCATATTGGGCAGGTTATCCGCACTGCAGGCGAGGGCTGGGTCATGCGGCACGTCCTTGGGATTCGTGGCGCGCCAGTCCAGAATGTTTGTTTTCACATAGCGGGTGAAGCCCCAGCGTCTGGCAAAACGCACCTCCTTGTTGCATGTCGGGTCCGATACTTCTGCGCTGGCGACAGACGGGTTCTGGCCTACGAACATGATGGTGCGGGGGGGATCGCCCTGTCGGGTCCAGTCGCGGGTCAGCACATGTCGATAGCGCCCGCATGGAGAGAAGATCGCCCCGCCGGTGACGCCATCGCCAAGGCGCAGGTGCACCTTTCCGCCGGGATCATGAAGGGTCGCGGGGGTGTCTTTGCGCATGCGCCCAATCTGCCTGTGATTTTGTGACCACCCCCACCTTCGTGCATTTTACGCCGAAGCGAAAGGTCACAAGGCCCGCCGTTACCCCTATCTGAAAACAAAAAACCGCCCCGAAAATCGGAGCGGCCTTGATCAGGGGGTGGTTTAGCCCAGGGCGAGTTGCGTGCGCTTGGGCAGTTCCATGACCACGCCGCGGCTTTCCAGTATCGCAGCGGCGACGAGCGCATAGACGATGTGACCCCAAAGCGCGACCCAGGTGATGCCGGTAAAGCCAAGGAAGGGTTTCATTCCAGCCACCAGATGCGCCATGCCGTATAGGGCAAAGGCCCACAGGGCGACACCATAGACGATGGCGGTGATGCTCCAATGCAGCTTGGGCAAGATGGCGATCTGCACCGGGCGGGCGATGGCAAAATAACCGACGACGTAAAACAGCAATCCGGTCAGGCTGTGCAAGAGGTAGGCGGCACCGGAAGGGTTCGTACCGAACACCGATTTGATCGTTGCGCCGGCCAGACCCACAGGTGCCAGTTTCGCGTGGCCGAAAAGGGGGCTGAGTGCTTGACCGAAGACATCAAAAGCAATCGTTGCAAAGGCGCCGGCAGTAAGGAGTGTAAGAGCGGTACGTTTCATATCGTGTAGTCCTTTCGGGGTCATTTCTGTTTCGCTTGACCTCGATATGGGCGACATGCGGCACCACGTGAATGCTGTTCACGCACCGCTGATGCGGTGCGCCGTTTCTGTAACAATCGATGTAACAATGGCCATGAATTGATGACGCGGGCGCGAGATTTACGACGAATTGAAACAATCGGTCGTGTCAGTCCGGGGCGTTGATCACGCGTACCGGGTGCAATTCGCCGGATTTATACCGCCCGATGGCGATTGCGCGGCTTTCAAACGACGCCCAGCAGGTTTCGCCGTACTCGATGCCGCTTGCCAAAACCATACCGGGGTTGCCATTGCGCAGGCGCACCGCCCCCTCCGCAGTGGCTTTGACCTCGGGCATATCATCAAGCGCGGTTTCCAGCGGCTGGACATGCGCGTCAAGCTCAGGGGTCCGGGCGAGCGCTTCGATCGTCTCAAGATCCGCTGCGTTTTTAGCATCAAACGGGCCGGACCAGATCCGGCGCAAGGACCGCACATGCGCCAGACATCCAAGAGCAGCACCCAGATCGCGCGCGATCGAACGCACGTAGCCGCCCTTGCCGCAGACCATCTCAAGCAGCACATGATCCGCGTCCGGGCGGTCGATCAGCAGCAGACTGTCCACATAGAGTGGTCGCGCCGCGAGGGTCATCTCCTCACCATCGCGCGCGCGCTTATACGCCCGCTCGCCATCGACCTTGACGGCGGAGAACTGCGGCGGGACCTGTTCGATATCCCCGATGAACGCGCTCAGCGCTTCCTTGATCTCATCCTCTGTCGGGCGCAGGTCGCTTTGCGCGATCACTTCGCCCTCGGCGTCATCGGTATTGGTCGCTTGCCCAAGGCGAATTTCAAATTCATAGGCCTTTAGGGCACCCGTCACATAGGGTACGGTTTTCGTCGCCTCCCCCAAGGCCACGGCCAGAACGCCCGTTGCATCAGGGTCGAGCGTACCGGCATGGCCTGCCTTCTTGGCATCCAGTGCCCAACGGACCTTGTTGACCACAGCCGTAGACGTGAGCCCAGCGGGTTTGTCCACAATTAGCCAGCCGGAAATATCGCGTCCCTTGCGCCTGCGCCCCATGATACACTCCTTAGATACGTGCCGCGCTCTTAGCGTCAGAAAAACCCGCTGCCCAGCCCCGAAATGACAGATGCGACGCGGCGGCGATCAAAACCACACAACGGTCTAATCGGCGGGCGCGACCACGCCGATGATCGGACCGAGGGCAAAACCAAAATCCCGCCTGCCCAGATCGGGAGCATATAGTCGCGAGACTTTGCCGTCAAAATACAAGGCATTCGGCACGCCGATATAATCGCGAAACAGCGTTCCAAAACTGTGAAAGTTCACCGGCTGATCCGATATGGCAAAGACCACACGCTGCCCATCGGCTGATGTGCCGACGCCATTGCGAATATGGAGCGATGTCCCATCCGCCAGAAACCTCGGGTGCAGCGCGCCGTCAATCACCAGCATCGGTCCCGATTGGGTCGCATGTTTGCAGGCCGGGGCCGCTTCGATATAAGCCAGCGTTTCAAACACATCCGTGCGCCCTTCGCGCACACAGAGCACACCGTTCGGCAGTAGCCCAAAATTGCCGGGTCCGGCGTTGGGAATGACGCGCATGATCTCTTCGCCATTTTCGACGTAGTGGCCCACGGGTGAGCGATCATCGTGATACATGCCTGCGTTCATGGCAAAGACCAGCTTTTCACCATGCTCTGACAATGCGCGGTCTACAGAAGTGAATTGGCCGTAAATGTCGCCTGCATCATCGCGCAGGAACAGGTCAAGCTGATCCTCGCCTGCGTCGATCTCGCAGATCGTGTATTGCGCGCCGTTATATGTGACTGCTTCGCAGGTTGCAGCACTCAAAGCGCTGGCGCCCAGACCAAGAAAGAGAGCCATATACCCAAGCCGGGTCATTCGGTGTCGCTTTCTCCCGCTGGCACGGGGCCGGTGTCGCGCTTGACTTCGGCGCGGTTGAGCATCTCGCGGGTTTCATCCATGCGATCAAAGGTTTCATCCAATTGAAACCGCAGATCAGGCGCGAATTTCAACGTCAGCTTTTTGGCCACCAAGCGCCGCAACTCGCCCTTGTTGCGCGCCAGCAGGGCGATGACTTCATCCTTGCCTTGGCCGCCAAGGGGCAGGACATAAGCAGTCGCGATCTTGAGGTCCGGGGAGGCGCGCACCTCGCCCACGGTAACGGACAAGCGGTTCAGGTCAGTGTCATGCACATCGCCGCGCGCCAGAACATCCGACAGCGCACGCCTTATTGTCTCTCCGACGCGGAGCTGGCGTTGCGACGGGCCGGGGCCGGTGTGAAATTTGTTCTTTCCCATAAATCTCATTTACGCCCTTGCGTGCCCTTTGCCAAGCGGAGCTACGCAGGCTAAGACGCCCTGTGAGCGACAGATGCAGGAGGGCGCCATGACGACACCCATGAAGATTGCGATTACAGGTGTGTCCGGACGCATGGGCCGGATGCTGGTGGACACCATCGATACCTCCGATGCCGTGACCCTGTCCGCCGCATTGGAACGACCCGGACATGACTGGATCGGGCGCGATCTGGGTCTGGCGCTGGGCGGTACGGAACGCGGCGTTCTGGTCAGCGATGACATCGACAGCGCGCTGGCGGACAGTGAGGCGGTGATTGATTTCACCAGCCCCGCCGCAACGATCCGTTTTGCGCAGGCCGCAGCGCGGGTTGGCGCCATTCATGTTATTGGCACCACCGGGATGACAGAACAGGAGATCGCGCAGATCGATGCGCAGGCGGCGGGTGCGGTGATCGTGCGCGCGGGAAACATGAGCCTTGGCGTGAACCTGCTGGTGCAGCTGACCAAACGCGTGGCGGCGGCGCTGGACGAAGATTTTGACATTGAAGTCATTGAATCTCACCACAATCAGAAAGTCGATGCCCCCTCAGGCACCGCGCTGATGCTGGGGGAGGCGGCGGCAGAGGGGCGAGGGGTGTCGCTCGATGCGGTGTCTGACCGGGGGCGCGATGGTCTGACCGGCGCGCGCCAAAAGGGGGACATCGGTTTTGTTTCTGTCCGCGGGGGCGATATCGTCGGGGAACATGACGTTCTGTTCGCAGCGCAGGGGGAGCGGATCACCCTGCGTCATGTGGCCTCTGACCGTTCTGTCTTTGCGCGCGGTGCGCTCAAGGCGGCGTTGTGGGCGCGGCATCGTGCGCCCGGAGCCTATGACATGCTGGATGTGCTGGGGCTGAAGGACGGCTGATCGGTCGCGGAACTTTTTCACACGAAAAATGATCTGATCCGATGGGTTCTGCGTACCGTTAGAAAGCAATTCAAGTGGAGTAAGAACACAATGCGCATTGCTCTATCATCCCTGACGATCGCGGCAACACTTATCGCGGCTCCCGCCTTTGCAGAGTTTTCCAAGGTCGATGACCAATCCGAATTCGTGGCGTTGATCAGCGGCAAGGAATTGCGCCGCCCCTTCGTCAATCTGGAAGTCACACCCGATGGCGCTATCAACGGATATGGTGCCGCCTGGCCAGTGACGGGAAACTGGACGTGGAGAGATGGCTATTTCTGCCGCGATATTTATTGGGGCGGGGACCCTCTGGGCTATAACTGTCAGGAAGTTCAGGCAACCGAGGACCGCATCCGCTTCACCTCAGACCGGGGTGCCGGCGATTCGGCGGAGTTCCGTCTGCGGTGATGCCGCTTCATTCGTGTTGGGGCGGTTAAGCGGCCCTGTATTGTAAAACGCAAGAAGGCATCGCGTCAGAAATCGACGGCGATGCCTTTTCTTTCCCAATCCCCGTAACGGACGGGTTCAGGCCCCTCTCTGCCGCCAAGTTCCGGGGGCATGTTCATGTCTTTCGCTTTCTTACGCCGGGCCTCGGCTTCGGCCAATGCGCGTTGCGCGGCGGGTGGCAGATCGCTGATGTCTTGCGTGTCATCACTGTCTTGGGTCATTTCGCTCTGTCCTCTGGCTTGCGTCTTGATATACGTCGCGCTGCGGGGCAGGCAAGGCACCCGTATGACAAGGAGCACCCGATAGATGGCAGACACAGGCCTTCCGGCGCGCAGAAGCGCTGTTTACCTGCTGGACCAGATCCTTGGGGAAGGCCGCCTGATGTCGGAGCTTCTGACAGCGGGCACGCTTGACAAGCTGGAACCCGAAGACCGCGCGCGCGCAGCCCGACTGGCGCAGGACACCCTGAGGGGGTTGGAGCGCGCCGATCGCATCTTGCAAAAACACCTGTCCAAATATCCGCCTTTGACGGTGCGCAATGCCTTGCGGGTCGGAGCGGTGGAACTGTGCACCGGAACCGCCGCGCACGGCGTGGTGAACGCAATGGTGGAACTGGTATCGCGCCACAAACATTACAGTCACCTTAAAGGGCTGACGAATGCTGTTCTGCGCAAGGTCGCTGCGGACGGGCCCGCGGCATGGGATGCTTTGCGCGCGCCCCGTCTGCCCAAGTGGCTGCGCGGCCCGCTGGTTGAGGCCTGGGGCGCGGATGCGATGGCGCGTATGGAGATCGCGCATTTTGCCGGTGCGCCGCTTGATCTGACCGCGAAATCCGACGCCTCCGCTATCGCCGCGCTGACAGGTGGTACAGTGTTGCCAACCGGGTCCGTGCGGGTTGAAAATGCAGGTCAGGTCTCGGCCATGCCGGGGTTTTCTGACGGAACATGGTGGGTGCAGGATGCCGCCGCCGCCTTGCCCGTGCGGATTCTGGCGCCGCAGCCCGGCGAAACCGTGCTTGATCTCTGCGCAGCCCCCGGTGGCAAGACGATGCAACTGGCTGCCGCCGGTGCGCGGGTCACGGCGGTGGATGATTCTTCGGTGCGCATGGGCCGCGTCGCGGAAAACCTCGCGCGCACGGGCCTCAAAGCCGAGGTGCTGGTGCAGGATGCGCGCGCCACGTCGGGGACATTTGACGCGGTGTTGCTAGATGCGCCCTGTTCCGCGACGGGTACGATCCGCCGCCATCCCGATCTGCCCCATGCCAAGGACGGGTCGGAGTTTGGCGATCTGATTGCCATGCAGTCTGAACTGATCGACCACGCCTGGGACCGCGTGAAACCCGGCGGACGGTTGGTATTTTGCACCTGTTCCCTGCTGCCTGATGAAGGCGAAGTGCAGGTGGACGAGGCGCTGGAACGGCATGAAGACATGCGCACGGATGCAGACGCCCTTGGTGTTCCCGGCGTAGATCCCGCGTGGCGCACCTCCGAGGGGGGGCTGCGATTGCGGCCTGATTACTGGTCTGATCTGGGCGGTCTGGATGGATTTTACATCGCCGTGCTGCGCAAGGCCGGGTAACATCGCGGCCATATAAGGTTGCGGGTCGACAAAGAGCGGTGACTCGCAGCGGGCGGCGCGCTATCATGCCGCAAAGCGTCGTCAGAACGCGTCAGGCAGAGATCGCAATGTCCCAAAGCAAGAGTTTTGCAGCCAGAAAGGTGCATTTCCTGAACCGGTGGCACGCCACCCGCGCCGGGCGCATGCGGTCCCGGCCAGTTGGATTCGTGTCATCGCCTGAACCCCGCACGATTGGCAGCTACGCGCGCGGGCGGCAGTTGCTGGCGGGGAATTTCCTCTTTGCAGGCCATCTGCTTGAGAGAAAAGACGCGGACATCTGGGATTTGCCGCCCCCCAATGAAGACTTCAGTCTGGAGCTCAGCGGGTTTCAATGGCTTGACGATCTGGCTGCTGTCGGAGATGCGGCGGCGCGCGGCAAGGCGCAGGCGTGGCTGTGGGGATGGATCGAACGGTATGGGCGTGGACGTGGTCCCGGCTGGACGCCCGATCTGACCGGGCGCCGTCTGATCCGCTGGATCAACCACGCGATATTCCTGCTGCGCGGCAGCGACGGTCCGGACAGTGACACGTTTTACCGCAGTTTGAACCAGCAGACGCATTTCCTGTCGCGGCGATGGCAGGGTGCCGCCAGTGGCCTGCCCCGGTTCGAGGCGCTCACCGGTCTGATCTATGCGGCTTTGTCGCTGGAGGGGATGCAGGCCATGGCGATGCCTGCTCTCAAGGGTCTGGCGCGCGAGTGTCGTACGCAGATCGACGCGCAAGGGGGCCTGCCCTCGCGCAATCCCGAAGACCTTCTGGAAGTGTTCACGCTGCTGACGTGGACAGCCGCAACGCTGAAAGAAGCCGGGTATGCCCCGCCCAGAGAACACCTCGAAGCCATTGCGCGGATCGCCCCGACCCTGCGCACACTGCGCCATGCGGATGGTGGTCTGGCGCGGTTTCATGGTGGCGGGCGCGGGGCCGAAGGCTGGCTTGATCACGCCCTTGCGCAGGCGCGGATCAAGACACAACAACCCGATGGGTTGTCGATGGGTTTTGCGCGCCTTTCGGCGGGGCGCACCAGCGTGATCATTGACGCCAGCGTGCCCCCGGCCGGGCGCGCGTCATTCAACGCCCATGCCTCCACACTTGCGTTTGAGGTCACCTCCGGGCGTCGCCCCCTGATCGTCAATTGCGGCTCGGGGCGTACCTTTGGCCCGGAGTGGCGGCGGGCCGGGCGTGCAACGCCGTCCCATTCAACACTGGCGTTGGGGGGCTATTCCAGTGCGCGCCTTGGCTCGGCGGACCCTGCAACTGGGGGCGAGCCCCTGATCGAAGCGCCAACCCACGTGCCCATCGAGATCACGGATGCATCGGACGGCATCCGGTTTCAGGGTGGGCATGATGGCTTTGTGCCAACCCATGGTCTGACCCATGCACGCACGCTTGAGATGACGTTTGACGGGCGCGGCATTGCGGGTGAGGATATGCTGCTTGCCATGGGAGACCGCGAAAAGCGGCGATTTGATCTGGCGCTGGATGCGACCAAATTGGCCGGTATCGGCTTTGAAATCCGCTTTCATCTGCATCCGGATGTGGATGCGACACTTGATATGGGCGGGGCGGCGATCTCCATCGCCTTGAAAAGCGGTGAGATCTGGGTGTTTCGCCATGATGGCAGTCAAAAGCTGAAACTCGAACCCTCGGTCTATCTGGAGGTGGGCCGTTTAAAGCCACGCTCGGCAAATCAGATTGTGCTTGCCGGTCGGGCTATGTCATATGCGACCCGTGTCAGGTGGTCTTTGTCCAAGGCGCAGGAAACTGCGATCGGGGTGCGGGACCTGAGCCGAGATACCCTGAATTACACCGATTAGATCGCCCAAAGGACCAGATATGACCGACCTTGCCCCGCTGCGCCGCGCGCTTCTTTCCGTTTCAGACAAGACCGGGCTGGTGGCGCTGGGGAAGGCGCTGGCCGCGCGCGGTGTCGAGCTTTTGTCGACCGGGGGCACGGCGCGGGCGCTGCGCGACGCCGGGCTTGAGGTCAAGGATGTGGCCGAGGTCACGGGATTTCCGGAAATGATGGACGGGCGGGTCAAGACGCTGCACCCGGCGGTTCACGGCGGTTTGCTGGCGCTGCGCGACAATGACGATCACCTCGCGGCCATGCAGGAACATGGGATCGCGGGCATAGATCTGGTGGTTGTGAACCTCTATCCGTTTGAGCAGACGGTCGCCAAGGGCGCGCAATACGACGAAGTCATTGAAAACATTGATATCGGTGGGCCAGCGATGATCCGGTCTGCTGCCAAGAACCACGGGTTTGTCAGCGTGGTGGTGGATGTGGAGGATTACGATGTCCTGATCGCGCAACTGGAGGCGTATGACGGGCACACGACCTATGCCCTGCGCCAGCGCCTTGCCCAGACCGCATATGCGCGCACCGCTGCCTATGATACGGCGGTGAGCACATGGATGGCCGCGCAGGTGGGTGAACCGCCACGGCGACGCAGCTTTGGGGGCACGCTGGCGCAAACACTGCGGTATGGCGAGAATCCACATCAGGATGCGGCGTTTTACCTCGATGGATCGAACAGCCCCGGCGTTGCCACCGCGCGCCAGCTTCAGGGCAAGGAGCTGTCATATAACAATATCAATGACACGGATGCGGCCTTTGAGCTTGTCAGTGAATTTGACCAGGGGGATGGGCCTGCCTGTGCCATCATCAAACATGCAAATCCTTGCGGCGTGGCGCGGGCCGAGACACTGACTGAGGCGTACAGGCGCGCCTTTGATTGTGACCGCACCTCTGCATTCGGGGGCATCATTGCGCTCAACCAACCGCTGGACGGGGCGACCGCCGAAGAGATTTCGTCGATTTTTACCGAAGTTGTCATCGCGCCGGGTGCGGACGCAGAGGCACAAGAGGTTTTTGCCAAAAAGAAGAACCTGCGCCTGCTCACCACGGACGGGCTGGCGGACCCCACAGCGCCGGGTCTGGCGATCCGGCAGGTGTCGGGGGGGTATCTGGTGCAGGACAGGGATACCGGTCGCTTGTCGGCCGATGCGCTTCAAATCGTCACCAAGCGTGCGCCAAGCGATCAGGAAATGGCCGATCTGATGTTTGCCTGGACCGTCGCCAAACACGTCAAATCCAATGCCATCATCTATGTCAAAGACGGCGCGACCGTCGGCGTCGGTGCTGGGCAGATGAGCCGGGTCGACAGCACGAGAATCGCCGCCCGCAAGGCACAGGACATGGCCGAGGCGATGGGTCTGCCTGCGCCACTGACACAAGGGTCGGTCGTGGCCTCTGATGCGTTTTTTCCCTTTGCCGACGGGTTGATCACAGCAGCCGAGGCCGGGGCGACCGCGCTTATCCAGCCGGGTGGATCGATGCGCGATGATGAGGTTATCGCCGCCGCGGATGAGGCAGGTCTCGCGATGGTGTTTACCGGCATGCGTCACTTCAGGCACTGAACAAGGGGGCCGCCATGCGTTTGCTCTATGGGGCTGCCGTGATCGCGTTTCTGGTGGATCAGGTCAGCAAATACATCGTGATTCACATGATGGAATTGTGGCGCATTCGTGCGGTCGATGTTTTCCCGCCCTTTGTGAATTTTCGCTATGGCGAGAACCGGGGTATCAATTTTGGCCTGTTTGACGGCGGGTCGGACGCAGCGCGGTGGGCTCTGATCGGCGTGGCGCTCGCCATCTGCACGTTCGTTTACATCTGGTCGCGCAAATCGCAACTGGCGGGATGGGCGGCGGCGGCGGCCGGCCTGTTGATCGGCGGCGCGCTTGCGAATGTACTGGATCGGTTGATCTATGGCTATGTGCTGGATTTTCTGAACATGTCGTGCTGCGGCATCGACAATCCGTTCGTGTTCAACCTCGCTGACGTTTTCATTTTCATGGGCGCGATCGGCTTGGTATTCCTTGCGCCGGACCCGAAGGCCGATGCCAACAAGGGCGGTTGAAAAAAGGTCAGTGACAACCGCCGTCGCTCTGGCGTATTGAGAAGTAACCGTGAGGAGACATGTTTCATGCGCATGAAAGTGCCATTTCTTCTGTTAGCCATGACCTTGGCCGCCTGCTCGAACCAGGGGCTGAAAACCCTGTCGTCCACATCGCGGGGCCCCGATGAATTCATTGTCGAGCCGAAAGCGGAACTGACGCTGCCGCCTGATTTCTCCAACCTGCCGCAACCAACGCCGGGACAGGCGAACCGCACCGACACCGACCCTCTGGCGGAGATGGTGGTCGCGCTAGGGGGCAGGCCGGGGGATGCATCCGCGCCGGTGCCATCCTCGGATGGTGCCCTCGTGACAGCGGCAAGCCGGTTTGGCGTTTCCCCTGACATCCGCCAGTCACTTGCAACTGAAGATGCGGAATTCCGCAGAACTCAGTCACGCTTTACGCAGTTCAAGATTTTTCCCGAAGATGTTTACAACCAAGTCTATCGCGATCAGGCGTTGGACCCGCGTGAAACTGCCGAGGCATGGCGTCGCGCTGGCGCCCGTACACCCAGTTTTCCGCCTCCGGGATAACCTGAAATTAACAGGAAGCCGCTCACATTCGTGACAGCGTGCCTTGAACCATGGCTTTTGCAACGTACCTAACTGCGCAGACCTATGTGTTTTTACTTTGCGAAAGGATTGCACATGTTGCGATGTACTGCGTTTGCGGCGCTTTTGAGCCTGATACCCGTCACCCTGAGTGCCGGCGAAGAGGCGGTGACGACCTTCGAGCTCGAAAATGGCATGCAAGTGGTCGTTGTCGAAGACCACCGCGCCCCCGTGGTTCAGCACATGCTCTGGTATCGCGCCGGATCAGCGGATGAGCCCAAAGGGTCTTCAGGTGTTGCACATTTCCTTGAGCATTTGCTGTTCAAGGCGACCGACACTTTGGCCGAGGGCGAACTGTCCGCTACAGTTGCGCGAAACGGGGGGCGCGATAATGCGTTCACCTCCTATGACTACACGGCCTACTTCCAGCGCGTCGCGTCAGACCGCCTTGGGTTGATGATGAAAATGGAAGCGGACAGGATGAAAAACATTCGCCTGACGGAGGAAAACATCGCGACCGAGCGCAACGTGATCATTGAAGAGCGTAACCAACGCACCGAAAACAATCCCGGTGCCCTTTTCGGGGAGCAGATCAACGCGGCACAGTTTCTCAACCACCGCTACGGTGTGCCGATCATCGGCTGGATGCACGAGATGGAAACGCTTGATATGGAGGACGCGCTTGGGTTTTACGAGATCTATTATTCGCCCAACAATGCCGTTCTGGTCGTGTCTGGTGACGTGACGCCCGAAGAGGTGCGCGCCTTGGCCGAAGAACACTACGGCGCAATTCCCAGCAATCCCGACCTGCCCACCCGGATGCGCACACAGGAGCCGCCGCAAACGGCGGAGCGGCGTTTGATCTATCGCGATGCGCGTGTCGCACAGCCCTATGTGCGCCGTTCGTATCTTGCGCCGGAACGCGACCCCGGCGCGCAGGAAACTGCAGCGGCACTTGTGTTCCTGAGCGAGATTTTGGGCGGTGGCACGACTTCATTCCTTGCTGAAGAGTTGCAGTTCAACAATCAGTTAGCGACCTATGCGGCCAGTTTTTACCGCCCGGTTTCGCTCGATGATACCACGTTCAATCTGATCGTGGTGCCGCGGCCTGACGTTTCGCTGCAGGAAGCCGAAGATGCGATGGATGCCGCTCTTGCCAAATTCATGGAAACCGGTGTCGATCCTGAACAGCTTGAGCGGATCAAGTTCCAGATCCGCGCTGATCAGATTTATGCCCGCGACGATGTGGACCGGATCGCCAACCGATACGGTCAAGCCCTGACATCCGGTCTTACGGTTGAGGACGTGCAGGTCTGGCCCGACGTCCTGCAGGCTGTGACAGAAGAAGATATCATGGCCGCGGCGCGTGAGGTTTTTGACCGCCGCGCATCGGTAACAGGCTGGATTATGCGCGAAGAGGTGACACAATGATGCGATTGATGATGACAATTGCTGCGGTTCTTTGTCTGGCGCTCCCGGCGTCTGCGACCGTGGATATCAAGGAAGTCAACACGCCCGGCGGGCTGACGGCCTGGCTGGTCAAAGACCAGTCGATCCCCTTCATGGCGCTGGAAATTCGGTTCCGGGGCGGTGCGTCGCTGGATGTGGCGGGTAAACGTGGGGCGACCAATCTGATGACCGGGCTGTTGGACGAAGGCGCTGGCGACATGGACGCGCGCGCATTTGCACGTTCTGTCGAAGGGCTGGCAGCTTCGATCAGCTTTGGTGTGGACGATGACGCGCTGTCGGTCTCGGCGCGTTTTCTCACCGAGAACCGGGATGAGGCTGTCGCGCTGCTGCGCGCCGCGATGCTGGAACCACGGTTTGATGCCGATGCGATAGAACGGGTGCGCGAACAGGTGATCAGCGGCATCGAGTCCGACGCGAAAGACCCGGATGCGCTGGCCAGCCGCGCGATGGATCAGATGATGTTTGGCGATCATCCATACGCGACCAACCTTTCGGGCACCGTATCGTCGGTTGAAGCGCTCACGCGCGACGATCTGGTAGAGGCGCATCGAAACCTGCTGGCACGCGACCGCATCTACATCGGCGCCGTCGGTGATATTACCGAGGAGGATCTCGCCGCTTTGCTCGACGGATTGTTGGGCGCATTGCCGGAAGAAGGCGCGCCAATGCCACCACGTGCAAACGTTGAAATTTCCGGTGGGATCACTGTGGTTCCCTTTGAAACACCCCAATCCGTCGCGCGCTTTGCGCAAAAGGGGATCAAGCTGGACCACCCTGACTATTTCACCGCCGTTGTTCTGAACCATGTCCTGGGCGGTGGGTCGTTCGAAAGCCGCCTGATGGATGAGGTGCGCGCAAAACGCGGGCTCACCTACGGGGTGTATTCCTATCTTGCGGGCAAAGATCTGGCGGAGGTTTATATCGGCTCTGTCAGTTCGGCAAATGACCGCATTGCGGAGGCCATCGAGGTTATCCGCGATGAATGGGAAAAGGCAGCGACCGAAGGTGTAACGGCACAAGAGGTTGAAAACGCCAAGACCTTCCTGACCGGCGCGTACCCTTTGCGCTTTGATGGCAACGGTCCGATCGCGAATATCATGGTGGGCATGCAAATGCTTGGTCTGCCGATCGACTATATTGCGACGCGCAATGAGCGGGTCGAGGCGGTCACTGTCGAAGGCGTCAAACGCGTTGCCGGCGAACTCCTCGAACCGGAAAACCTGCACTTCGTCGTGGTCGGTCAGCCCGTCGGGCTCGAAACTACGCCCGGCAATTAAAGCGTGGGCATATCTGCCCCGACCAGCGCGGGGCAGACGGTCTTATTCCCCGTAAGGAATCCAGACGTTTTTCACTTCTGTCGCGGCTTCCAGAAAGGCCCGGCCTTCACCGTCTGGGCCATTCCAGTCACGGGCCCGCCCATGGTTGACCCATGTGCGTTTGAGGTTGCTGGCAGCGGCTTTTTCAACCGTTTCCGACAAGCCAGCCGCACCGAAACACCATACTGCATCAACATCCATATGCCCCGCGAGCGGTGCGGCACTATCGGCATGATCTCCGGTAAGAATATTGACGACACCGGCAGGGACATCCGAGGTCTCAAGCACCTGTACGAAGTCGGTCGCTGCAAGTGGAAAGGGCTCAGATGCTGCCAGAATGACCCGGTTTCCCATAGCAATGGCAGGCGCCATGCAGGAAACAAGCCCAAGCAGGGGGGCCTCGTCGGGACAGATCGCACCGATCACGCCTACCGGTTCCTTCATCCCCAAGGCGACGCCGCGCAGGGGGACCCCGTGTATCTGACCGTCGAATTTGTCCGCCCATGCCGCATAGGTAAAGAGCCGCTGCACCGTTGCCTCAACCTCTGCCGCCCCGCGCGTACCACCCTGCAAAGCGTTCAGCCGGGCGGCGAACTCCCCGGCGCGCGCCGACAGGTTCTCGGCGATGTAGTACAGGATCTGCGCGCGCAGATGCCCGGTTGTTTTTGACCATGCACCGGCGCTGCGCGCGGCCTCCACGGCATTGCGCACATCCTTGCGGTTGGCCAGTGACACATGACCCGCCAGCCCGCCCGATTTATTGAAAACGGGCCTTGAATAGCCGCCATCCGGGCGTGCCTGTTTCCCCCCAATGTACAGTTTGGAGGTGCGATCTATCGCGTCGGCGGGTGATGCCTTGCCCGTAACGCGGGCGATTTTCCTCAGCGGTTTTGGTTTGCTCTTCGGTTTTGTGTAGGCAGCCAAACCTTCCCAACCGCCTTCGCGCCCGAAACCGCTTTCGCGCACACCGCCGAACCCGGCTGCGGCGTCCATCATGTTGGTGCCATTGATCCAGACGATCCCGGCGGCAAGTTTGGGTGCGATGTCCAATGCAAGGTTGATGTTCTCGCTCCAGACCGTCGCCGCGAGGCCATAGCGCGTGTTGTTCGCGAGTTGCACGGCCTCCGCCGGGGTGCGGAACGTGGTTGAGACGAGAACGGGGCCAAAGATCTCTTCCTGCATCAACGTATCGGCAGGGTTGAGCCCGGTGATCAATGTGGGCGGGTAAAACGACCCTGTTTGCGGGATCGTGACCGGCGCCACATGGGTGTCGCCGGACCGGTTCGCAGAGACGAGGCCGGAAATGTGACTGACCTGAACCGGATCAACAATCGCGCCCACATCAGTGTTCTTGTCCATCGGATCGCCCACGCGCAGCTTGTCCATCCGTGCGCGCAGTTTCCTGTAAAACACATCCGCCACCGGTTCGTGGACCAGCAGTCTTGAACCGGCACAACAAACCTGCCCCTGATTGAACCAGATCGCATCCACCAGCCCTTCGACGGCGCTGTCGATATCGGCATCGTCGAAAACGATGTAGGGTGATTTTCCGCCCAGTTCCAAGGTGAGCGCCTTGCCACTGCCTGCGGTCTGTTCGCGAATGCGGCGGCCGACCTCGGTGGAGCCGGTGAAAGCGATCTTGTCGACTGGGGCGGCAACAACCCTTTCACCAACCGCGCCATCGCCGATCACGATATTTACGACACCCTTGGGCAGACCGGCCTGCGTGCAAATCTCAGCAAACAGCAACGCGGTCAGAGAGGTGTATTCCGCCGGTTTCAACACCACCGTGTTGCCCATCGCCAGCGCGGGCGCGATTTTCCACGCAAGCATCAAAAGCGGGAAATTCCAGGGGATGATCTGACCACAAACGCCAATCGGCGCGCGGTCTGCCAGTTCGGTCGGCATCAGCTGCGCCATGCCTGCGTGGAAATAGAAATGGCGTTGTGCAAGCGGGATGTCAATGTCGCGCGCCTCGCGAATGGGTTTGCCATTGTCGAGCGTTTCGAGCACCGCAAACAGCCTGCTGTGTTTTTGCAACAGGCGCGCCAGAGAATAGAGAAACCGCGCACGCCCATGCCCGCCCAGTTTTTCCCAGCGCGGTTGCGCCCGGCGAGCGGCAGCAACTGCGCGGTCCACATCATCCTGTGTTGCCTGGCTGAGCCGCGCGAGCGTCTCGCCCGTGGCGGGGTTTCGCGTTTCGAACCCTTCACCGGGGGACGTAAATGCACCGTCGATGAAATGTCCGAATTGCCCGCCCTGTTCAGCAATCCAAGCCAGCGCGTCCGCAGCACTTTCAGGGGCTGTGCCATATTCCATCGAAGCGAAGATTTCAGATACGGTCATTGGAGGCTCCCGGCGCGGCGTGTTGGTTTAACTGGTGGCATGACGATACCCGGCGGAATACTGGCCGGTCACATGGTGTTCTAACTGCCGCTCGATGTCGTTGAGTAGCGAGGATGCGCCAAATCGAAACAGGTTCGGCGCAAGCCACGCTGTGCCAAGCTCTTCCTTGATCAGCGCCAGATAGGTGAGCGCGTCCTTGGCCTTGGAAATGCCCCCTGCCGGTTTGTAGCCGACGCGGTAACCGCTGCGTTCGTAATAGTCCCGGATGGCGCGGATCATGACCAATGTGACAGGCAGCGTGGCGTTGACGCTTTCCTTGCCGGTCGAGGTTTTGATGAAATCCGCCCCGGCCATCATGCACACCATCGAGGCGCGCGCCACGTTGCGCAGGCTGCCCAATTCGCCGGTAGCCAGGATGGCCTTTACATGCGCGTTCCCGCAGGCCGCGCGGAAGGCGCGCATTTCGTCATAAAGGGCCTGCCAGTTGCCGGTCAGCACATGGCGGCGTGAAATCACGATGTCTATTTCTGCCGCACCCGCTGCCACGCTCTCCTCTATTTCCGCGATGCGCAGATGTAGCGGGGAAAGCCCTGCGGGAAACCCCGTGCTGACCGCCGCCACCGGAATGCCGGACCCCTCAAGCGCGCGCAGCGCCGCCGGGATCATTTCGTGATAGACGCAGACCGCGCCGGTTTTGATGTCATCCACGCCAAGTGCGCTCAGCAAGCTGTCCGACACCGGGTGCATCGCCTTGGCGCACAGGCGTTCGACGCGCCGTTCGGTATCATCGCCAGACAGCGTTGTGAGGTCGATACAGGTGATCGCGCGCAGCAACCACGCCGCCTGATGCGCCTTTTTGACAGAGCGGCGTGCGGGCAATGTTGCCGCGCGGCGTTCAATGGCAGAGGTATTGGCCTGCAGGCGCATCACCCAATCCATGTCCAGATCCATCCCCGGATTGCGCGGCTCAACGACCTGCGGCAAGGCTTGCTGCGCGGTTTGCGATTGGGGGGCGGTATCGGTTGTTTCCATGATGCACATCCTGTGTCCGGGAGAGTCGGAAAGTCGCATGACCCATGTATCTTGGCAAGCGGTCTGACATGTCCGAGGCTCCGCGTGTTACGGGTTTCAGAATCGTGCCAAAGCATGCTAAGTGTAGTATCATGAACGTAGCGAACCCCAATATAGGCGCAAGTCGGCCCGTAATCCGCCAGTTGGACGAGGGGGCCGTGAACCGCATTGCGGCAGGTGAGGTGGTGGAACGCCCTGCCTCTGCCATCAAGGAACTCGTCGAAAATGCACTCGATGCAAGCGCGCGCAAGATCGCGATTGATTACGGGGATGGTGGCAAGACACTGATCCGGGTTCAGGATGATGGCTGCGGGATGACGGCCACTGATTTGCCGCTGGCCTTGTCGCGTCATGCGACGTCCAAGATTGACGGCAGTGATTTGCTGAACATCCAGACATTCGGGTTTCGTGGGGAGGCGTTGCCGTCTCTGGCTGCCGTTGGCCGGCTGACGATTGTCACGCGCGCCGGTGGCGATGACGGGGTCGAGGCGAGCGTTTCAGGCGGGGATGAAAAGCCACTCAAGCCAGCGGCCTGCAACCCGGGAACGACGGTCACGATCCGCGATCTGTTTTACGCCACGCCAGCGCGGCTGAAATTCCTGCGCAGTGATCGGGCGGAGGCGCAGGCGATTATCGACGTGGTCAAACGCCTCGCCATGGCGGAGCCTTTCGTGCAGTTTGTGCTGCGCGATGTCTCCGGCGATGGACCGGGCCGTGAAGTGTTTCGCGCCGACGCGCAGCAGGGCGATCTGTTTGGCGCGTTGCATGGGCGGCTTGCGCGCGTTCTGGGCCGTGAGTTTGCAGAAAATGCGCTGGCAATTGATGCGGAACGTGAAGGGTTGCATCTGACGGGCTTTGCGGCCCTGCCGACCTATTCGCGCGGCTCCGCTGTGGCGCAGTATTTTTTCGTCAACGGACGCCCGGTCAAGGACAAGCTGCTGGTTGGGGCGCTCCGGGGTGCCTATTCCGATTTCCTGAGCAGGGACCGCCACCCGGCCGCGGCGCTGTTTCTGGATTGTGATCCCAAACTGGTCGATGTGAATGTCCACCCGGCCAAATCAGAGGTGCGGTTTCGCGACCCCGGTATCGCGCGCGGCCTGATCGTTTCAGCGCTGCGCCACGCGCTGGCCGAGGCAGGCCATCGTGCATCAACGACTGTCAGCACAGCGACCCTTGGGGCGATGCAGCCTGAACCCATCGGCGCGCGCGTCTACCAGATGGATCAAGCCTCAAGGCCGGTGTCCGCGCCGCCGCCGCAAACACCGGCTTTTCAGGAGGTTGCCGCGCCTTGGGGGCGTGTGGCAGAAACAGACCCTGACGAGCAAACGGCAGGTGATCCCGGTGACTATCCGCTTGGTGCGGCGCGCGGTCAGGTGCATGAGAACTACATCATTGCGCAGACCGCGACCGGCATGGTCATCGTCGATCAGCACGCCGCGCACGAACGTCTCGTCTATGAAAAGCTGAAACGCCAGATGGCGGAGAATGGGGTCGCTTCGCAAGCCTTGCTGATCCCTGAGATTGTTGAACTGTCCGCCGCTGATTGCGCGTCTTTGATGCAGATTTCCGATGACCTGGCCCGGTTGGGTTTTGTTGTGGAGCCTTTTGGCGGGGATGCGATCGCGGTGCGTGAGACACCGGCCATTCTCGGGGTGGTGGATGCACGCGCGCTGATACTGGATATTCTGGATGAGCTTGCGGATCAGAACGCGTCTGAAAACATACGCATGCGTATAGATGCGATCCTGAGCCGGGTGGCCTGCCATGGGTCGATCCGCTCGGGGCGCTGGATGAAAACCGAAGAGATGAATGCCCTGCTGCGCGAGATGGAGGCGACGCCGCATTCCGGGCAATGCAACCATGGGCGGCCCACATATGTGGAACTCAAACTGTCCGACATCGAACGCTTGTTTGGCCGCACATGATCGAGTTTGCGGGACATACGATTGATCTCACGGACCCCGTTGTTCTGGCGGCAATGGGCGGCGGTGCTGTGGTTCTGCTGATCCTTGTGCTGCTTGTGATGGCAGTGCGGGCGGCGGCGCGCTCGGCGAAATCGACCGAGCCTTTGATGCAGCAATTGGGTGTGTTGGGGCAGCATGTGCAGCATCTTTCGGCGGGTCAGGAACAGTTGCGCGGTGGTTTGCAGACGGTGTCGGACACGCAGGCCAATGCGCAGACACAGGTGATACAAACGGTTGAGGCGCGCCTTGCCGCCGTGCAGCAGCAGATGCAGGATCGGTTGGCGGACAACGCGATGCGCTCGCAGCGCGCATTGACCGATATGCAGGAACGCATGAAAGAAACGCTGCATGGCTCCAGCAAGCAGACGACCACGTCCCTGACCCAGTTGCAGGAACGGCTGGCCTCCATCGACAAGGCGCAGGACAATATCACGAAACTATCCGGTGACGTATTGTCCTTGCAGGACATCCTCAGCAACAAACAAACGCGCGGTGCCTTTGGCGAAATCCAGCTGCACGATATCGTCTCCAAAGCGTTGCCGAACGACAGCTATGCCTTGCAGCATACTTTGAGCAATGGAAAACGCGCGGATTGCCTGATCCATCTGCCAAACCCACCGGGCCCGATTGTGATCGACAGCAAATTCCCGCTGGAGGCTTACGAACAATTGCGCGCTGCTAAAACGGAGTGGGACCTCAAAGACGCGGTTGCGAAAATGAAAACGGCCGTCACGAAACACATCAATGATATCTCTGAAAAATACATCATTGAGGGCGAAACGGCGGATGGCGCGCTGATGTTTCTACCGTCCGAAGCCGTCTATGCTGAACTTCATTCAAATTTCCCCGAACTTGTGCGCAAGGGGTTTGACGCGCGGGTCTGGATTGTTTCACCCACCACATGCATGGCGACGCTGAACACGATGCGGGCCATTCTGAAAGACGCCAGAATGCGCGAACAGGCCGGTGCGATCCGCAAGACGCTCAAGATGTTGCACCGGGATGTGGAACTGGTTGTGGAACGGGTCGGCAAGCTGGACACGCATTTCAGGCAGGCGCAGCGTGACGTGCATGAAATCAGCACAGCAGCGGAACGCGCAGGCAAGCGCGCGGTCAAACTGGACAACTTCGACTTTGAGGAGTTGTCGCAGGAGGATGACAAGATCCTGCCCCTCACCCGCACTGAGGCTTGAAGTGTGGCGCGAAATACCTGAAACACGCATTGCTGCCTGACATCAAAGGTTTCAACGCGTTACGTGATCTACGGGTATTGCGTCAGACGCTCTAGGCCGCGTCAAACGCCGCCATGATCCCGCGCAATTCCGCAAGGCCCCGCATGCGCCCGATCAGCGGATAGCCAGGCATGCTGTCGCCGCCCAGATCGCTGAGCAGTTCCTGCCCATGATCAGGGCGCATGGGGATTTCCCAATCGGCACGGCCTGCGGCTTTACGGCGCTGTTCTTCGGCCAGCAGCGCCTTGATGGTGGCGACCATATCGGTGTCGCCTTCCAGATGCGCGGCCTCAAAGAAATCTGGTCGCGCCCGGTCTGATCCGGGCAGGCGTTTGGTATTGCGCAGGTGCACAAAGTGGATCTTGTCGCCAAGGCGGCTGACAAACTCGACCGGGTCGAAACCTTCCGCCACGCCGAGCGATCCGGTGCACAGTGTCGCACCATTTGCCGGGCTGGGAACGGCATCAAGGATATGCGCATAGTCGTCCGTGGACGACATGATGCGCGGCAGACCCAGCAGTGAAAAGGGCGGATCATCCGGGTGGCAACACAGGCGCAGGCCAAGCTCTTCGGCGACGGGACACACCTCGGACAGGAAATCAATGAGGTTCTGGCGCAGTTGTGTGGGCGAAATGTCCTGATAGGTCGCCAGATGCGCCCGCACATCATCCGTCGTCCACTTGTCGTTGGACCCGGGCAGGCCCGCGACGATGTTGTTCTGAAGTGCGACCCGCTGCGCGTCGGTCAGATCGGCAAACCGCTGTGCCGCCATTTCTTGCAACTCTTGCGAATAATCCGCGGTAGCGCCGTCCCGTTGCAGGATATGCAGATCAAACACGGCAAAATCGAGAAAACAGAACAGCATGGCCGTCCCACCGTGGGGTTGTTTTGCACGCAGTTCGGTTCGGGTCCAATCGAGGATCGGCATGAAGTTATAGCAGATGGTGCTGATACCAGCCGCTGCCAGATTGCGCAGGCTTTTCTTATAGGCCAGCAGATGATCTGCCATCTGCGGGCTTTGCGTCTTTATGCTTTCCGAAACGGGAAGGCTTTCGACAACCGTCCAGTCAAAGCCCTGTTGGTGCAGCATATCCTGCCGTTGCCGGATCGCTTCGGGCGTCCAAAGCGCACCGGGCAGGATATCATGCAGGGCGCTCACGATGCCTTGCACCCCGACCTGATGCAGATCGGGCAAGGCGATCTTATCTGCGGGTCCGAACCAGCGCCAACATTGTTTCATGGTATCCATCCGTTGAATAAGGGGTGAGCCGATGACAGCGGCAACGAAACACGCGCGCCGCTTCGGGCAGAATGATATACCGCGCTCACCAGTTCAATAGAGGCCGCACCATCGGCGAGCGAAACAGCACCAGATGGCCGCCCCGCCAGATCATCTGCAATAGCCGCCAGAAACCCTGTGAAACCCGACGCTTCATCCGGGGTTTTTGTCAGGGCGTGATCAATATCTGGCTGGTCATTCGGGTCGCGGGCCATGAAGGACCAGTCTGATGTGCCGGGCGCATAGGGATTTGAACCCGATGTGACGGTCAGCTTTTCAAACACGAACCGCAGGCGCGTTTCATCTGTTGCCGCCCCGAGGGTGATGTTGCTGGTTGCCAGTGCCCCATTCGCCATCTCAAAGGTCAGTGCCGCACAGTCCTCCGTTTCGATCGGATTGACGCGGGTCGTCGTCACCGCTGAAACGGCGCGGACTGGTCCCATGAAATGGGTCAGCAGGTCATGGGCGTGGATGGCATGGCCAAGAACCGCACCGCCCTGTTCGCCCGCCCATGTGCCGCGCCATGGCACGTCATAATAGGTACTGTCCCGCGACCAATGCGTTTCCAGCGCGGCCACCAGGGGCTGGCCCAAGAGGTCTGCGCGCTGCAGGTGGCGCAGCTGTGCACATGAACGACCCCAGCGATATTGAAAAACTGGATATACCTTTCGGTTGTGGCGTTTGGCGGTCTGGGCAATCTGTTCCACCCCGGCGAGGCTGGTGGCCAGCGGTTTTTCACAGATGGCATTTTTGCCCGCAGCCAGTGCTTCCAGCGTGACGGGCAGATGCAGGTGCGGGGGCAGGCAAATGTCGATCAGGTCAATGTCGGGCCTTGCAAAAACGCCGTTCCAATCTGGTGTGATCAGGAAATCATGCGTGCCGCGCAGCGCCTCGGCACGGGTTTGATCCTTGTCCACAAGGGCCACAACCCGGAACAGATGCGGCAGCGCCTGATAGGCGGCAAGATGTTGCGCGCCGATTCCGGCCCCCAGAATGGCGACATTCAACATGTTACGCCCCTTCGGCCAGCGCTTGCGCTTGCAAGGCAAGCTCCATCACCTTAAAACAATGCGCTTGTGTCATCGCCGTTTCCGTGCGGTTTTCGATGTCATTGAGCAACTGGCCGAAATAGGGCAAGCCAGCGTCTGACGCGTCGATCTTTTCACATCTGTCTCCGGTGACTAGGATCAGGTGATCCGTCCCTGCGCTGCCCCCGACATCCACGTATTTGCGCAACTCGATATAGCCTTCGGTGCCCAGAATGGTCAGCCGCCCATCGCCCCATGTAGGCAGCGCGTGGGGCGTGTACCAATCTACCCTGATGGACCCCGTGCCCTGATCGCTTTTCAAGGTGATCTCACCAAAATCCTGAAGCCCGGGGTGGGCCGGGTTCGCGTGGTTGGCCACGAAAGCATGGGTCACCTCGGCCTCTGTGGAGCCGGTGAAATGCAGGAACTGGTCGATCTGATGCGAGGCGATATCCGTGAGGATACCGCCATATCGGCCGCGGTCAAAAAACCAATCCGGCCTGGTTTCCTTGTTCAGCCGGTGCGGTCCCAGCCCGGCGGTGTGCACGACCCGACCGATCGCGCCCTCGGCCACCAATGTGCTGGCGCGCGTCACGGCGGGGACTTCGAACCGTTCGGAAAAGTTGATCGACCAGATCCGCCCGGTGTCACGCACAGTGCTGCGCAGATCGTCCAGCTGCGCCATGGTCGTGCAGCCGGGTTTGTCGGTCATCACATCCATGCCGCGCTGCATGCATTGGATCGCCAGTGCTGCACGATCCGCCGGGATTGCAGCGATCAAGGCCAGATCTGCGCCAGACGCCAGTGCAGCATCGAGTGTTTCAAATCGGGTCAGATGGGGAAAGCGTTTGCGAAACCCCTCAAGGCTGTGTAGCGTGCCTTCGGTCCAGAAGCCAAGGCATTGCGCCCCGGCGTCCAGCATGTTTTGCGTCATGCCGAAAATATGCCGGTGATCGAGACCGATTGCGACGAATTTGACGCTCAAACCTGTGCCACCTTTTCCCAAGACCGTAACTTGCCGGATCGTTCCATTGCATCAATGACCGCATGCGCCATTAGGGCCTGTTTCCCGGTGGCCATCGGGGCGCGCTGATCGGTGATGGCCAGCGCGAAGTCTTCGATCACGCTTTGATGCCACGCGTGGGTAAAGGCCATGGGGTCCGCGCCGCCGCCAGTCGTGGCGCTGGCGCCATGTGTTTCTGTCTCCCCGTCCAGATGGGCAATCGTGAGCACGCCGCTTTCCAGATGCGCGCTGGCCTTGGTGCCGTGCAGGCTGATGGTTTCCGCCGTTCCCGGAAAAGCCGAAGTTGTGGCCGTCAGTGTACCCACACAGCCCCCGGCGGTTTCAAACAAGGCACCGGCCCAGTTTTCAGCCTCCAGCCTGTGCAGGGCGGTTTGGTGCATATGCGCGCAGACCTTGGAAAACGGTCCCAGTAACCACAGCGCAAGGTCAAGTGTATGGATCGCCTGCGACATCATCACGCCACCGCCATCGCGGGCATAGGTGCCGCGCCCCGGGGCATCGTAATAGTCCTGATCCCGCCACCACGGAACGCGAATTTCGGCATTGGTGATATCGCCCAGCTTGCCTTGATCAAGCGCCTGTTTCAACGCCTGTGACGCGGCGCGCGCGCGGTGCTGGAAGACGATACCAAGCGGCACAGCATGATCTGCGCAGAGCGTGACAATGTCTTGTGCGGCTTCAAGGGTCCGCTCAACGGGTTTTTCCATCAGGATTGGTTTGCCCGCTCGCACCAAAGGCGCAATCAAGTCGCGCCGTGCATCCGGGGGCGTTGCAATGACAACGAAATCGACCCCAGGGTCGGCGGCAACCTCATCCGCGTTTTGATAGGTTTTCACTGCGCGGCCAAGCACCTCAGCAGCATGTCTGCCATAGGCGCGAGCCTTTTCCGGGTCGCGCCCCATGATGCCGGATAGATAAACGGTTTCAGCATCCCGAAAGGCCGTAAGATGTGTATCCGCCACCATGCCAAGCCCGATCAGAACGGCGTTTTTCATGGCGCCGCCTTGGGTATGATTGCCCCCCGATATTGTACGACCTGTGCCGCGCAATCATGTCCGGCACGCAAAGCCTGCGCCTGCGATCCGCCTGCCAAAAGCGCGGCGAGATAGGCACCGTTGAAGCTGTCGCCCGCCGCCGTGGTATCCAGCACATGGGGCGCGGCACCGTAGGCTTGCGAGACTGCATCGCCCAGACTGATTGGCCCGTCAGCCCCGCGTTTCAACGCACCGGTGCCGTGATATCGGGTAAATCGCGCCTCAACCGCTGCGGCATCCTCATCAAAGAGCAGCATTTCATCATCAATGGAGGGCAGGCAGATGTCTGCACGTTCCCACAGCGCAGATGTCACGCGCTGTGCGGTCGGTTTATCCTCCCACAGGCGGGGTCGATAATTGCTGTCATAGGCCAGTTTGATGGGTGTTCTGCCCAGCCACTCAACCAAAGCACTGCGCGCCGCATCAGGCAGGATCGCCACACTGATGCCCGAGAGGTACACAAGGTCATAGGCCTCAAGGATCGCGAAATCATAACCGGCACCGGTCTGGAACAGATCCCGCGCAGCGGCAGCACTGCGCCAATAGGTGAAGGAGCGTTCGCCATCCTCCGTGGTTGTGATCGCATAAAGGCCGGGGGATTTCCCGGTCAGGCGGGTCACAGCACCGGTGCCGATTGCTTGTGCTGCGATGAAGTCCTCGATCTGGTCCGAAAACGGATCATCACCGAGGCAAGTCACGTAGTCGACGCTGAATTGCGGCGCGTTCCGTTTGAGGTAAATCGCCGTATTCAACGTGTCGCCCGCCACACCAACTTGGGAGGTCTGCCCCAGAATGGACAGTTCGATCATCGCTTCTCCGACGCAGGCGATACGGGTCATTTACGCTGTTCCCTTTTCCAGATGACGAGGCCGGACGCCACGATCACCAAGGCGCCGACGACGACCCAGAAATCAGGCACATCGCCAAAGATCAACCAACTGAAGGCGGCGATATAGATCATGAACGAATAGGTATAAGGCATCAGCGTATTGGCGGGCGCAAAGCGGTGCGCATTGGTGAGCAACTGATGCCCGCCCCAGCCCATCACGCCCAGCCCGACCAGCAATGCTGTGTCCAATAGACTTTGCGGCGGAATCCAGAACCAGAGGGCAAAGGGCAGGGTCAGCATGGTTCCCAAAGCGCCGAGGTAGAGTTGCTGCGTTTCGGTTGCGACAATTCCGGCGAGTCTGCGGGTCATCAGGGAGTACAGCGCCAGTGCAGTCGCGTTATACAGTGGGAGGATCATGGCCGGATGGAACGTCTCGCCAAACGGGCGGATCACGATCAGAACGCCGGCAAACCCCAACAGGATCGCCCCCCAGCGCCACGGCCCGATTTGTTCTTTCAGGATGGTCATCGACAAAAAGCACACGATGATCGGGCTGGAAAACATGATCGCCGAAATGATCGTCAGTGGCAGATAGCTCAGCGCATAGAAATTACCCAATGTCGCGGATATCAGCAGCAAGGCCCGGCTCAGTACCAGCCAGATGTGATCGGTGCGAAACCGATCGAGGGCCATGCCATCCTTGGCAATCATGCCCACCGAAATCACCAGATGCCCGGCGTAGCGCATGAACACCAGTTGAAACGCCGGATAGCCCGCCAGCGCAAGCCATTTGGCCGAAACATCGACCATCGCAAAGAAGTACCAGGCCACCAGCATCATGAGAATGCCAAGCTGGGGCCGGTCTTCTATGGCTCGCGCTGCGACCGCCATTTAGCCGCTGTATTTAACGGCAAAGAAATCAACCATCTGGCTGACCATGTCATCGCCACGCCCGGTATCGCGCGCCTCTGTCAAAGCGGAGAGGGCGCATTGCGACATCATGCTTTTGACGCCTGCGTCATCCGCCATCTTCGAATAGTACCCGACGTCCTTGGCCGCGTTCTTGATCGCAAAAGCCAGCAGGTTCGGATCGCCGTCCACGCCGTACCCTTTGACGAAATCCATCATCCCGCTGTGCAGCGGTCCGGCGGCCATCACGTCATAAAGTTCCTTGCGGTTCACACCGGCGATGTCGGCCATGGCAAAGGCTTCGGCCATGGCATTGGCCACGGTCATGCCAAAGAAGTTGTTGATCAGCTTGATCGTATGCCCGGACCCGAGGGCACCGAGGTGAAACACGTTTTCGCCCAGATCTTTCAAGACACCTTCGACCTTGTCAAAGGCCGTCTTGTCGCCCGAACACATGATGTTGAGCAATCCGTCCTTGGCGTGGCTGGGGGTGCGGCCAAGGGGAGCATCCAGATAGGTGCCGTCTGCTTCTGCGACCTCTGTGCCGAGCGCACGGGTGGATGCTGGCAGCGATGTGCCGAAATCAATCACCACAGCGCCGGGTTTGAGACCGGCAATCACGCCATCCTCGCCGCGCATCCGGCTTTCCACGTGGTCTGATGTGCCCATGCACAGCATGATAATGTCGCTGGCTGCGGCCACCTCTTTGGCGCTGGCGGCTTCCGTTGCCCCGCGGGCGATGGCAGCGTCCAGATGGGTACGGTCGCGGTTGCCCAAGACTGTCAGCGTGTATCCCTGATCCTGCAGGCGGCCGACCATGGCCCCGCCCATAAGCCCAAGGCCGATGAATCCGATCGTTGGTTTTGTCATGCGAGGTGTCTCCTATTTCGCGGTATCAAAGGCACGTTTTTTCATGCCTTTCTGGATTTCGTAGATTGATATCGGCACGTCCGGCTGCGGTTGCGGGATCCGCACAGGGATGTTTTTCAGGCGTGGGTTTTTCGTGGGCTGCCCGCAAAGCATACGGGTATCGTAATCCTCGATCCCGTCCCAGCGCGTCATGGACCCCATGATCGGAAAGGCATCCGCCGCCATCATTTCGAAAAACAGGATACGGCGTGGCCGGTCAGAGGTATTCAGCGCCGAGCCATGCACAATGCGGCCGTGATGGATGCTGATAGACCCCGCCGGGCCGGTCAGTTGAACCGCGTCGTCAGGGTTCAGCCCATTGTCCTCGGGCAGCATCGCACCCGCAAAGACGCCATCCACATGATGATCATAGACCGGCCCCTTATGGCTTTCCGGGTAGACCATAAGCGGCCCGTTTTCAGCGGCCATATCGTCGATCAATACCCCGATGGCCAGAATGTCATCGTTGGTATGGGGGTAAAAGGCATAGTCCTGATGCCATTCGACCGCCGCGCCATAGCCCGCCGATTTCATATTCAGTTTGGTCGTGTGCAGACGCAGGTCAGGCCCGATCAGATCGCGTGCCGGGCCGAGAATGTGGTCTGAAACCATCAAGTCGCGCACCACATCCGATATCATATGCGGCAGTTTCACACGCCTCAGACGTGGCTCGGCTGGCGTATGGGTATCCTCAAGGTCCAGGCGGTCGTTCGACTGCGTCATGCCAGCGGCTTCGGTCTCAAACCGGGTGATCTCGTCGCGGAGTTGCGTGATCCATTCGGGCGGTATCTGGTTTTCCACAACCAGATAGCCACGGTCATTGTATCGCGTGACCTGTTCAGGCGAGAGCACTTCGGGCATGGCCGTCTCCTGTCGTCTGAGCTGCCAGTTGGTCTTCGATGGCCAGTGCGATTTCAAGCGTTCGGGTCGCATCCGCAACATCAATCAGTGGCGCGGCCCCGTCCATCACGTCAAGGAAATGATCCAGCTGTGCGTCGAGGGGTGGTTTCGTGTTGTCCGCGCGGACCAAAGGTTTTTGGCGCGCGGATTTCCCCCAGTCTGTTCCCTGCCACAGCGTCATGGAGGGAAAACTGACCGCGCCATCCGTGCCGGAAATCCGCAGCATATCCTGACCGGTTGTGCCGATATTGGGGTTCTCGCCGGTGGCTGCTTCGAACCCCCAGGGGCTGGGCGTGGTATCGGCAAAGCTGATGGTGCCTGTCGCCCCATCTTCAAAGGCCAGCGCGATGGCACCGGATTCGATCCGCGTCTCCCCGCGCAGGCCGCGCCCGCGCAAGGCTGCTGTTGCAACGATCTCACCGACCACGAAACGCAAAGTGTCAATGTCATGCACGAGGTTGATAAGAACAGGACTGCCGCCTGCCGTGCGCCAATTCCCGTCAAAATAAGCATCCGGCTTGCGCATGGCCCAGATCATGCTGAGCGTGACCGGCGTCCCAATAGCGCCCTCGGTCAGCAGGTGTTTCAATTGCTGGACCGACGCGTGATAGCGGCGATGATGTCCGACCAGCGAACCGACACCAGCCTGTTGCACCGCATCGCCGAGCGCGCGCGCGGCGCCCATATCGCCCGCGACAGGTTTTTCGATCAGCATATGCCAGCCATGTTCGGCGGCATACTGACCCTGTGCGCTGTGTAAATCCGTCGGTGTCGCGAGGATCACACCGTCCACGGGTGTTGTCACCTGCGCCATGTCTTCAAAGCGTGGGATGCCTTCGCCAGTTTTGATATCAGGGTTCGGATCAACGAGGCCAACCAGCGTGCAGCGTGGGTGGTCTTTCACTGTCTGCACGTGACGTGCACCAATCAACCCTCCACCCACGATGAGGACTTTTTTCACATCACAGCCCCGATTTGCCATGGCACGAATTCGTAATCGCCAAGGCCTTGCGCTTCGGATTTTGTTGCCTCGCCTGAGGCGACGCGCAAAAACATCTCGTAAATCTCGCGCCCCTTCTCTTCGACGCTTATGCCCTCGGTCAGGATGGTGCCGGCATCAACATCCATGTCCTCGCTCATGCGCTTTGCCATGGCCGAATTGGTCGCCACCTTGATGGTCGGGCTGGGTTTTGACCCAAATGCGGAGCCGCGCCCCGTGGTGAAACAAACCAGATTGCAGCCCCCAGCGATCTGGCCCGTGACGGAAGCCGGATCATAGCCGGGGCTGTCCATGAAGGTGAAGCCGCGCGCGCGTACAGGTTCGGCGTATTTGTAGACCCCCATCAGCGGTGAGGTGCCGCCCTTGGCCGCAGCACCGAGCGATTTTTCAAGGATCGTGGTCAAGCCGCCTGCCTTGTTGCCGGGCGACGGGTTGTTGTCCATCGTGCCTTTGTTGCGGGCGGTGTAATCCTCCCACCACTTGATCAGGCCGACAAGCTGTTCACCGGTTGCGCGGTCTATGGCGCGACGCGTTAGCAAGTGCTCAGCGCCATAAATCTCGGGTGTTTCCGCCAAAACGCCGGTGCCGCCCTGTGCTGCCAGCAGATCACAGGCATGACCCAGCGCAGGGTTCGCCGTGATGCCCGACCATGCGTCTGATCCGCCGCATTGCAAGGCGACCATTAACTCGGACGCGGGGCACTGCGTGCGTGTCGCCTGATTGGCGATGGGCAGCATCGCCTCGATCTTCTGGATGCCCATTTCGATGGTCTTGCGCAGGCCCGCAACCGACTGGATGTTCATGACCTGAAAGGTTTTGCTTTGCTTCAGGCCATAGGCTTCGAGGAGCCAGTCGATCTGGTTCATTTCGCACCCAAGACCGACCATCAAAACGCCAGCATGGTTCGGATGGCGCGCATAGCCCCACATCACCCGTTGCAGGGCCTCAAACCCATCGCCATCACCTGCCATACCGCAGCCCGTGCCATGCACGAAAGCCGCCACACCGTCGACGTTGGGATAGGCGGCCATCACCTCGGGGGTGAAGTGGTTGGCAATCATCCGCGCCGCCGTGGCCGAGCAGTTTACCGAGGTGACAATCGCGATGTAGTTGCGCGTGCCCACCGCGCCGTTCTCGCGCCGAAAGCCCATAAAGGTGTCGCGCTCCGCCTCTGGCACAGGTGTGACGGGCCGTTGATCGGTTGAGAATTCATAGTCGGCATCTGTATTGCGAAACTCGACGTTTTGCGTGTGTACGTGATCACCTGCGGCGATATCCTCAATGGCATAGCCAATGATCTGTGCATATTTGCGGATAGCATCGCCCTTGGGGATCGCTTGCGTTGCGATCTTATGCCCTGAGGGGATCAACGCGTTCGTGGTTGCGCCGCCGATTTCAACGCCGACTTCGAGCGCGCGGGTGGCAGTCACGACATTATCTGAGGGATCAAGGCGAACAATTTCCATGAGAGGTCCTTTTACGCGCAGAAAGGCGCATCTGATGTCCAGCGGTGAATCGGAATATGCGGCGCGTCGGAAAGCCGTGCGCGGGCGTCTTCCCACATCGCTTTCCATACCCGCCAGTCGCGCAATTCGCTGTCCGGGTTGGCGCGCGAGCGGGCGACAAAATCGGGGAAATGACTGCGCCCTGTCGGCTCACCCGTGACATTGTAGCGGATGTCGAAGGACCAGCGGAACGCATCCGTCTGATTTGTGAGCGAAGCATGGGGCGTGAGCGGATGAAACAGCACAACACCCCCCGCCTTGATGGGCAGCGGGATGGCGGCGGCTTCATCGACGAACCCATCCGCGATGCCGGTCTGCGTGCGCGCGCAATGGGGCAGGATACCCTGATCCGGCGATTTTGCCTGAACCTGCAGGCAGCCGTTTTCAATGGTGGCATCCGTGACCGCGATCCAGACGGTAACCATGCGGGTTTCATCCGCTTCTTCCAGCGCGACGGCGCGGTCCTGATGCCAGTCGGTGGCGGTGATATGGGCGCGGATCTCATCTGATTGCAGATCGGTAGCAGGCGGCTTCAACCTGACGTGTTGGATGGGGTTGGACGTCAGCTCCGGCCCCAGCAGGCTTTCAACCACATCCAGCAGGCGCGGCTCGCGCAGCAAATCGAACACGGCCGGGCCAAAATGAAACGGTGTGTCCGCTTTGATCTTGTCGCCCGGCAGGCTGATGTCCAGCGGCTGGAACCAATCGCATTTGGCGCGATACGCTTCGATCAGCTTGCCCCAGAAATCGAGTCTGCCGGGGGGCGTGCTGACACGCCCCTGTTCGAACCAGCCTGTATATAGATCGTCCAGACGGGCGGCGTATTCGGTTTTGACACGGTTCAGCACGTCAGTCGGGATCACGTCCGGTACGACCAGATAGCCGCGGGTTTCGAAGGTCTCGATTTGCTCAGGCGTCAGCATGAAATCCTCCCATCTCTACAAAAGCAGGGTTACGATGTTTGGCCAGATCAGCAGCACCGACAGGGCGCAAAGCTGGATGCCGATGAAAGGCAGGAACCCACGGAAAATATCCGTCAGGCTGATATGCGGCGGGGCCACCGATTTCAGGTAGAACGCCGCCGGGCCAAAGGGGGGCGACAGAAAGCTGACCTGCATGTTCATACAGAAGACAACGCCGAACCAGATGGCGATGTGCTGCGGCTCCAACTGACCGATGAAGCCGATTTCCTCGATGGGCAGGCGGCGGATGATGGGCAGGAACACGGGGATAATCAGCAGCACGATACCGACCCAATCCATGAAGGCCCCCATGAACAGCAGGATCAGCATCATCGCCAGAATGATCCCCATGGTGGGCAGATCGGTGCCGACGATGAAATCCGCCACGTAAGTTGGGCCGCCCGCGATGGTGTAGGCGCCCGCGAGCGCTGCGGCCCCGATGGTCACCCAGATGATGGTGCCGGTGGATTTCAGCGTGCGCATCAGGCTGTCCCAGATCAGATCCCACGATGCCTCACCGCGCAGAATGGCGATGACCAGAACGGCGAAGGCACCCATGCCTGCGGCTTCGGTAATGCCCGTGATGCCGCCATAGATTGACCCCATGACAACGCCGATGACGACAATGGGGGCCACCAGACCCTTACCCATGTTCCAGCCGGTCCTCGTGTTTGCCCAGCCAAAGACGAATTGCATCAGGGCCAGCATCAACAGGAACACGCCCGCAAACCAAGGCAGCCAGTCGGCGGTGCCAAGGGCAAAGGGGTCGCCTTCGTTCGCGGCATTGGCTCCGGTGAATTCGAAGAACGCCGCGCGCAGGAAGAGCGCCACGGTGAAACCTGCCGTCACCACGGCGAGGAAAGCCGCAAAGAGCATGCCCTTTTCGCGGCCCTGTGGATCACCGGGGACCGGATCAGGCAGGGGCGCATCCTCGGGGTGCATCTGCGTGCGGATGATGATGTAGATGATGATGAACGTGGCCAGCATGAAACCCGGCAGGAAGGACGCGGTGAACAGCGCCTTGATCGAGGTTTCGGTGATCAGGCCGTAGATGATCAGAACGATGGACGGCGGGATCATCGTTCCGAGACTGCCCGAGGCGCATATGACCCCGATCGCAAGGTTCTGATTATACCCCAGCCTGAGCATCTGCGGCAGCGCAATGAGGCCAAGCAAGACCACTTCGCCCCCGATAATACCCGACATGGCCGCCATGATCACGGCCATGATTGAGGTCACGATGGCGATGCCCCCCCGCGTGCCCGACAGCCAGACGTTGAGCGAGGAATACATGTCCTTGGCCACGCCTGAGCGCTCCAGAAGGGCGGCCATGAAGATGAACAGCGGAATGGATATGAGCACGTAGTCCGTTAAAAGCCCGTATATTTTCTGCGTTAGAATATATAACGGCCCCGTCCCCGGTCGTGAGGTCAGGATACCCTCGCCAAAGCTCATCGGGTTGGACAGAAGCGTGGGTTCGAACTTCATCACCAGCACAAGAACCGCCAGTGACGCCGAGGCCAGCCCCAGTGGCATGCCGATGGCCAGCAGCAGGATCAGTGCCAGCATCAGCACCAAAGAGATCGTTCCAATATCCATCAGTCTTGTCCTACCGCGCGTTTAAGGGCCTGAATTTCGTCTTCATCCGGCGTGTCGTCATGTATCTCAGGTTCTGCGTTCCAGTCGGAAATCAGGTTGAGCACCGCCTGTACCGCCACCAGCGAAATCATGATCAGCACAAGCGGTTGCAGGGTTGCGGGGATCGGCGGGTCAAAGGCCGTGCCGAATGTTTCCCATTTGTAGAGCTTGTTCTCAAAGACCTGCTTGTAGCTGCCGTAGACCAGAAAGAAGGCAAACATCACGATCAAAACCGTTGTGATGCAGTCAAAGAGACGCTGCACCCAGCGGGGGCAGACATCGTAGAGCAGAAAGATGCGGATATGGCTGCGTTGCTGCATCGCATAAAGCCCGGCCATAAGGAAGACAAACCCGGCCAGCCAGAGCGACAGCTCATTTGCCCAGAGCGTCGGGCGTTCCAGCACGTAGCGCAAAAATACCTCATAGAGCATGACGCTCGTCAAAAGCACGACCAGCATCATGGTGACCCGCCCGATGAACATGGCGGCGCGGTCTACGCTGCGCCAGTGTTCGAATTCCATGTTCGCGCGCCGGACGGTCATGGCACCAGCAATGAACAAGACCGGGACCAACAGCAGCGTCACCAGATCGACGATGTCGATCTTGCCGAACAGCGGCGTGAGGTTGGGCGTCACATCATTGCGGTCAAAAATCGCACTGACCTGACCGAACATGGATTCGTTCTCATGGGGGAACCATGTCAGGATATAGGCCGGCATGTGCCAGATCGCCCAGCCGGCACAAAAGATGAAGGCCAGCGGGATCAGCCATTCTATGAGGCTGCCTGAAGTTCTCTGCATCATTTTGCTCCTTCGTTTTTGGCGTGGTTACGCGGCTAAAGCGTAATGGGCGATAAAGTCCCGATCTGGTTCGACCCCGATACCGGGGCCGTCTGGAATGGTGACGCGACCTGCGTTGGCCTTGACCTGCGCCTGAATGTTCAGGGGCTGCGTCAGCAGGTCGTCGCGGAATTTGTTGTCGGTGGTGTCAAACTCCAGCATCGGCTCCCACGGGTGCAGGCCACCGGGCAGGGGGGGCATGGCGGCGAGCAGTTGCAGGTTCGCAGCAACAGCAATAGCGGATCCCCAAACGTGGTTCACCACGGGGGTGAAATGCGCATGACACAGGGCGAGAACCCGCAGGTATTCGCTGATGCCACCAAGGGCGCAAACTTCGGGTTGGGCGATATCCAGCCCGCGGTTTTCAAGGATCGCGCGCCAACCCCAACGGCCGAATTCTGCCTCCCCACCCGAGATATTGACCGACAGCCCGCGCCGCAGTTCGGCATACCCGGCATGGTCCTCGGGCGCGATGGGCTCTTCGAACCAATAGGCGTCCAGTTCGTCCAACGCCCGGCCCACGTAAAATGCGTCAGAGGTGGTGTAGGCGTGATTGGCATCCACCATGAAAGGATACCCATCGCCGACGCCTTTGCGCACGGCGGTGCAAAGGGCCACATCCGGTTTGGGGCCGAAACCTGTTTTCATCTTGGTGGCGACGAAACCCATGTCCCTGATTGCGGCGGCTTCATCGGTGAAACGGGCGGCGAGCGCGTCAACGGGTTCATCCCGGAGCATCATGCCGTACCCGTAACAGGGCACCGACGTGCGATGTGCGCCGCCGATCATTTTATGGAGCGGCAAGCCTGCGACTTTGCCAGCAATATCCCACAGGGCGATATCCACCCCGGACAGGGACTGCATCGGCATCCCCTTTTGCCCGTGGTCGCGCATGAGATTGTAAACCTTGTGCCAGATCACGTCGCGGTCCATCGGATCCATGCCGAGCACCATGGGCTGGATCACCTTTTCGACGATGCCCTTATTGGCCAGCGCGATGTTGCCCGGCCCGAAACACTCGCCCCAGCCAGTGATACCCTCATCCGTCTCCACCTCGACCAGATGCGCCGTGCGCCGGTCATAATACTGCTGCGAATACCCAAGCTGCTCGGGCATTTCATACTGCAATACATGGCTGATGATGCGGGTGATTTTCATGAGCTGCCTGAGGGAAAAGAGGCAGGGCCATTTCTAGCCCTGCCACTATGTCGATAACGCGGATGCGTGGCTTACTTCATCGCGCCCATGTCTTGAAGGAAGCTGATGTGGCTTGCCAAAAGCGCTTGTGCTTCGGGTGTCGTGGCAAACTCTGTCCAGCCCTTTTGAACCGCATCACGGTAGACCTGCAGATCTTCAGCGGACCACTCATAAAGGTTCACACCCTTGGCGCGAAGGTCTTTCGCGGTTTGCGCGTTTTGCACTTCGTTGATTGTCGCGTTGTGCAGCGCGAGGCTGTCCATGGCGACTTCCATGATGCGCTTGTGGTGATCGGGCATCGCGTCCCACACGTCCTTGTTGCAGGCCAGGTGATCGGCAGGCATGGAGTGGAAGCCGGGGTAGTTGGTGTGCTCGGCGATGTCATAAAGACCCAAGCCCACGTTGTTGGTCAGGTTCGCGGCATCTGCACCGTCGATGATACCGGTTTCAAGCGCTGTGAAGATTTCGGTGAAATCCATCACGATGGGTGACGCGCCGAGGTTCGCGAAAACCTTTGTGGCCAGACCGGGAGGGGAGCGGAATTTCCAGTCCTTGAAGTCTGCGACGTTGCGAATGGGTTTGGTCGAGGACAGCGATTCCGGACCGGGGATCCACCAGCCGATGAATTCCATGCCATAGGGGTTGTAAAGCTCGTTCAGCGCCGCCTTGCCATCACCGTGCAAAAGCCATGCCATCTGCTGATAGGGATTCTGATAGCCGCCCATCAAGTCGCCCGCGAATTGGAACGCAGGGTTCTTACCGGTCTGATAGGCGCCGCCCGTCATGTCGCAATCAAGGATACCTGTGGCTGCCGCATCGAACGTCTCAACGGATTTGACCACGGATGAGCTGTAAAACATCTCGATCTGGATTTCGCCGTTGGACATGGTTGTCACGTCGTCGATGAATTTCGCCGCCAGTTGACCCGACAGTTGTTCAGGCGAAAAATGCGTCTGAATGCGCAGCGTTGTTGTTTGTGCCGATGCGGTCATCGCCGTTGTTGCCGCCAATGCAGCGACTGCGGCAACGCTTGCCGCTTTCTTCAGTAGGTTCATGTTGTCCTCCCAGACGTTGAAGCGTTGTTATTGCTGAGCCGCCGCTGGCCGCTCATTTTGAATACGCTGGCAGAACGTTATGCGGGGCTGACCATTCCCGCAATAGAATTTTCATATTTCTGAAAATTTTGAGATTTATATGGATTATTGAAATTATCTTGGTACGGTCGGGGTAAGTAGTACGTGAGGTACGTGGATGTTCGACCGCGACATTTACTCAGATTTGCAGCATCGCCTCATCACCAATGATTTCGATCATGGCGAAAAACTGCGTGCAGAACAATTGAAACGTGACTACGGCTGCTCCGCCAGTACCGTGCGTGAGGCGCTCTTTCGGCTATCGACGGAAGGGCTGGTCGATTTTCAGGAACAGCGCGGTTTTCGCGTGCCGGAAAAATCGGCTGCGGTTCTGGCTGAACTGACGCACATCCGAATCCTGCTTGAGGGCGAGGGCACGGTGCTGTCGATCCGGCAGGGCGGGGTGGCCTGGGAGGCGCGGCTGACAGCGGCGCACCATCAACTCAGCCATATCGAAAAGCGAATCCACGCCAGCGAAGACCCGACCGATCTGGTGCCGTTGTGGTTTCAGGCTGAACTGGAGTTTCACCAGACGCTGATTTCGGCCTGCGACTCTGCCACGCTCAAGGCGATGCATGTGCAGGTCTACCGACGCTTCCGGCAGCAGTTGATGATTGCCGATCGCAGTTTTGATTTCATTTCAAAGAACATCCAGCATCATCACGCGATCATGGTCGCCGCCCTTGATGGCAATGAGGATCTGACGCGCCAGAAAATCCACGACCATCTGGCACGGCATCTTGGCGGTGCATTCAGCGCGCAAGCCGCTCAGCGGTTCAAATCCTCCGCAATGTAGATTTCGATGATCTCGTCAAAACTGGCTTCGGCCTTGAACCCGAGTGCCTCTGCGCGGGCAGGATTGAAATCGCGCGGCCAGCCTTCGACGATCTTGGCAATATCCGCGTTCGGCCGTGGCACGATCAGGTCCACAACCTTTTGGCCTGCCACGCGGCGCAAGGCTTCGATCTGTTCGGCAACGGTGCAGCTGATCCCCGGCAGGTTGAGCGCGCGACGACCGCCTAAACGGTTCGTATCAAGGCCTGCGGCATGCACCAGAAACCCGGCGGCAGATCGCGGCGATGCGTGCCAGTGGCGCACCGTATCAGGCACGGGCAAAATGGCTTCCTGCCCGTTCAGCGGTTCACGTATGATGCCTGAGAAAAACGAAGAGGCCGCGAGGTTCGCCTTGCCCGGGCGTACGCAAATGGTCGGGAAGCGCAGCGACATGCCATCGACAAAACCCTTTCGGCTGAAATCGCTCAGCATCAACTCGCAGCTTGCCTTCTGCGCGCCGTAGCTCGTTTGCGGGGCGGAGAGGAATTCGTCGTCAATCCTGTCCGGGAACGGGCCGCCAAAGACCGCGATGGACGAGGTGAACACCACCCGCGGAACATAAGCCCCGCCGGTGGCATTATGCTCGGACCGCAACGCTTTGAGCAGATGCCACATGGACATCATGTTGACGGCCCAGCCTTTGTCAAAATCGGTTTCCGCCTCGCCCGACACGATGGCGGCGAGATGAAAGATCACCTCGAAACGCTGTGTGGCGAGGGTCTGTATCGCCGCTGCGTCCGTCAGGTTCCCTGTGATCTGCACGCCCGGCGCGCTGGTCGGTGGAAAGCCCATATCGAAAAGCGTCACATCAAGGTCCTGAGCACCCGCGAGGCCTGATGTTGCCAAGCGGTGTGCCAGTTTCTGGCCGACCATGCCACCGCCGCCGATGATCAAAACGCGGGTCATGTCGCCAGCCCATTGCGCTGTTTCAGCTCCAGATAAAGGCCCGAGTGGTCTTTTTCCGCGCCCCCCATGGCGTCACTGAAATGCTGGAAACGGTCGCGCACGGTTTCGGTGGCGGGCAGGGTCAGACCAAGGCTCGCGGCTTCGTCCAGGGTATTGTTCAGGTCCTTGATCTGGAACTTGGTCAGCCCGCCGGGTTCAAAATCGCCCTTCGTCATCCGCTCCCCATGCTGTTGAAGAATAGTGCTATCGGCAAACCCACCTTTGAGGGCAGCGCGCACGGCTGCGGGGTCCGCACCACCCTGCTCCACCAGCAGCATCGCTTCGGCGACGGCGGAAATTGTGACGGCGACGATTGTCTGGTTCGCCAGTTTTGACAACTGCCCCGTGCCCGAGGGGCCGACATGCACCGGGCGACCCATGGCCTCAAACACGGCACGGGCCGCTTCGAATGTCTCGGCTTTGCCGCCGACCATGATGGCCAGTGTTGCATCCTGCGCGCCTTTGGTACCACCTGAGACGGGCGCATCCAGATGGCCAAAACCGAGCGCTGTGAGGGTGGCATGCTGCGCGCGGGCGTGCTCGGGCTTGGTGCTCGACATGTCGATCCAGATCGCGCCGGGGCTTAACGCGGCCTGAATGGCCGGGTCATCCACGAGCGCGCCGGTGGCATAGCCATCCGACAGCATGGTGATCACGAATTCTGCGCCCTGCACAGCCTGCACCGCGTCGGCTGCCAGCTTCGCACCATCGGCGACAAGCGGTTGAGCACGCGCAGCGGTCCGGTTCCAGACGGTCACGTCATGCCCGGCTTTCAAAAGGTTCCGCGCCATGGGAACACCCATCAGGCCGGTTCCGATAAGTGTGATTTTTCTGGATTGTGCCATCGGCCCTGTTTCCCCGTCGTGGTTGATCTTCTATGCAGTAGCCAAAGCGGCTGCGCTGTCATACGCTAACCTAAAGCAGCCATTGGACCAGCCCGTCCGGTGGTTTTTTGATGAAAGTCAGCAAAAAATGTGCAAGGCGAGGCGGGTCGAAACCTGCCATCCGCCGACAACACACATGCTGATAAAGGGAGAGAATATTATGCCTGGGCAAAGACTTAAAGGAAAACGCGCGCTTGTAACCGCCGCCGGTCAGGGGATTGGCCGCGCCAGTGCATTGGCGATGGCTGAAGAGGGGGCGCAGGTCTTTGCGACAGACATAGACATGGATGCGCTTTCAACGATTCGGGAGGCGAATCACGAAAATATCGAAATTTTCGAACTTGATGCCCGCAGCGATGACAGCGTGGCCGCCGGTGTCGAACGGGCCAGACCGGACGTTTTGTTCAACTGTGCAGGCTTTGTGCATCACGGCACAATTCTGGATGCAACGGATGGTGATTGGGACTTTGCCTTTGATCTGAACGTGCGCTCCATGTTGCGCACCATCAAGGCGGCACTGCCCGGCATGCTGAATCGCGGTGTCGGGTCGATCGTCAATATGTCGTCTGCCTGCTCTTCGGTCATGGGTGCGCCAAACCGGTTTATCTATGGCACGACCAAGGCTGCGGTGATCGGGCTGACCAAATCGGTTGCGCTGGATTTCATCGACAAGGGCATCCGCTGCAATGCGATCTGCCCGGGCACGGTGGAAAGCCCAAGCTGGCTTGAACGCGTGGACGCTCTGGGCAAACAGTTGGGCAGCCGGGAGGAAGCGCTGGCGCAATTCGTGGCCCGGCAACCCATGGGGCGCGTTGCCAGTGCCGATGAGATCGCCTCGCTCGTCGTCTATCTTGCCAGCGATGAAAGCGCGTTCACCACAGGGCATCCCCATATCATTGACGGAGGCTGGTCAGGCCAATGACAAAGAAAATCGGTATCGAAGACTTGCGGTCGCGCAAGTGGTTCATGAACCCGGACAATCCGGAAATGACCGCGCTTTATCTTGAGCGCTATCTCAATTACGGGCTGACGCGGGGCGAGTTACAATCGGGCAAGCCGATCATCGGTATTGCGCAAACCGGCAGTGACCTCAGCCCCTGTAACCGCCATCACCTCGAGTTGACCAAGCGCGTACGCGACGGGATCATTGCGGCAGGCGGCACCTGCATCGAGGTGCCCGTGCACCCCATTCAGGAAACCGGCAAACGCCCTACGGCGATGCTGGATCGCAACCTTGCCTATCTGTCGCTGGTTGAGACGCTGTTTGGCTACCCGCTGGATGGTGTTGTGCTGAATATCGGCTGTGACAAGACCACGCCTGCGCTTTTGATGGCGGCTGCGACGGTGAACATTCCTGCGATTGCCCTGTCGGTGGGGCCAATGCTGAACGGCTGGTTCAAGGGTGAGCGGACAGGGTCCGGGACAATCGTCTGGAAGGCGCGCGAAATGCTGGCCGCCGGAGAGATTGATGACGACGGTTTCATGGAGCTTGTTGCCTCTTCCGCGCCGTCGGTGGGCTATTGCAACACGATGGGCACCGCGACCACGATGAATTCACTGGCGGAGGCCTTGGGCATGCAACTGCCCGGTTCCGCGGCGATCCCGGCACCCTACCGCGAGCGGGGACAGATCAGCTATGAAACCGGGCGGCGCATTGTGGACATGGTCTGGGAAGACCTGCGCCCCTCGCAGATCATGACGCGCGAGGCTTTCGAGAACGCGATTGTCATCAATTCCGCCATTGGGGGGTCGACGAATGCGCCGATCCACCTGAACGGGATCGCGCGCCATCTGGGTGTTCCGCTGGACAATAACGATTGGCAGAAGCTGGGCCATGATGTGCCGTTGTTGGTCAACTTGCAGCCGGCGGGTGAATACCTTGGCGAAGACTACAGCCATGCGGGCGGGGTGCCTGCCGTCGTGGGTGAGTTGATGGCAGAGGGCATGTTGCCGCATCCCGACGTGATCACCGTGAATGGCAAAACCATGGGCGAGAACTGCGCCGATATGCGCAGCGCGGATACCAAGGTGATCAAGACCGTTGCGGATCCATTGAAAGCGCAGGCGGGTTTTATCAACCTGACCGGCAATCTTTTTGACAGTGCGATCATGAAGACCAGCGTGATCAGCGAGAGTTTTCGCGCCAAATATCTGTCGAACCCTGAGGATCCGAATGCTTTTGAGGGGCGTGCGGTTGTCTTTGACGGGCCGGAGGATTTTCACAACCGCATCGACGATCCCGCCGAGGCGATCGACGAAAACTGCATCCTCTTCATGCGCGGTGCAGGCCCAAAGGGGTATCCCGGTGGGGCTGAGGTGGTGAACATGCGCCCCCCGTCCTATCTGATCAAACAGGGTGTTGAAGCCTTGCCCTGCGTGGGTGACGGGCGGCAATCGGGAACCTCGGGCAGCCCATCGATCCTGAACGCCTCCCCTGAGGCGGCGGCGGGTGGTGGTCTTGCGCTGTTGCAAAACGGGGACCCTGTGCGCATCGATTTGCAAAAATGCACCGCCAACAGCCTCGTGCCGCTGGATGAACTGGCGGAACGCGCCCGCTTGTTCGAGGCTAATGGCGGCTACGACGCCCCCGAAAGCCAGTCGCCCTGGCAGCAATATTTCCGCGAAAAAGTCGGCCGTTTTGACGAGGGAATGATCCTCGAAGATGCCGACAAATATCAGGACATCTCGCGTCGGTTCATGCCGCGCGACAACCACTAGGCGCTGCGGCGCACAGACGAAAAGGAAGAAGACATGAAACTTGTAAGATACGGTGACGCAGGCGCAGAAAAACCCGGCATGCTGGATGCAGAAGGCGCGTTGCGCGATCTGTCGGGCCATGTGGATGACATTGCGGGCGACGTGCTGTCCGACGCGGGCCTTGATAAGCTGCGCGCGATTGATCCGACCAGCCTGCCCGTTGTGGATGGCAGCCCGCGCATTGGTCCTTGCGTTGGCAATATCGGTAAATTCATGTGCATCGGGCTGAACTATTCCGATCATGCCGCCGAAACAGGTGCCGCCATCCCCGAGCATCCGATCCTGTTCTTCAAGGCCAATTCTGCGGTCGTGGGGCCGAATGACGATGTGTCCATGCCGCGCGGCTCCACCCACACCGATTGGGAGGTCGAACTGGGCGTCGTGATCGGGACCACGGCCAAATATGTGTCCAAAGAGAACGCATTGGATCACGTGGCAGGCTATTGCGTGATCAACGACGTCTCCGAGCGGCATTTCCAGACGCAGCTGACGGGGCAGTGGACCAAGGGTAAATCCTGCGACACCTTCGGGCCGACCGGGCCTTGGCTGGTGACGCGTGACGAGGTGGCGGACCCGCAAGCCCTGGACATGTGGCTGGACGTGAACGGCAAGCGGATGCAGACCGGCACGACCAGTACCATGATCTTTACCGTGGCCGAGATCATCGAACACCTCTCGGGGCTGATGACGCTGCATCCGGGTGATGTGATCACCACCGGCACGCCTCCCGGTGTCGGCATGGGGATAAAGCCCGAACCCGTCTATCTGAAAAAAGGCGATGTGATGGAGTTGTGGATCGAAGGGTTGGGGACGCAGCGGCAGACCGTGACGGAGGACGCATAGATGCCGGACCTGTTGCAAATCGGCGGTGTCACCGATGTCATGCGCGAAAGGCTGGAGGCGGCGTTTACCATCCACAAGCTGGCCGACGGCGCCTACCCGGCGGAGGCGATCACGCATATTGCCACCAATGGGCATGACGGTGTGCCCGCCGATGTGATGAGCGCGTTGCCCAACCTCAAGATGATCAGCTGCTATGGCGTTGGCTATGACGCGGTGGACGTCACGGTAGCAAAGGCGCGTGGCATCGTCGTGACGCATACGCCGAATGTGTTGAACGGTGAAGTTGCCACCACGGCGGTGATGCTGATGATGGCCTGTTATCGTGAACTGTTGCGCGATGATGCCTGGGTCCGTTCCGGCGATTGGGAGGCGAAAGGCAATGCGCCGCTGACCCGTTCGGTGGACAATCAGACGGTTGGAATTCTGGGCCTTGGACGCATTGGCCAGGCGATTGCTGACAAGCTCGCGCCCTTTGGCACGACGATCGTGTATCATTCCCGCACGCAGAAAGACGTGGCCTATCAATACTACGCTGATCTGACGGAAATGGCGGCCAACGTGGATTGTCTGATCTGCATCACACCGGGTGGGCCAGCGACCAACAAGATCGTCAACAAAGACGTTCTGGACGCCTTGGGGCCCAAGGGAACGCTGATCAATGTGAGCCGCGGGTCGGTCGTGGATGAGGCCGCGATGATTGCAGCCTTGCAGGAAAAACGCCTTGGTTGGGCTGGGCTGGACGTCTTTGAGGCGGAACCCAAGGTGCCGCAGGCCCTGCGCGATCTGCCCAATGTCGTTCTGTTACCCCATGTCGGCAGCGCTACGGTTGAAACGCGCGCCGCGATGGGGGCTTTGACCGTCGACAACCTGTTGCAGCACCTCTCCGATGGTAGCACCGTATCCCCGGTGCCGGAATGCGCGGATATGTGACATGAGCCGGATCGCCACGGTTCAGGCCCGGCTTTTCAATGTGCCCTTGGATGAGGTGTTGGTGGATGCCAAACACGGCAGTCACAGCCACTTTCACCTCATCACGGCGACCATAACGCTGGAAGACGGGCGTCAGGGCACGGGTTATACCTATAACGGCGGGCGCGGCGGGCATGCGACGGCGGCGATGATCACGCATGATCTGGCGCCCTTTCTCATCGGCAAGTACGCGCAGGACGTCGAAGCGCTGAACGATGCGATGCAATGGCATATGCATTACGTGGGGCGTGGCGGCATCGTCAGCTTTGCGATCTCGGCGGTCGATATCGCCCTGTGGGATTTGCGCTGCAAGGCGCATGGCGCGCCCCTCTGGCAACTGGCGGGTGGCGTGGATAACAGTTGCAAAGCCTATGGCGGCGGCATTGATCTTGCCTTTCCGCTGCCCAAACTGCTCACGCATGTGCAGGGCTATCTCGATGCGGGCCTGAATGCGGTCAAAATCAAGGTCGGCCAGCCAGATATGGCAGACGATATTGCCCGTATCCGTGCCGTGCGTCGCCATATCGGTCCCGACGCCGATTTCATGATCGACGCGAATTATGCGTTGACGGTGGAGCAGGCGATCACCCTCGCCAATGCGGTGAAGGACCAGAATATCCTATGGTTTGAAGAGCCGATCATCCCGGACAATTACCCCGGATATGCGCAGATCACCAAAGCGACGGGCATGGCCGTGGCGCAGGGCGAAAACCTGCACACGATCCACGAGTTTGAAATGGCCGTGGCGCAGTCAGATCTGGGCTTCATCCAGCCCGATGCATCTAATTGCGGTGGTATCACGGGGTGGTTGCAGGTTGCGGCGCTGACCGAACAAAGCGGCATCGCACTATGTTCGCATGGCATGCAGGAATTGCACGTGAGCCTTGTTTCCGCTCAGGCGCACGCCGGCTGGATCGAAGTGCACAGCTTTCCAATCGACCGATACACGATGCGTCCGCTGGTGATTGAGGACGCACGCGCGGTTGCGCCGGATGAATCCGGGATCGGCGTGACGTTCGATTGGCAAAGGTTGCAGGCCTTTGAGGTCGTGCAACCAGCTTAAATCCTGAGGAACCGTTGCGCGATCTTCGGCAGCAGGCGGTCGAATTCCAGCGGCGCATCCGCAACTGCAAGGCAGATGCAATCCTCGTGGATGTCCGCAACCGGCGTGTGGTGCAGGTCACTGTCGGCGATTTCCACGTCGCCACGTGCGAAATATCCGTCATCGTCCTGAAACGCGCCTTTGAGCACCATGGTCATTTCGGTGCCCTTGTGTCCGTGATCCGGCATCGCGGTGCCCGCCGGGATCAGCAACAAACGTGCGGTTGCGTCTTTCGATGTCGGCAAAATCGCTTGCTTCACGCCCATGCCAATTGGCTTCCACTTGATGCTGTCAAGATCGCCGCCCACGTAATCCTGTATCGGCTTGGGCAGCACGCCTGGTGTCGTTTTCGCCGCAGGCATGGTCACATCGATATCGCCACCCGCGATCAGATCCATGGTGTTCGCAAAACTGTTGTTGTCCATTTCGGTATCGGCGCTTTGCTCAAGCAGAGCACCGCCGAGCGCGTCAAAGCTCTCCGCCTGCGCACGGCAGCTGTCGCAGAGCGACAGATGTGCCGCGACCATCAGGTTGAAGGCTTCAGGTAGCGTTCCGGCAGAATAGGCCATGAGAATGGCGTCATTGAGATGGTGTTTAATGGTATCAGTCATCGTTTCATCACTTCATTGCGTGGCGTAATCTGTCCAACGCCAGTCTTATTCTCGATTTGATCGTGCCAAGCGGCAGACCGGTTTGTGCGGCAATCTCGCTGTGGGTCAGGTCCCCGAAATATGCCTTTTCTATCAATTCTCTTTGCGCGGGCGGCAGCGCCGCGAGGGCCGAAACCAATATCTCTGACTCCTGCTGCAGGCCCAGTACTTCCGCCTGATCCGGTTCCGCTTCGGGACCCCAGGTCAGGTCTTCCGGCTCCGGGCGTCTGTTGCGACGCAGCAGGTCAATCTTGCGGTTTCGCGCGATGGTGAAAATCCACGTTGCGACAGAGGCCCGCGAGGGGTCGAACTGATGCGACTTGTGCCAGAGCGTGGCCATCACGTCCTGTGTGCATTCCTCGGCCAGGGTCGAATCCGCACCGGATTTGATCAGGAACCCTTTGACGCGCGGCGCGAAGTGATCAAACAACTCCGCGAATGCGGCGCGGTCCTGATCATCCCGGATACGCGTCATGTGAGATACCCAGAGCATCCGTTTCGATGGTTCACTTGACGTCACTTGCTCACGTCCCGTTTTCACTACTTTCAAATGCCCAGAAGTACCCGGCCCGACGAGCTGGAATGGCGATGCCGTGTCCGGTTGGATGGTCAGATTTGCACACATACCAAGGATACGCCATGCGACAGAATTTGGATCACTCTTATTTAAGGATGGTTTTCAATTCATCCAGCGACCAATATGCCGCGTATACCTCTGCAAGACTGTCACCAAGGTAGAAAGACATCAATGCCGTTTGAAGCTCTCACGCTGGGCGAGTTGCCAGCGTACACACCTCCTCAAAATCAAACCAAAGTTGCGATCATTGGCGCTGGAATCTCCGGGTTGGGGGCCGCGCATATGCTGTCCAAGACCCACAAGGTCACCCTGTTCGAAGCCGAGGATCGTCTGGGCGGTCACGCGCGCACCAAGATGGCGGGCAAGCGGGGGGATCAGCCGGTGGATACCGGCTTCATCGTCTTTAATTATGCCAATTATCCCTATATGGCCGCGCTGTTCGAACAACTGGATGTGCCGGTCGTAAAATCGAACATGAGCTTTGGCGCATCCATCGACGGGGGTGCGCTGGAATATGCGCTGACCTCTCTTGATGCGCTTTTTGCGCAACGGCGAAATGCGGTTCATCCTGCGTTTTTGCGCATGGTGCGGGACATCTTCAAATTCAACAAACATGCCATCACTGTCGCGCAGGACGAAAGCCTGACGCTGGGGGAATTCCTTGACAAGATGGGCACGGGTCCGTGGTTTCGCGATTACTATCTGTTGCCGCTGTCCGGGGCCATCTGGTCCACTCCGGTTGAGAAAATCATGGATTTCCCGGCCTATGCGCTGATCCGGTTCTTCGAAAACCATGCGCTGTTGAATACCACTGGACAGCATCAATGGTACACGGTGCAGGGCGGGTCGACGCAATATGTGCGGCGGCTGGAAAATGCCCTGCTGGCGCAGGGTGTCGAGATGCGCCTCGGGGCGGCTGTTCAATCGGTGCGTCGTGTGGGGGGCAAGGTGTTCATCCGTCCGTGGGGCGGTGAAGAGGAGGCGTTCGATCATGTGATCATGGCGACCCATTCGGATGATTCCCTCAAGATGCTGGCTGACCCCAGCGCGCAGGAAACTGCCGCATTGGATGCCGTCGCCTATCAGCCAAATGACATTGTGCTGCACGCGGATGCAAGCATCATGCCGAAGCGTAAAAAGACATGGGCGAGCTGGGTCTACACAGAGGACAAGGATGCCCTGTCCGACCGGATTGATCTGACCTATTGGATGAATTCGCTGCAGCCCATCCCGCATGATGACCCGCATTTCGTGACGTTGAACACGAAACGCACGATCCGCGAAGAGTTGATCTACGATCAGGCCACGCTGCGCCATCCGGTCTATGATCTCGCGGCCTTGACGGCACAGAAGGAGGTTGCGGATTTTAACGGGGCACAAAACACGTGGTTCTGCGGGGCATGGATGAAAAACGGCTTTCATGAAGACGGACTGTCCAGCGCGGTCGACGTCGTGCGCAAGCTGCGCAGCAATGAGCAGATGAAAGTCGCGGCCGAGTGACCTTAGGCATCGATCATATCTCCGGGCTGACGTATCATGGCCGCAAGGGTGCGATCAGCAACGCGTTTCGCTATTCGGTGGATTACGTGCTGCTGGACGCCGAAGCGGAGGTAAAGACCCCATGGTTGTTCTCGCGAAACGGGCGCGGGTTCACCGGTCTGAAAGACCTTGATCACGGCGGCGCACCCGGGCAGGGGCGCGGTGCCTCTTGGGTGCGCGAGGTGCTTGGCCAGCATCAGATCCGCGATGTGGAAACGATTGAACTTCTGGCACAGCCGCGGGTGTTGGGGCATGTGTTCAACCCCGTGAGTTTCTGGTTGTGCCGTCGCTCTGACGGGGCCTTGATCACGGTGATCGCAGAAGTTTCGAACACCTTCGGGGACCGGCACAGTTATCTGTGCGCGCATTCTGATCAGCGCCCGATTGAACCGAGTGACACGCTTCAGGCGACCAAGATTTTCCATGTCTCACCCTTTCAGCCGGTGGAAGGCGGGTACAAGTTCCGCTTTGATGTGACGGATGCGCGCATCGGCATCTGGATTGATTACGCGCGCCCGGATGGCGGTTTGATCGCCACGCTGACGGGCCATCGCAAACCATTGACCAACGGCGCAATCCTGCGCGCGGCGTTTCGCCGACCTCTTGGCGCGCGCCGCGTTCTGGCGCTCATCCACTGGCAGGCGCTCAAGCTCTGGATCAAGGGGGCCATCTATCGCGGACGTCCCAAACCGCCATCAAAAGAAGTGTCAAGATAGTGCAAAAGACGCAGAGGTTACCCGCCTATTCGCTTTTTGCGGCTCTGCTGGCAGCGGCGGGTTTGCCGATATACATCCACGCGCCGAAATTCTATCTGGATGAATATGGTGTGTCGCTTGCGGCCTTGGGCGCGGTGCTGTTCGGGCTGCGCCTGCTTGATGTGGTTCAGGACCCGCTGCTGGGCAAACTGGCGGAAAAAACCCGCACGCAGCGCCGCACCTATGTCTCCATTGCTGCGCTGATCATGGCTGTTGCCATGGTTGCGCTTTTTGCGGTGCCGCCTTTGCTGCCCCCGCTGGTGTGGTTCGGTCTGTGCCTGACGTTCGTGTTTTCAGCGTTCAGCTTTCTGACCATCAACTTTTACGCACAGGGCGTGATCAAGGCGGATGCGATGCCCGGGCAAGGGCATCTGCGTCTTGCCCGTTGGCGCGAAAGCGGTGCGCTCACTGGCGTATGCGTGGCTTCGGTCGCGCCGGTTGCCCTGGGGGCGGCGATGAATGCGCCTTTTGCGGGGTTTGCCATCGGGTTTTGTGTACTGGGCCTCGCGGCCGTCTGGGCGATGAGAGAGGAATGGAGCACGGCCGGCGTCGCGGCGTCCACCGGGTTTGCCACGGTGCTCAAAGACCCGCTGGCGCGGCGTTTGTTGTTGATCGCCATGGTCAACGCCGCCCCCGTTGCCGTCAGTTCCACGCTGTTTTTGTTCTTTGTGGAAAGCAAGCTGGCCGCCCCGGGTTTCGAGGGGCCACTGCTGTTGCTCTTCTTCTTGTCCGCAGCGCTTGCCGCCCCGGTCTGGAGCGCTCTGGCAGAGCGTTTTGGGCCGCGCAATGTACTTTTGCTTGCGATGGGTCTGGCCATCGCGGCTTTTGGACTTACCTTAACGCTCGGTCCCGGCGATTGGGTGCTGTTTGCTCTGATCTGCTTGGCGTCCGGTGCGACTCTGGGGGCTGATCTGACATTGTTACCGGCGATTTTTGCGTCCCGTATGGCGCAAATCTCGCCATCGGCATCAGAGGGCTTTGGGCTTTGGTCGTTTGTTTCGAAACTGACCCTTGCCTTTGCGGCAGTCACTTTGTTGCCCCTGCTTGAACGGGCAGGCTTTCAAAGCGGGTCATTGCAAAACCCGCCGGAGGCCTTGGCACTGCTGACGCTGCTTTACGCGGCGGTGCCGTGTGCCTTGAAACTAATCGCCATCGCCTTGCTGGTGATGACCGACCTGAAGGAGGCCTGAAGAGTGAATATGTGGTTCTATATCCTGATCGGTGCGCTTCTCGCGTTCACCCTTGTCTGGATGCGGCGTACCTTCTGGAGTTTCACCGCGCAGACCCCGGAGGATTACGAAGATGAAAACCCCGCATTCGACGTGCGCGAACACCTCAATGGCCCGATCCTGTGCGAAGGTGTGATCTATGGCCCACTGGGCCGTGTCAGCAGCCGTTTTGTCGCTGATTTCGATGCCTCGTGGGAAGGCAACACGGGTGTTATGAAAGAACGGTTCGTCTATGACGATGGCACCGTTCAGGATCGCGAATGGCATCTGACGCTCGGAAATGACGGTAAAATCCGCGCCTTGGCGTCCGATGTTGTCGGGGAAGGACAAGGCAGGCAATCCGGTTCAACCGTGCTGTTGAAATACGACATTCGCCTTCCGGAGGCGTCAGGCGGTCATGTTCTCAATACCGTTGACTGGATGTATCTGACGCCGAATGGTACGATCATGAACCGCTCGCAGTTCAGAAAATTCGGCATCAAGGTTGCGGAGCTTGTCGCGACGATGCGGCCTAAGGAAGCATAATGCGTGACTGGAAAGGCAAACGATACTGGCTTGTTGGCGCAAGTGACGGTTTGGGCGCGGCGCTCGCGCTGAAGATGAGCCGCGCCGGCGCGCATGTCATCCTGTCCGCCCGGTCCGCGGATAAACTGGCCGCCGTTGCGGAAAACCTGCCGAATGAGGCTTCGGTTCAGGTGGTTGACGTGTCGGATGATGCAAGTGTCGATCAGGCCGCAAACGCAATCGGGCAGATAGATGGCGTCGTCTATCTGGCGGGCGTCTACTGGCCATTTGCGGCACAGGAGTGGGATGCCGAAAAAGCGACCGCGATGGCGGATATCAATTTCACCGGCCTGGTGCGTGTGATGGGGCGGATCGTGCCGCAATTCGTGTCCAGAGGCGCGGGCCATGTGGTGATCACCGGCAGTCTGTCGGGGTTTCGCGGGCTTCCCGGTTCGATCGGATACACGGCATCAAAGGCCGGTACGATGTCGCTGGCGGAATGCATGTATGCGGACCTGCGCGGCAGCGGTGTGGACGTGCAGGTGTCAAACCCCGGCTTTATCAAGACGCAATTGACGGACAAGAACGACTTTTCCATGCCCTTCATCATGACACCGGATGAGGCAGCGGATCACATGTTCCGTCACATGAACACCAAGCGTTTCAAGAACAGTTTTCCGACGCTGTTTTCATGGGTGTTTCGGGGCAGCCAATTCCTGCCGGACTGGCTTTATTTCCGTATCTTTTCCTGAGCGCTAAAGCCTGTCGCGGTGCGTCCTGTAGGTCGTCGCAGCGCGTTGCCAGATAGCGCTATTGTCCTTCAGGGACATCAGCGTCGGCAGCAATTGCGCGGCATAATCCTGACTGCTTTCGAGCGGCAACAGCGAGGGCAGGTTGTCGATGGCCGTCACATCGAGCATCGGTTGATCATGCACGCGTCGCGCCGGTTCTGCCCATGTCGTCGTCCGGTCATAGACCTTGATCGGGGAAAAATCGCTGTCCGGGTCGCAGGCAATATCCGCGATGACCGATAGCCGTCGCGCAGCGTCTGCGGTCTGTGCAGGGACGAAAACCGGCGTGCCGGGACGCGCCAGCACACAGTTGAAAAACAGATCATGCGCCAGCACCTCGGGGAAAGGGCCGCCACCTGTGGTTTCGGCCATATCCCATTTCGTGCAGGCAACACCCATCGCCGTGCACAGATCGAAAACACCCGTTCCGACGCGCCCCAGCGCACCGATGATCAGGGCCGTCGGGCGGTGCGTGCCCGTTGCCAGCAGATCGCTTTGCAGATCGGCCAGCAGATGCGTGGAACTGTCATGAGGCGTGACCGGGCCTGCGATACTGCCCCTTTGTTGCGCGGCCCAGCATTTCAGCGCGACCGCCGCCCCGGCGTAGCCTGCCCAGTATCCAAAGGCGGCAACCCGTCGGTTCTGATCATCCACCAGATATTCCAGATCCAGCAGCGTGCCACCGCCCGCTTTGAAGCGTTGCAACAGAACGCGTCCCGCTGGTTGCCCCTTGAACGCGTGACCAAACATGATGTGACGGTGCGGCAGGGGCGTTCCATCCTCGGGCAGCTCTTTCAGGCCGAAGATGATCGCGTCTTTCGGCGCATCGGGCCAGCTGTGCGCGGGGGCCATCGTGCAGCCTGTCGCGGCGTAGGCGGCATCGGGAATGACGCGCGTCGGGCTTTGTTCAACCGTGAGGGTGATGCCCGATGCAATCAGCTGGCGTGCCCCATCAGGCGTCAACCCGACGCGCGTTTCATTGTCGCGTTGTTCAGCGCGTACCCAAAGATGTGTCATGCCGGTAGCATCCCCGCCTTTACTGCCTGACGCACGCCATCGCGCGCCCGCATCCGTTTGTCAAACGCGGTGATCTTGGGAAAATCATCCAAACGCACTCCGTCCCCCTCCAGCCACGAACAGACGACAAACAGGTAAGGGTCCGCGAGGGACAGACGATCCCCGGTGACAAAATCGCCCTTCAGGCAATGGTCCTCAACGTATCGTGCATTTTGCGTCATATTCAGCGTCGCCCTGGCGGCCATATCCGCGAGGCTTTCGGGGTGATCTGCCCAGCGGTTGCCGCGCAGGCGGTGCGCGTGGTTCACATGCATGGTCGAGGCAAGATAATACATCACGGCGCGCATATGTGCAGCCTTCAGCGGGTCCTGCGGCACAAGGGCGGCCTGCGGGGCGAGGGCTGCGATGTATTCAAGGATCGCGCCGGTTTCGGTTAGAAGGTTGCCACCTGTGTCGAGTGTCGGGACGCGGCCTTTGGGGTTGAGGCCGAGGTAGGGTGCCTTTGTCTGCTCTGCATCCGCAAAACTCACTTTGACAGGCTCAAATGGCAGTTGTGCTTCGTAAAGGGTGATTGCGACGGCAACCGCGATCGAACCGGGCGAATAATAGAGACGCATGGAAGCTCCTTCAGACGTGGGTCTGGGCGAAGTGGCGGCTTGGGTCTTCCAGATGCGGAATCGCGTTGAACATGGTCGGCGACAACTGCCCGCCAATGGGGAACAGCCGATGTTGCGACGTATTGTAGATGGCGAGCGCGAGTTGCGCCATGGCGCCGATGTCCAGCCGCAGGACCTGCCGCATGGCACAGGCAATCAGCCCACCGGAGGTGACGACCAATGCGGGTCCGTCCCCCTCAGCTATTTCGCGCAGAACGTCCGAAATCCGGGCTTCAAATTCGCAAAACCGTTCCGGTGCCCCGGCGATCTCATCCCTTTGCCACGCGGCAAAGAGCATGGGCAAATGGGTCGTGAAACCTGCCTGATCCGTCGGAAAGGGAACCCCGTGTTCTTTTTCCATGGCACGCGCAAGTGTCAGGTATTCCAGCTCATTCAGGCGCGCGTCCCTGATCGGTGTCAGGCCCATTTGCATGGCCGCTTCGGTTTCGACGTGCCGCCGCAAGGTGCCGGTGAAAAGCCGTGCGTGATGTTGGTTTTGCGCCTTCAGATGTGCCCCCAGCCACGCGGATTGCTGATGGCCCAAGGTGCTCAACTTGTCGTAGCTTTGCTCGTCAGTGGCACCTGAATTTGCCTGACCGTGGCGAATAAGGGTAATGTGGGACATGCGTTCTTTCTGCTTGGTATCGCTTTTATTAAGCCACTGCGTTGCGGGTTGAAAGACCACTTGGATTGCGTGATGCACATCGCAGGCTTTTCCCGCTGAACGACGCTGCGGGTTTGCTTGCTTGAAAACTGTCGCGCGATTGATGTTGAGGACAGCGTTTTCGATCCCGATGGTTTGGCGCGCGTCTTCGAGATTCTGGCCCCGTCGCAGTCAGGCGGTGGCCAAATGAAACTAAAAAGTTGACCTTCATCTGAAAACTTACATTGTTGTGCACACGACGGTCAAAAAACGACCGCACTTGCCTTTCAATGGCAAGGTCTGGGAGGACGAAAATTGAATACTGTTCCAACGCAGGTCGACGGACCACAGTCCGTCCCGGCGCTGCTGCATCGTAATGCCAAAGAGTTCGCGGACGCACCTGCGTATCGCGAGAAAGAGTACGGGATCTGGCAGTCGTGGACATGGGCCGAGACCTTGGAAGAGGTCGAAGCGCTGGCCCTTGGGCTTGTTGACTTGGGTGTGCAGGAAGGTGACTTCATTGCAGTCATCGGGCGCAATCGGCCCCGGCTTTACTGGGCAATGATCGCTGCAGAGATGGTCGGCGCGGTGCCGGTTCCGCTCTATCAGGATGCGGTGGCCGAAGAGATGGCCTATGTCCTGAGCCACTGTGGTGCGCGTTTCGTGATCGTGGGCGATCAGGAGCAGGTCGATAAGGTCATCGAAATCGGTGACCAACTGCCCAGTTTCGAGCAGATGATCTATCTCGACCCGCGCGGTCTGCGCAAATACGATCATTCGAAACTGCACCAGTATACACATGTGCAGGATGCAGGCCGCGCCAAGCGGGACGAACTGCTGCCCGAAATCACGGCCCGGCAGGCCAAGCTGAATTACGACAGCACCTGCGTCATGCTCTATACGTCCGGCACTACGGGCAAGCCAAAAGGGGTGGTGCTGAGCAACCGCAATGTGATTGAGACTTCCAAATCATCCTCGGAATTTGATGATCTGCGGCAAACGGATTCGATCCTTGCCTATTTGCCGATGGCATGGGTCGGGGATTTCATTTTTTCCGTCGGTCAGGCGCTGTGGACAGGGTTTTGCACCAACTGCCCGGAAAGTGCCGAGACAATGCACACCGACCTGCGTGAGATTGGTCCGACCTATTACTTTGCACCGCCGCGCGTTTTCGAGACGCAGTTGACCAATGTGATGATCCGTATGGAAGACGCAGGCCGGTTCAAAAAATGGCTGTTTGACTATTTCATGGCCCATGCGCGCCGCGTCGGGCCGGATATTCTGGATGGTCAACCGGTGAACCAATGGGACCGCTTCAAATACAACATTGGCGAATTGGCGATTTACGGGCCCCTCAAGAATACATTGGGGTTCAGCCGGATTCGGGTGGGGTACACGGCTGGCGAAGCGATCGGGCCCGAGATTTTCGACTTTTTTCGCTCACTCGGGATCAACCTCAAGCAGCTTTACGGGCAGACCGAAGCGACCGTGTTCATCACCGCGCAACCCGATGGCGAGGTGCGATCCGACACGGTTGGTGTGACCTGCCCCGGTGTTGAATTGAAGATCGCGGAGAATGGCGAAGTCTTTTACCGCAGTCCGGGCGTGTTTGTCGAATATTTCAAAAACCCCGAAAGCACGGCAGACACCAAGGACGCCGAGGGTTGGGTGGCCACGGGGGATGCGGGCTTTATCGAAGAGGACACGGGCCACCTGAGGATCATCGACCGCGCCAAGGATGTCGGGAAAATGGCCGACGGATCCCTCTTTGCGCCGAAATACGCCGAGAATAAGCTCAAGTTTTTCCCGAATATTCTGGAAGCGGTCGTGTTTGGCAACGGGCGCGACGAATGCACGGCCTTTATCAACATCGACCTGACTGCCGTAGGTAACTGGGCGGAGCGGAACAACATTGGCTACGCGTCCTATCAGGAACTGGCGCGTCACCCGCAGGTGATGGGCATGATTCAGGAACACGTCGAAGAAGTGAACGCATCCGTCGCCGAGGATGTGATGCTGTCGGGCTGTCAGGTTCATCGTTTTGTGGTGCTGCACAAGGAACTGGACGCGGATGATGGCGAGCTGACCCGCACCCGCAAGGTGCGCCGTCGGATCATCGAAGAGAAATACGCCGATATCATTGCAGCACTCTATGATGGGTCGCCCGAGGTCTCGACTGTGACCGAAGTGACCTATGAAGACGGGCGCAAGGGCTCAATCTCCGCAACGCTGGAAGTTCGGGTGGCAGCGGTGCACCCGGTTGGCGCAAGGATGGCAGCGCAATGATGCACGCGGCGTGCCCCCTCGTTTATCAGAGGTATGAATGAAAGATACTATTGACGGCTACGTGACCGAAGATGGCCGCCGGATCGGTCCGGTGGTGATGGAGATGAAGAACATCACCCTGCGCTTTGGTGGGGTGGAGGCGATCAAGGACATCTCGTTCGACATCCGGGAGGGCGAAATCCGGGCCATCATCGGGCCGAACGGGGCCGGGAAGTCTTCGATGCTGAACGTGATTTCCGGGTTCTATGTCCCGCAAGAGGGGCAGGTGTTTTACAAAGGTGCGCAGCGTCCGGCGATGAAACCCTATCAGGTGGCGCGTCAGGGCATTGCGCGCACGTTCCAGAACATCGCCTTGTTCGAAGGCATGTCAGTGCTCGACAATGTGATGACTGGGCGTCTGACGCATATGAAAACCAACATCTGGCGGCAGGCGATCTGGCGTGGCAAAGCCGAAGCCGAAGAGACTGAAAACCGGGAAGTTGCTGAAAAGATTATTGATTTCCTCGAAATTCAGGCGATCCGCAAAACGCCGGTATCCCGGCTGCCCTATGGGTTGAAGAAGCGTGTGGAACTGGCGCGGGCCTTGGCGGCGGAGCCGTCTTTGTTGCTGCTGGATGAGCCGATGGCGGGCATGAACGTGGAGGAAAAGGAGGATATGAGCCGCTTTATCCTTGATGTGAACGATGAATTCGGCACGACGATTGCGCTGATCGAGCATGACATGGGCGTGGTCATGGACCTTTCAGACCGGGTGGTTGTGATGGATTACGGCAAAAAGATCGGCGACGGCACGCCGGACGAGGTGCGCAACAATCAGGCGGTGATCGACGCCTATCTGGGGGTGGCGCATGACTGATTTGGGGCGTCGGTATCACGTCGGTATGACGTCGGTATTGCGTCGGTGCGGCGCTTCAACCGGCAAGCCCGCTCTCATTCGCTCACGCAGGGAGACTTCCGATGCCTGAACAACTGCTTTGGACCGCCGAGGTTTTTCTGAACGGGCTGATGGCGGGCGTCCTTTATGCGCTCGTGGCGCTGGGCTTTGTGCTGATCTACAAGGCCAGCGGAATTTTCAACTTTGCCCAAGGCGTCATGGCGCTTTTCGCGGCGATGACGCTTTACGGCATCATGAATGGTCAGGTGCCCTTTGCGCATCTGATCAATGCGATTTTCGGCACGGAGATCCATTATTTCGGCTGGAATGTACCGGCGCTGGCGGCAATTTTCCTGACGATGTGCGTCATGGTGCTGTTCAGTTGGCTGGTGCAGCGATACATCTTCCGGTTTTTGGTCGGGCAGGAGCCGATCATCCTGTTCATGGCGACCATCGGGCTGGCCTATTTCCTCGAAGGCGTTGGGGATTTGATGTGGGGCTCAGACATCAAAACGCTTGAAGTCGGCCTGCCGCAGGGCATCAACGAAACCATTGACGCCGTGACTTTCGAGGCCTTTGGGTACGGGTTTTTCATCGATAATCTGGATATTGTGGCCTCGGTCGTGGCCGCCATTCTGGTGCTGGGCCTCGTGTTGTTTGCGCAATACACCAAGCAGGGCCGGGCCATGCGGGCGGTGGCGGATGATCATCAGGCGGCCTTGTCCGTGGGTGTTTCGCTCAATTTCATCTGGATTCTGGTGTGGTCGCTGGCGGGTTTCGTGGCCCTTGTTGCCGGTATCATGTGGGGGGCGAAATCGGGTGTGCAGTTTTCGCTGTCCCTTATTGCGCTCAAAGCGCTGCCGGTGCTGATGCTTGGCGGTTTCACCTCGATCCCCGGCGCGATCGTTGGCGGTCTGATCATCGGGGTTGGTGAAAAACTGTTCGAGTTTCTGATTGGTCAGCCGTACCTTGGCGGCGCCACGGAAAACTGGTTTGCCTATATGTTGGCGCTGGTATTCTTGCTGTTCCGGCCTCAGGGCCTCTTTGGGGAGAAGATCATTGAGCGCGTTTGACGTCATGGGGGCGCACCGGGGCGCGCAGCGTCAGTCGTCCTTGACCTGCAACAAGGCCACGCTGAGCGCTGCGAGGATCGTCACGCCCAGGGTCAGCGCCAGATTGAGATCGGGCAGGAACAGCAAGGTCAGGCTGATGCACAGGCTCATCACCAACAGGCAGACCACCAGACCGAGACCCAATGCGGAGGACCCCTGCCGTCGCGCCTTGCGGGCCGTGGGTGCCGGGGTGATGTCGATGAAATCGCTTTCTGCGTCTTCGATGTCCTGCAGAAGCTGCCCGCGTGCCGCTTCATACTCCGCCGGGGTGATCTCCCCCCGGTCCAGCCGCGCATCCAGATTTCTGATTTCGTTCAGTACCGCCGTCATGTCACCCACTCCGTCCCACCAAAGACGTTGTGCCGGTGCAATTGGGGCAAAATTAGGAAATCGTGAGAATTTCTGTAACGTGGTTAACTTCTCAAGGGCGGAGCAGCGCCATGTTTGAGCGGCATAAAACCACTAAGACAACTGCCGATGCCGTGACGGGTATCCGGCGCGAGCAACCATCTGATAATGCGCAGGGAGGGTCGTAATGCTCTATCGTGAAGCAGGTGATTTCAGCACAACCTACCCCGAGGACAGCCAGACCTTTCCAATCCGGTTTGACCGCTATCGCTATTATGCGGTGTTGTTCATCGCGATTGTCATCATCCCCTTTGTAATCAATGATTATTGGGTCAATTCGATCTTCATGCCCTTTTTGATCTATTCGATCGCGGCGATCGGGCTGAATATTCTGGTTGGATATTGCGGGCAGGTGAGCCTTGGCACGGGCGGTTTCATGGCCGTGGGGGCCTATGCCTGTTACAAGCTGATGACCGCTTTTCCGGAGGTCAGCATGTTCATTCATGTTCTTCTGTCAGGGGTTATCACGGCCGGGGTCGGGGTGTTGTTTGGCCTGCCATCCCTGCGGATCAAGGGGTTTTATCTGGCCGTTGCGACGCTGGCTGCGCAGTTTTTTCTGGTCTGGATGTTTAACCGTGTTTCCTGGTTTTATAACTATTCGGCCTCGGGTCAGATCAACGCGCCCGAGCGGGACACCTTTGGAATCATCATCACAGGCCCCAATACGGACGCATGGGCGGCCTATGTGTTCTGCCTGATTTTCACCATTGCAAGCGCCATTATTGCGCGCAATCTGACGCGCGGGTCGATGGGACGGCAGTGGATGGCGATCCGGGATATGGACATCGCCGCCGAGATCATCGGGGTGAACCCGCTCAAGGCCAAGCTGACGGCCTTTGCGGTCAGTTCGTTCTTTGTGGGCATTTCAGGTGCGTTGTTTTTCGCGATCTATCTGGGCGCTGTGGAGGTTGGCGAGGTCTTTGGGATCACCAAATCCTTCCTTGTGCTCTTCATGATCATCATCGGGGGCCTCGGGTCGATCTTTGGCTCTTTCGCGGGGGCGGCATTTCTGGTGCTGTTGCCGGTGTTGCTCAAGGTGATCGGCGTTGATTGGTTTGGCTGGCCCACGGATATCGTGGCGCACCTCAATCTGGTGATCGTGGGCGCGTTGATCATCGTGTTTTTGATCGTTGAGCCGCACGGCCTTGCACAGCTTTGGCGACTGGCCAAGGAAAAGCTACGCTTGTGGCCTTTCCCGCACTAGGGTGAGGCATAAAAACGAAAGGCGGGGCAGCCTGCTGATAAGACGCCGGATCGCCGGCGCATCGGACAACAATTTAGGGAGGAAATACCGATGAAACACAAAATAGGAACCTGGGCCGTTGCGGCCGTGATGGCGGCAAGTCCGGTGATGGCGGACCTTGTCTTTCCGTCGCTGAGCTACCGCACGGGCCCATATGCGGCGAACGGCATCCCCTTTGCGGATGGCTATGCGGATTACTTCACGCTGCTGAATGAACGCGACGGCGGGATCGGCGGTGTCATGACGCGGGTGCCGGAATGCGAAACCGGGTATAACACGGAAAAAGGGGTTGAGTGTTACGAGAGCACCAAGGGGGAGGGCGCGCTGGTCTATCAACCCCTGTCGACCGGCATCACCTATCAGCTGATCCCCAAGGCGACGGCGGATGGCATCCCGGTTCATTCGATGGGCTATGGCCGTACCTCTGCCAAGGATGGCACGGTGTTTCGCAACATCTTTAACTACCCTGCGAACTATTGGGATGGTGCGTCCTTTGCGATCAAGCATCTGCTGGACGTGAACGACGGATCGCTTGAGGGCAAGAAGATCGCGCTGGTCTATCACAACTCCGCCTATGGCAAGGAGCCGATCCGCACCCTCGAAGAACTGTCGGAAAAGCACGGGTTCGAGTTGATGTTGCTGGCCGTGGATCACCCCGGGCAGGAACAGAAATCGCAGTGGTTGCAGATTCGTCGCGAACGCCCTGATAATGTCATCATGTACGGCTGGGGGGTGATGAATCAGGTCGCCATTCAGGAAGCCGCGAACATCCGTTTCCCGATGGAGAATTTCATCGGCATCTGGTGGTCTGGCTCTGAAAATGACGTGCGTCCTGCTGGCGCTGCTGCTGATGGGTACAAAGCGTTGGCCTTCCACAATGTCGGCAGTGATTTCCCGGTGTTTGACGACATCCAGAAATACGTTGTTGATGCAGGCAAGGCCGCAGGTGCCGGGGATCAGATCGGTACGGTTCTGTATAACCGCGGCCTTTATGCGGCGATGTTGGCGGCAGAAGCGGCCAGGACCGCGCAGGAAATCCACGGCGTGGCCGAGATTACGGCACCTATGATGCGCGATGGCATGGAGGCGCTCAAGATCACCGAAGAGAAGATGGCGGCTCTGGGTCTGCCGGGCTTTGGTCCTGCGTTTGAAGTATCCTGCGAAAACCACGGCGGTGGTGGCTTCGTCGCCATGGCGCAGTGGAGCGGGACAAATGACCAGTGGACGCTGATTTCCGATTACGAACAGTCGGATCAGGATGTCATCGGGCCATTGATCGCCGAGGATGCCGCAGCCTTTGCAGCCGAAAACAACATCACACCGGGGTGTGACTAAACACTGACGCGTTTCCCGGCGGCGGATCTGTCGCCGGGGAACGCACCACGAGACAGGCCGGACGTCCTGCATCCAGCGGGCGTTCAACGGGCAGACAGGGGCGGCCCGGCGCACAGATCAGGAGCGATGGAAATGTTCGACGCAGCAGAGGGCCAGACCGAGAACGTTCTCGAAGTGAACAACATCGAGGTGATCTACAACCACGTTATTCTCGTGCTGAAAGGCGTGAGCCTGAATGTGCCGCAGGGGGGCATCACCGCCTTGCTCGGTGGGAATGGCGCGGGCAAGACGACGACCCTCAAGGCGATTTCGGGCCTTTTGGCCTCTGAGCGCGGCGAGGTGACGAAAGGCTCCATCAAATATCGCGGCACCGTCATCCAGCATCAGGACCCCGCCGATATCGTGAAATCCGGTGTCGTGCAGGTGATGGAAGGGCGGCACTGCTTTGAACACCTCACGGTCGAGGAAAACCTGCTGACCGGTGCCTATACGCGGCGCGAGGGCAAGGCCGCGATCCAACGTGATCTGGAGATGGTCTATGACTATTTCCCGCGCCTGAAAGAGCGGCGCAAAAGCCAGGCGGGCTATACCTCGGGCGGAGAGCAGCAGATGACTGCCATCGGGCGGGCGCTGATGTCAAAACCGGAAACGATTCTGCTCGATGAACCCTCGATGGGTCTTGCGCCGCAGCTGGTTGAGCAAATTTTTGAGATCGTGAAATCTGTCAATGAAAACGAGGGGGTAACTTTTTTGTTGGCGGAGCAGAACACGAATGTGGCGCTACGCTTCGCGCATTACGGGTATATTTTGGAATCCGGACGTGTTGTGATGGATGGACCCGCAGCGGATTTGCGGGAAAACCCGGACGTAAAGGAATTTTATCTGGGTATGTCTGAACAGGGGCGAAAGTCCTTTCGCGATGTGCGTAGTTACCGCCGACGCAAGCGTTGGCTCAGCTGAAGGAGGAACAAAGTGCGCGGCCCCACGACAAAGCAGCCATCGCTGGCGATTGCAAAAGCCCGCTGCGGATTTGCAGCGAGGCGTGCCGTGCAGGATATGACAGTTTTTGACCAGAATACATTATAGCCGCTTTCAAGAGCGGCCTCGGGATCATTTGAACCAATGAAAAAGCATTCAGATTTATTTTTTGACGGCTTGGAAGTGCGCTCAGCGGATGAGCGTGCCGCGCATCTGAGCCGGATATTGCCGCAACAGATCGCCAGAGCGCAGGCGTTGCAAGGATATGCGGGGCGGCTGAACGGGTATACCGCAGGCGACATTACCGATGTGGCGGCATTGGCGAAACTGCCGGTGCTGCGCAAATCCGATCTGGGAGATGCGCAATCAATGCATATGCCGTTCGGCAACTTCACCACGAAACCGGCCACGGGATTCAGCCATATCTTTCAGTCGCCGGGCCCGATCTACGAACCCTTTGACGTGAACCATGACTGGTTTCGCATGGGCCGCTTCCTGCATGCGGTCGGCATTGGCAAGGGGGATATTGTCCAGAACTGTTTTGGCTATCATCTGACACCGGCGGGTGCGATTTTTGAAAGCGGCGCGCATGCGGTAGGGGCGACTGTGTTGCCAGCGGGCACGGGACAGACCGAATTGCAGATCACCGCCGCGCGGGACGTTGGCACCACCGCCTATGCGGGCACGCCCGATTTCCTCAAGGTGATCCTTGATAAGGCCGATGCCATGGGCGTTGCGCTGAACATTACCAAGGCGGCAGTGGGCGGTGGTGCGCTGTTTCCGTCGTTGCGCAAGGAATATGCCGATAGGGGGGTTCTGTGTCTGCAATGCTACGCGACGGCGGATCTCGGCAACGTGGCCTATGAATCGCCCGCGATGGAGGGGCTTATTCTCGATGAACAGGTGGTCGTTGAGATTGTCACACCCGGCACCGGCACACCTGTGCCAGAGGGGGAAGTTGGCGAGGTCATTGTCACCACGCTGAACCCCGATTACCCGCTGATCCGTTTTTCCACCGGTGATCTGAGCGCCTTCATGGACGGCGAAAGCCCGTGTGGTCGTACAAACCGCCGCATCAAGGGATGGATGGGGCGCGCGGATCAGACCGCCAAGGTCAAGGGGATGTTCGTGCGCCCCGAACAGGTGGCATCCTTTGTTGACCACCATGAGGAGGTCGCAAAGGCCCGTGTTGTCATCACCCGTGCGAATGAGCAGGACGCGATGACCGTCAAGGTCGAGGCAGACGACAGCGCGGATGCAACGCGCTATGCGTCAACGGTGGTCGAAACGCTCAAGCTGAAAGCGACGGTGGAAATTGTCCCCATGGGCAGCCTGCCCAAGGACGGTGTGGTCATAGAAGATCAGCGCAGCTACGACTAATATGACGCATCTCAGCTATGACGCGAAAGCACTGTCGCAGGCGCGCGTCATAGCGGTTCTGATTCCCGGGGCCTTGTCACGCGGGGATATTTTTGCCCCGGCCCTGCCCTGGCAGGAGGCGGGGTATGGGGTGGCGACCTATCGCTTTCCCGGACTGGACGGTCGCGCGCTGTCTCCGGCGCTCAGGATCGAACAGGCGGCGGGTGATATCGCAGGGCTGGCTGCGGCATATCCGGATACGCCGTTTCGCCTGCTTGGCTTTTCGACAGGTGCGCCCATCGCGATCTCGGCTGCCGCGCGGATGCGCAACGAGGTGAAAGTGGCCGGATTGTCCCCGGCCGTTGAGTGTGGCGGCGGGGCGGAAACGGCCATCCGCACCACGCGATTGATCCTGAATGCTGCGTGGCGGGTCAGATCGGTTCGCCTGCGTAGGGTCTGGCTTGCGTATTACCGGCTGTTGCTCTTTGGCACGCCGGTGCTGTCTGATCAGGCGCTCAGCACCCGTGCGGCGCAGATCATCGCAGCGCGTGCGGATCGGATTGTTTTCCCCGAAGGCGGCTTGCCACGGGCGCATATGGCCGATTTGCGACGCTGGCGCCTGCCCAGGGATATTGCCTTTGAAGAGGGGCGCATCCGGTTTTTCCATGGGCTGGAGGACCCGGTGTTTTCACCTGAACAGATCCGGCGTTTTGCCGCGCAACTCGGTGGCGTTCCCGTCACCGGATACGAGGGACAGGGCCATCTGATGTTTGCGTCACATTTGCCAGTGTTTGACGATGTTTTCGCGTTTTTCGAAGGGCGAGAGCCCGGCGAAGGGGGCGGCGCGGGCCTGTAATGCGCGGCCTGTTCCGAGGGCGCGACGTGATCCATCGCGCCCCCGGTCCGCAATCCTCAGGACTTTTCGCCGATCTTGTCCTGCGTCTGTGTCTCGAAATCTGACGCGTCATGGCGTTCATGCAGTTGCGTTTCCGGGGCACCCGACATGCGGTTTACCATGCGTCCCCCGCTGAACGGCGGGGCGGGCGTCGATCTTTTCAGCCCAGTTCAGCACATGCGTGTAGCTGGTCACGTCCAGAAATTCGGCAGCATCATAGAACCGGTCGAGCACGAGTTGCCCGTACCACGCCCAGATTGCCATATCGGCGATCGTGTAGGTGTCACCTGCGATGAAGTCACGTTCGGCGAGTTGCCGGTCAAGCACGTCGAGTTGACGCTTTGTCTCCATCGAAAAGCGGTTGATCGGGTATTCCATCTTTTCGGGAGCATAGGCGTAGAAGTGGCCAAAACCACCACCCAGATAAGGCGCGGAGCCCATTTGCCAAAAGAGCCATGACAGCGTTTCGGCGCGCCCGGCGGCATCATCCGGGATGAAGTGGCCGAATTTTTCAGCCAGATAGAGAAGGATGGCACCGGATTCGAAAACGCGCTGCGGCGTATCGCCTGAGCGGTCCATCAGGGCGGGGATTTTCGAATTCGGGTTCACCTCGACGAAACCGCTGCCGAATTGGTCGCCATCGCCGATCTTGATGAGCCATGCATCATATTCGGCGTCGGTAATGCCAAGTGCCAGCAACTCTTCGAGCAACACCGTGACCTTGACGCCGTTCGGCGTGGCAAGCGAATAAAGCTGCAAAGAGTGTTTGCCGACCGGCAGGTCCTTGTCATGTGTCGGGCCTGCGATGGGGCGGTTGGTGCTGGCGAATTTGCCACCGTTTTCTGCGTCCCACGTCCAGACTTTGGGCGGGGTGTATTCCGTTGCGATGGTCATGGGAGCCTCTTCCATTTGCGAGTATGCAGGTGAACCTATGTCTTGAAGCCCGGAGCGCAAGCCCGTTCTGCGCGCACGGTTTCGCGAGGTCATACGTTCTGCCCCCTGATTGTCCTTGCCAAGCCAGCCGGGTTTTGAGTTGATGTGCGCCATGATGCGTGACCTGAAACAAACCATGACGGAGCTTTACACAGGCTCACAGCAGCGTTCTCGGCGGTTCCGGTTTGGCCTGATACTATTCGATGTGTTCACGATCATCCTGTTCATCGCCATTGCGCCTCTCCAGGCGACAGTGGGGTTGGAAGCCCTTGGGTTTGTGCTTGGCCTGTTGATTCTGGCGGATTTTACCGCGCGGCTCTGGATTGCGAGCGACCGCAGGGAGATGCTTTTGAAAATCTACACAATTGCGGATGTGATCGTGATCCTGTCTTTGTTGATCGCGCCTTTCATTCACGCAAACCTCGCCTTTCTGCGTATTCTGCGCGGCCTGCGGATCATCCACTCCTATCACCTGCTGCGTGATCTGCGGCGTGTCAGTCCGTTCTTTGTCAAACATGAAGGGGCCGTCATCGCGGCCATCAACCTGTTTGTGTTCGTATTTTTCACGACCTCGGTCGTCTTTGCGCTGTTTGTCGAACGTGGGACGGGGCTTGAGGGCTATATCAACGCGCTTTATTTCACCGTCTCCACGCTGACGACCACCGGGTATGGGGATATCACACCAACCACCACGGGCGGCAAACTGCTGGCTGTGGTGATCATGGTGGTGGGCGTGGCCCTGTTTGTGCAGCTTGCGCGGGCCATCATCCAGCCGCCCAAGGTACAGTATACCTGTCAGTCCTGCGGATTGACCAAACATGACCATGACGCGGTACACTGCAAGCACTGTGGTGCCGTGGTTCGCATCAAAACCGAAGGTATGGTATAGGAATCTGGTGCATAAAGCGGTCTTGAAATTCACACTCCTGAGCGCCTTGTGGTTGGGCCTTCTGGCGACATCCGGCGGGGCAGAAGAACCGCGCGCCGGTCTTATGTGGAACAAGACGGGCCTGCCCGCGGTGTTTCCGCTGCAGGTCAAAACAGCACCGGGTCAGGATTTCATGATGACGCTGGTGGATGCGCAAACCCATGCCCCGGCGCTTGCGGCCTTTATCGAGGGCGGGGAATTCTTCAAGGTGCTGGTGCCGCCGGGGGAATATGACGTGCGATTTGCAACCGGTGCGCAGTGGCGCGGCGAAGCGGAGTTATTCGGCAAGGATGAAACGACGCTGTTCGTTCTGGATGGGCCGCTGCGCTTTGCCGTGATGGATTTTGCGACCAAACTGGGGCACGTGATTGATTTCACTGCCAGTGACGACGCCATCATGGTGAAGGCTCAGTTCATTTGTCAGCGGTTCAGCGTCGCAGAGTTTGCACGACCACAGCCGCCGTTTGACGATCTGGAGGGCTATGCCACGCGGTTGACGCAGGAGGGGGAGTTGGTGCAATTCCCGAACCGTTTTGCACCTGATCGCTTGTCCGCCGGCACGGATGATCCGGTGATTCCAACGGATTTCGCGCCCTACTTTTCCGATCCCGCCTATGAGGTGCGCGCATTTCCCTGTTGAGCGCATAAAAAAAGCCGCCCGGGTGGGGCGGCCTTTTTTCGTGATTTGCTTGGTTTAACCCTGACGGGCTTTGAACCGGCGTTGCGTCTTGTTGATGACGTAGACGCGGCCCTTCCTGCGCACAACACGGCAGTCGCGGTGCCGATTCTTGAGCGAGCGGAGCGAATTGCGAACCTTCATGGTCGTTCTCCTCATGTTGTGGCGCGGTGGGGCGCCGGGTTTCGGGCAGCCCGCCGAAACGGACCAGTGTATCTCATGGTGGGCGATACTGGGATCGAACCAGTGACCCCTTCGATGTCAACGAAGTGCTCTACCGCTGAGCTAATCACCCACTATTTGGCCGCGCATTCCGTTGCCCCATACAAAAATGGGGCGCGAAAAAACGCGCCGGTAGCGGCGTCTATAAAAGGAGTCGTCCGGGGGATCAAGGGCTTTTGGTTTTCAATTTTTCTGCGCTATGTATGAGGCGAAGGATTACGCATGTTACACACCGCCTATCACATCTGTTTGCCCGCCCGCGACACGTCTTGCGTGGTTTTTGCCTCACCCCACAGCGGGTCGGCATATCCAAAGGACATGATGCGTAAAACCGTTCTGAATGACCAGTTGATACGCTCATCCGAAGATGCGTTCGTGGATCGCCTGTTTGATTGCGCGCCCGCCTTTGGGGCGCGGTTCATCAAGGCCGCAGCGCCGCGTGCCTATGTCGATCTGAACCGCAGCCCGGATGAGTTGGACCCCGCGTTGATAGAAGGTGTACGCCGCCAAGGGCACAATCCGAGGGTTGCATCCGGGCTGGGCGTCATTCCACGGGTCGTGGCCAATGGGCGCGCAATTTATCGCGGCAAGATCGCCATGGTCGATGCGCAGGAGCGTCTTGACCGGTATTGGCACCCTTACCACCAAAAGCTTCAGGTTTTGTTGGACGATGCGCATCGGTTTCACGGACAGGCTGTGTTGATTGATTGCCATTCGATGCCGCATGAAGCCGTAGAAAGTGTCGCGCGGTCCGGCGGGACGCGTCCGGATATCGTGTTGGGCGATCGCTTCGGCGCGGCCGCCGCAGGCAGTGTCGTTGAGCGTGTCGAAGCCGCATTCGTCGCACAAGGGTTTCGCGTGGCGCGCAATGCGCCTTTTGCCGGGGCCTATATCGCGCAGGCATATGGGCGCCCGCAGCGCGGTCAACATGCGGTGCAGGTGGAGCTTGATCGCGCGCTTTACATGGATGAGAAACGCATTCGGCCCAATTCCAACTTTGAAGCTGTGCGCGCGGCCTTGCGTGCTGCGGTTTCTGAAATCGCGCAGATCGGTCGGGAACCGGTGCCGCTGGCTGCCGAGTAGGTTCAGCGCAGCGAGCGCCCTTTCAGGATGGCATCCGCGCCAAAACGATCCCGTATCTTGTCTGTTGCGCGTTCGGCGGCACTTCGTTGCTGTGCCTGCGGGTCGAGCAGGTCCCCCGACAGATCCGCACTGTCTTCGGGAATGAGGTCCGACAGACCACAGCCCAACAGGCGGTAGGGACCCTCGTCGCCGACCTGATCAAACAGGCTGCGGGCGGTGCGATAGATCGTATCCGCCATCTGCGTCCCGTCGCGCAGGCTGATCCTGCGTGACAGCAGCGAATGATCCGCGCGCTTGAGTTTCAGCGTGACGACCCGGCCTGCAAGCTGTTTGGCCTTGGCCCGGTCTGAGACCTTTTCGGCCATGCGCCACAGGTGCCCGTCCAGAAGCTCCGGATCAGAGGTATCATCATGAAAGGTTGTTTCATTGGAGATGGATTTCATCGGGGCATGGGCCGAAACGCGGCGGTGATCTTCGCCCCGCGCCAGATGCCAGAGCCTGTCGCCCATGGAGCCGAACCGTGCGCCCAGATCGCGCCTGTCCCAGCGCAACAGGTCGGAAAAAGTGCGAATCCCCGCCTTTTCAAGCGAGGCCTGCCCCGCAGCGCCCACACCCCAGATCATGCGCACCGGCTTGTTGCGCAGGAAGGCGGCGGTTTCCGCCTTGCCGATGATCGAAAAACCATGCGGTTTGTCGAGGTCAGACGCCACCTTGGCCAGAAACTTGTTATGTGACAGTCCGATTGACCCGGTCAGACCCAGTTCCTGATGCATCCGCTTGACCAGTCTGGCCAGCATGACCGCCGGAGGTGCCCCGTGCAGCCGCGCGGTGCCGGACAAATCCATGAAAGCTTCGTCCAGCGACAGCGGCTCGATGGCAGGTGTCAGTTCTTCCATCATCGCGCGGATCGCGCGTGAGGCCTCCACATAGGCCTGCATCCGGGGTTTGATGATGACCGCGTCGGGGCAGAGTTTCAGGGCCTGAAACATGGGCATTGCGGAACGCACACCGCGAATGCGCGCGACATAACAGGCGGTTGAGACAACGCCGCGCCGTCCCCCGCCGATGATCACGGGCTTGCCTTCAAGTTCAGGATTGTCGCGCTTTTCCACCGAGGCGTAAAAGGCGTCGCAGTCCATATGGGCGATGGACAGTTCGTTCAGTTCGGCATGCGCGATCCGGCGCGGGCTGTTGCACGCGGGGCAACGTTGCCCGTGGTCGAATAGGGAAAAACAGTCGCGGCAGAGTGTTGGCATATCGCAGCTATGTGGAGAACGCTTGAGGGGCAGGATAGGTCAGATCGGAACCCATGAAAATGCTACATTCGCATCGGCGGCGGAGCGACTGTTCGACCGTCAGATCGAAAAGCCCCCCGCTGCGTGAAGCGGGGGGAGGTAACGAACCTCAGGAAGAAACGGTTCGTCGGGGAGTATCACTCCTGTTAACCCTACCACTTGTGAGTGAATTTACCTAAGCCGTGGCACCGTTATTCTGCTACATCCTGTTGTCTGTTGTCTGTGTGCCACAGTCTTTAGCGTCGCAGGGGCGCTGCGATGCTCCCCCTCAGGTTGTGGATAAATCTGGATTCCAGTGGATTTTCAGCGATTTGGACTGTGGGCTTGTGGGCTTTGCAACTCGCTCAGGATGGCTTGCGCCGCTGCACGTGGATTTGGCGATTTCCAGACCGGGCGACCCACAACAATGTGGTCCGCGCCATCGGCGATCGCATTTGCGGGCGTGGCGACTCGCTTTTGATCGCCCAGATCAGCACCCGCAGGGCGCACACCGGGGGTTACGATCAACCGTCCGGTGGCAGAGGGCAGTGCCCGGATCAGTGCCGCCTCATGGGGGGAGGCGATGACGCCATCGGCCCCGGCCTCAAAGGCGCGGTCCGCGCGCATCTGCACCAGATCGGACAGTTCCCCATCCCTGATCAGACAATGATCCAGATCGCCGCGATCCAGCGACGTCAGGATCGTCACGGCGAGGATTTTCATGTCGGAATCGGCAGCACCCTCGCGCGCGGCGCGCACCACATGGGGATCACCGTGCACCGTCAGGAAATCCAGCTCGAATTGCGCAAGGCCCCGCACGGCGGCTTCGACCGTCGCACCGATGTCAAAGAGTTTCATGTCCAGAAAGATGCGCTTGCCATGCTCTTGCTTGAGCTCATTGGCCAGGGCCAGCCCGCCGCCCGTCAACATGCCAAGGCCAATCTTGTAAAACCCAACCGCATCCCCGATCTGCGCGGCAAGCTCTTGCCCGGCGAGGGCGTTCGGGACATCCAGTGCCACGATCAGGCGGTCGTCGGGTGTTGTGGTGTCAGTCATCGGGCATTCTCCTGTGGGTCAGGCGATGCTTTATGCGCTGCGGTGCATCCTGTCTATGTGGTGCGGTAGCATGCGTGTGAAAAAGCCCGAACACAGTCGGCGGACGATGCTCGGGCATAGGATCAATTTACTGCCTGCGCGCAGCCAAAGCGGCCCATCCGGGGGAAGGATGATGCGCAGGGATAAACCACCTCAGGTCGTTCATCGGTGCAGGCCGCTTTGACGCGCAGGCGTTGTTATGCGTTAGTGGCGTACCATGCCAACTCGTCACTATTCGTACGTAAGAGGCAAACCATTCAACAGAACACGCGCTACACAAACCTCTTGAAGCCAATTTACGCGAGTACGCGACAGGGGTAACGGGGAAAGGCGGCGGCCTATTCCCTCTGCGGTTTTTGATATGGATCACGGCGTTTTGCGGCGCGTTAAAGTAGAAGAAAGGCGGAGGTGGTACTGCTTCGCTCTTGAAGCGTCGGGTTCCGCTTCCCAAGTAATTGGAAAGGTCCAGGACGCTGACGTGCCGCCAAGCCGGGCGCAGCGCAAAAGGGACGCTTAACGAAAAGGAGATAGCCATGGACTTGAGCAAGTTCACGGAACGGTCGCGCGGTTTCATCCAGGCGGCACAGACGATAGCGGCGCGCGAAAGCCATCAGAGGCTGGCCGCCGAACACTTACTGAAAGCATTGATGGACGATGATCAGGGGCTGGCCAGCAATCTGATCTCGGCCGCGGGCGGGCAACCGGCGCGGGTTCTGGAGTCTGTTGATCTGGCACTGGGTAAAATGCCCAAGGTGACAGGCGATGCGGCACAGGTATATGTGGATGGCACCACGACCAAGGTTCTCGCCGAGGCGGAGCAACTGGCCAAGAAGGCCGGTGACAGCTTTGTCCCCGTCGAACGTATATTGATGGCGCTGTGCATGGTGAAATCGGGGGCCAAAACGGCCTTGGATGCAGGAAATGTAACTGCGCAGGCGTTGAACGGTGCGATCAATGATGTGCGCAAGGGGCGCACAGCGGACACGGCCACTGCCGAAGAAGGCTATGACGCGTTGAAGAAATACGCGATGGACCTGACGGAGCGGGCCGAGGCGGGCAAGATCGACCCGATTATCGGGCGGGACGAGGAAATCCGCCGCGCCATGCAGGTTCTGAGCCGCCGGACCAAGAACAACCCGGTGCTGATCGGGGAGCCGGGTGTCGGTAAAACCGCGATTGCCGAAGGATTGGCCCTGCGGATCGTGAACGGCGATGTGCCTGAATCCCTGCGCAACAAGAAACTGTTGGCGCTGGACATGGGCGCGTTGATCGCCGGTGCCAAATTCCGCGGTGAATTCGAAGAGCGTCTTAAGGCGGTGCTGACCGAAGTCACCGAGGCGGCGGGGGAGATCATCCTGTTCATTGACGAGATGCACACGCTTGTCGGCGCGGGCAAGGCGGATGGCGCGATGGACGCGGCCAACCTCATCAAACCTGCCCTTGCGCGCGGTGAACTGCATTGTGTCGGCGCAACCACGCTGGATGAATACCGCAAATACGTCGAGAAAGACGCGGCACTGGCCCGTCGGTTCCAGCCTGTGATGGTTCAGGAGCCAACGGTCGAGGATACCGTTTCGATCCTGCGCGGCATCAAGGAGAAATACGAACTGCACCACGGTGTGCGGATTTCGGATTCGTCTTTGGTTGCCGCTGCGACGCTGAGCCATCGGTATATCACGGACCGGTTTTTGCCGGATAAGGCGATTGACCTGATGGATGAGGCGGCGTCGCGGTTGCGCATGGAAGTGGACAGCAAGCCCGAAGAGCTGGATGCGATCGACCGTCAGATCCTGCAGATGCAGATCGAGGCCGAAGCGCTTCGGCTTGAGGATGACGCGGCGAGCAAGGACCGTCTTGAAACGCTCGAAAAGGAGTTGGCCGAATTGCAGGAGCGCAGTGATGCGATGACCGCGAAATGGCAGGCAGAGCGGGACAAGATGGCGGGTGCGCGCGACCTCAAGGAGCAGCTTGATCACGCCCGCGCGGAGCTGGAAATCGCCAAGCGCGAGGGGAACCTCGGCCGGGCGGGCGAATTGTCCTATGGTGTGATCCCACAACTGGAAAAGCAACTGGAGGCTGCCGAGGGGCGGGACGACGGCGACGTGATGGTCGAAGAGGCCGTGCGCCCTGAGCAGATCGCCAGCGTGGTGGAGCGTTGGACCGGTATCCCGGCGGGCAAGATGCTGGAAGGCGAACGCGATAAACTGCTGCGCATGGAAGATCAGTTGCATGGCCGCGTGATCGGGCAGAATTCCGCGGTGCGGGCGATTTCCAACGCGGTGCGGCGTGCCCGCGCGGGTCTGAACGATGAGAACCGGCCTTTGGGTTCGTTCCTGTTCCTCGGGCCAACCGGTGTTGGTAAAACCGAATTGACCAAGGCGGTCGCGGAATTCCTGTTTGACGATGACAATGCGATGGTGCGCATCGACATGTCGGAGTTCATGGAAAAACACGCGGTTGCCCGACTGATCGGGGCGCCTCCCGGATATGTCGGCTATGATGAGGGCGGTGTGCTGACCGAAGCTGTGCGGCGCAGACCCTATCAGGTGGTTCTGTTCGATGAGGTTGAAAAGGCCCATCCGGATGTCTTCAACGTGCTGTTGCAGGTGCTGGACGACGGGGTCTTGACCGACGGTCAGGGTCGCACGGTGGATTTCAAGCAAACCTTGATCGTGCTGACGTCAAACCTTGGGGCGCAGGCGCTCAGCCAGCTGCCCGACGGGGCGGATGCCTCTGCGGCCAAGCGCGATGTGATGGATGCCGTGCGCGCCCATTTCCGGCCTGAGTTCCTGAACCGTCTGGACGAGACGATCATCTTTGATCGCCTTGGTCGGGCCGACATGGACGGAATCGTGGAAATTCAGATGGCGCGTCTGCTCAAGCGGCTGGCCGGGCGCAAGATCGCGCTGGAACTGGATGACGCGGCGCGCATGTGGCTTGCGGATGAAGGGTATGACCCCGTGTTCGGCGCAAGGCCGTTGAAACGTGTGATACAGCGCGCCTTGCAGGACCCGCTTGCCGAGATGATTCTGGCAGGGGACGTCAAGGACGGTGATGTCATTCAGGTCAGTGTCGGCAGCGAAGGGCTGCTGATCGGAGACCGCGTCGCGGCCACCAACAGGCCCAAGCCGGATGAAGCGGTCGTACACTGACCCACCTTGAAAATTGAAATGGCCCGGCAAATCAGTTTTGCCGGGCCATTGTTTTGCGCAATTGTGAATTAAAGCGTGTGACGAAATGCCTGAAACATCAAACATCACGTAACGCGTTGAAACCGTTGTTTTCAGGCAGCGTTACGTGAGTCAGGTTTTTCACAGGACGCTTTAGCTTTGTGGGGGCAGGATCACCGCATCAATGACGTGGATCACGCCGTTCGATGTTTCGATGTCCGCTGTGACCACGCTGGCTTCATTGACTTTCACGCCATCGTCGAGATCAATCATGATGTCGCTGCCATTCACTGTCGCTGCTGTCATGTCGTCGGTCAGATCGGTGGACATGACTTTGCCCGCGACAACGTGATAGGTCAGGATCGCAACAAGCTGGTCCTTGTTCTCCGGCTTCAGCAGGTTTTCGACCGTGCCTTCGGGCAGAGCGGCGAATGCTTCATCCGTGGGGGCAAATACGGTGAAGGGGCCGTCACCTTTGAGCGTGTCCACAAGTTCCGCAGCGCTGACGGCTGCGACAAGTGTTTCGAATGTGCCGGCGTTGACGGCTGTGTCGACGATGTCTTTCTTGGCACCTGCAAAGGCGGCGGTGCCCGCCAGAGCGGTTGCGGCAGTCAGGGCAAAGAGTGTTTTACGAAGCATGGAATTCTCCCACTTGTTTGATTTCGTTAAGGTCTGCCGTCGTTGGCATTGAGAGGGAAACGCATGAGATCGCCATCTGGATCACCCTGTTTTTCAACGGTTTGGCATTGATCGGGGCGGCCCATGCGCTAAGCACCGGTGCGGGAATATTTCCAATAACGAATTTGTCAGAAGCTGTGAGTGATCTGCCGCTATTTCCCGCCTGAGCATTGACGACGGGCGGGCTGAGGTGCACTACGAACCCCATGAAGATGCCCCCCGAAATGGTTCTGTTTGATTGCGACGGCGTATTGGTCGATAGCGAAGCGCTGACGGCGGATGTGTTATGTGCGAATCTGCGGCGGCATGGGCTGGCCCTGACCCATGCAGAGCTTGGCGCGATGTTTCTGGGCGGCACGATCATGGGGGTGGAAGCAAAAGCGCTGGAACTGGGCGCCGACCTGCCCAGGGACTGGGTAGATCAGATTTACGCCGAGATTTTTGAAACGCTCGGGACCTCCGTCCCGATCATTCCCGGTGTGCATGCGGTGCTTGATGCACTGGATGCTGCGGGCATTCTTTATGCGGTCGGCTCGAATGGCCCGCATCGAAAGATGCAGATTACCCTGACAAAAACGGGCCTGATGGACCGGCTGGCCGGGCGCATCTATTCACGCGAAGATGTTGCGCAGCCGAAACCCGCGCCCGATGTCTATCTGAAGGCGGCGGCAGATGCGGGGGTCGCGCCGGAGCGCTGTGTCGTGATTGAAGACAGCCCCAATGGCGCGCGCGCCGGGCAGGCGGCGGGCATGTGGTGCCTTGGGTTTGCGGCGGAAACCGATGCGGCCCTGTTGGCACCGGTGTGCGACGATGTCTTTTATGCAATGGGTGATCTGCCGGGGCTTTTGGGTCTCTGACGGCGGTTTGTCCACTATTACAGCGTCAAACATTCTGGTGATCTGCGTGAAATCTCTCCGCAATTCATTTGGTCGCGCGTGCTCGCGCGCCTACAACTGCTGCAACACGCAAAAAACCGGAGCACAAAATGGCCTTTCGCTGGAAGAATACCCTTAAAGATCGCGACGTGACGGATGAGGCGTTGTTCCTGAACAGGCGGCAACTTATGAAGGGTGCCGCGGCGGGTGCCGGTTTCGCCCTGAGCAGTCAGGCTGTCGCGGCGGATGAGACGCTGGAGCCCACCTCGTGGGAAGACATTACACAATACAACAACTTTTATGAATTCGGCACGGGCAAGGATGATCCGGTCCGATATGCCGGCGCGCTGACGACCTCTCCCTGGACGGTGAAGATCGACGGGATGGTGGATCGTCCGGCGGATTACGATTTCGAAGACATCATGAAGGCGATGACCGTGGAAGAGCGCATCTACCGCTTCCGCTGTGTTGAGGCGTGGTCGATGGTGATCCCGTGGAATGGTTTTGAACTGGCGGACCTGCTGGAATTCGCGGGGGTGCAGGCGGGGGCGAAATATGTGCGTTTCGAAACCCTCTACCGGCCTTCCGAGATGCGGGGCCAAAGCAGCAATTTCATCGACTGGCCCTATGTCGAAGGGCTGCGCCTTGATGAGGCGATGCATCCGCTGACCATCATGGCCACCGGGATATATGGGCGGGACATTCCCAATCAGAACGGCGCGCCGATGCGTCTGGTGGTGCCGTGGAAATATGGCTTCAAATCGATCAAGTCGATCGTGCGTATTACACTGACGGATGAAGAGCCGGTGAATACGTGGCAGCAATTGCAGCCCAGCGAATACGGGTTTTACGCAAATGTGAATCCCGAGGTTGACCATCCGCGGTGGTCGCAGGCGACGGAACGTGTGATCGGCGGTGGTTTGTTTTCCCCGCGTATCCCGACGCTCATGTTCAACGGCTACGAAGAAGAGGTCGCAGGCCTTTATGCCGGTATGGATCTGACCAAGTTCTACTGAGCAAAGACTGTAGTATATAGTATCCAGCATGCCGCTCACTGATCGCATAAACGGCTTTGCCCGCAAGGTTCCGGTTTGGGCGGTCTATATACTGTACCTGTTGCCGGTGCCCTGGCTGCTGTATCTGGCGCAAACGGGTGGCCTTGGGCGCGAACCGATCAAGGCGCTGGAACATGAGCTGGGCGAGATTGCGTTGCAGCTGCTGATCATCGGCCTGTGCATCTCGCCGCTGCGGCGATACCTTGGTGTGAACCTGATCCGGTTCCGCCGCACCTTCGGGTTGCTTGCCTTTATATATGTCGCCCTGCACCTGCTGGTCTGGCTCGTTCTCGATGTCGGCATCATCAGCCAGATCTGGGCGGACATTCTAAAGCGTCCCTATATCACCATCGGCATGATTGGTTTCCTGCTGTTGGTGCCGCTGGCAATCACATCCAACAACTGGTTCGTGCGGCGGCTTGGGGCCAGATGGCACAAGCTGCACAAACTGGCCTATGTCGCGGTCGTGCTTGGCGCGGTGCATTTCATCATGGTCAAGAAGGTCTGGGAGCTTGAGCCCTTGATCTATCTGGCCGTGATTCTGGGGCTGCTGGCCCTGCGCTTGCCAAAGAAGCGTAAGAATCAACCAGCCTGAGCGGGCTGTGATTGAAAATGCGGCGGTTTGCGAAGACGCCGGCGTGTGGTTTGTCACTGAATCGGTGGGAATACGGCGTTGTTTTCCG